>JAHRAF010000005.1 GCA_019061405.1 Wolbachia endosymbiont of Fragariocoptes setiger
GGGTTATCTTTCCCTCTTATCTCCTTTATATCATATTTTTAACTTACAATATTCTCCTAGTATATAAAATTCCAAGTTTTACCTCTCTATAAATGACCTATCAAAGGTTGCAATTATAGGAGTAAAAAGAAAAGATAAAAGAGTACGTGATTGAGTTACTACATATACTTCTGCTGGCATACCAGGATATAAGTAAACATTTTTGAATTTAGCAAGTTCTGATTTTGGTATCACTACACGTATTGAGTAATGACGACCTAATCTTGAATCATCTAATGCATCAGGAGATATGTGACTCATTATACCACTAATTAGACCTAATCGACGCGCACTATAGGCACTCAAGCGCACTTTTACTTTTAATCCTTTTAACCCATCAAGAGATATTATATTTTCACCTTTTTTTTGTGCTGATAGTATCTCCTCTATATTTCTAGGTTGAATCTTAGCATCTATTATTAGATCATCATCTGACGGTACTATACTCATAATAGGAATACCGGATTGTATCACACCACCCTCTGTATGGTATTTTATATCTGTAACTATCCCATCTTGAGGTGATTTTATGATAGTACGTGTCAATGCATCCTCAGCAACCATCAACCTTTCCTTTAAATCCGCTATTGATGTATTTATTTCTTTAAGTTCAGCATTTGCTTTCTCTTGATAGTCATTTTTTATATTAATAATTTCTAATTCATTTTCTCCAATTTTCTGTTGTACCTGTGATATTGCAGAACGATAATGACCTACTCTACCTTCAATCTCAGCAAATTGTTTCTCCAAGACTAAAATATGTGGTCTACCTATATGGCCACCATCTAGTAATTGTCTTTTTATCTCTAGTTCTTCATTTACAAGATCATACTGCTTATTTACAGCTTCTAATTGATAATTTAATCCAGTAAGTTCGTCATATAATTGTTTTATTCTTTGCTCTAATATATTGACTTTTCCAAGTATACTTTTTCTCTGAGAATTAAATAGTTTAACTTGATTTTTTATTACCTTATTTACAACTTCATCATTGGATAAGCTTTTAATTTCATCAGAAAACTCAAGCACATCTAGATTGCCTCTAATTGCTGTGAGTCTAGCTTCAGTAGCAAAAAATGATAATAGCTTTTCTTTGATAATACTAAGATTAGCTCTCTCATTTACATCACTCAAAATTACTAATGTTTCATCTTTTTTTACTGTTTGACCTTCATGTACTAATATCTTACTAATTATTCCACCACCCAAATGTTGAACTACTTTTTTCTTGGAAGATACAATAACTTCTCCACTTGCATGAACTGCTCCATCAATCGGTGCTATAACAGACCAAAGACCTCCTATACCAAAAAAAATCAATATTACAATCAATCCAAAAAATAAAGGTCCCCATGTAACTCTAAGAACTTCATTTACATTATTACTTTCACGTCTCAAAATAAAGTTTATTATTGAATCAATAATTTCTAACGTTTTAGTAATAAATCTATCAAATTTCTTTCTTCTTGTTTGCTTAACATTGTTCAGTCCTAAAAGATGAGTTAAAGAAACTCCTACTTTATGTTTAGAATCCATAAGATTTGTTCTATATTAAAAAATAACACATTATATAAGAAGCGTGGTTTAATTTAGATACACTTGAATTAAATTATTATTAATTGCATTTGTATCATTCAAATTCTCTGTTAAACAAAAATTATAAGTTAGGTAAACTTTTCAAGTTAGAGCAAACCTTAAAACCCCGCCTGTATTTTTATATACGATATCAATTACAGCTTTACATTCTGTTTGAATTTCATCTTGAGTTAAAGTATGTAGTGGAGAGCAAAAGGTAACAGATAACGCTATTGACATTTTACCAATTTCTATATCACTACCATGATAAATATCAAATATCTCTACTTCCCGTATAAGCTCTGAATTTTTTTTGATCATACTAATGACGTTACCTAACATCACTTTTTTATCAATGAGAAATGAAAAATCACGTTTGACATTTTGATACTTATAGTCAATGAATTTTTCTTTATTACGTGGTAAGGAGTCTATATTCGTCAAAATGATTTCAAAACATAAAACTTTTTGTTTTAACTTAAAATAATCAATTATATTAGGATGTAACTCTCCAAAATGACCAATTATTCTATTTCTAAAAGATAAGGTGCCTGATTTACCCAAATGATAATATTGTATGTTTGTTCTCCTTAACGCAAGAGTATCACAATTAACGTTAAGATGTCTTAAAACTGACAGAAGATCAGCTTTCACGTCAAACATATCTACTTCTCTGATAGTATTATAGTGGTTTCTTGATAAATTATTTCCCACTCTTATTCCACTAAGGGAGTATTGAGGTTGATCTAAAATTTCTTCACTATTATATATTGGTCCTATTTCAAAAACAGCAAAGTCTGAAATTCCCTTAACAATATTATCAGTAGCAACTTGCAATAAGTTTGGTAGAATTCCTGGTCTCATTAGGTTGAAGTGAAGATTAAATGGATTGTCAATAGTGAAGAACGTATTTATTTGGCCAAATTTTTCAGCTACTGAACTACTCATAAATGACCAGGTTATCACTTCATGATAACCTCTACTTGACATTAGGACGCGTATATCATCATGTATGCTAGTTATAGGTACAGTATCATTAGTGACTAGTTCTTCTTTTACTTTTTCATAACCATATATTCTTATTACTTCTTCAACTAGATTAACCACTAAGGTTATGTCTTGCCTCCAACTAGGTACAAAAACATGCCAACTATACTCTTGTTTTTTTTCTACCTTAAATCCTAGTTTAATGAGAATACTAAATATTTCATCAGGTAATATCTCTACACTACCTATTTTTTTTACATCTCGGTAATCAAAATTGATCAAGTGATTAGTTTTATTTATACTTCCAGAACAAACTATATCATGTACTTTACCTCCACATATTTCTACGATCATACTAGTTGCAATTTCCAGACCATCAATTATGAATCCTGTATCTACTGACCTTTCAAACCTATAACTAGAATCTGTAGAAAGGTTTAGTTTCCTTGAGGATTTAGCAATCGAAATAGGATTAAACCAAGCAGACTCTAATAAAATATTAATAGTTTCAAGCGTACACTCACTGTGTTTACTACCAACTATTCCAGCAATCGAATGTATGATTTTGTCATCAGAAATAACATTTACACTATTATCCAATAAGTACTCTTTGCTATTTAAAGAAACAAAAAGCTCCTCAAAATGAGCTTTACGCATTTCAAGTTTTCCATTAATTTTGTCTGCATCATAAACATGCATTGTACGACCAAAAGATATCATAATATAGTTGGTGATATCAACAAGAGCAGAAATAGATCTAATACCTATTGCTTCTAACCTATCTTTTAACCACTTTGGACTTTCTATATTTTTTACATTTGCAATATATCTGCTACTAATAAAGCTTTCTTGATCAAGAACTTTAATATCTATTGGTGAATATTCAGCGCTATTTATTCTAGAAATAGAAAAATTTTTCAATGTTCCAATTCCAGTTGCAGCTAAATCACGTGCTATTCCGTAGATACTTAAACAATCTCCACGATTTGGAGTAACATTAATATCTATTATTGTATCGCAATTGAAAAATTTATCTCCTATTGCATAGTTATCAGAAAGTTCAATTATTCCATCACTATTTTCATCACTTAATCCTAACTCAGAGGCAGAACAAAGCATTCCTTCACTTTCTATACCTCGTATTTTTGCTAATTTGATCGTGAAGTCACTTTTTGGTAATGTACTTCCTATTGAAGCAATAACCGTTTTCAAGTTTTTTCTTACATTACGTGCTCCACAAACTATCTGTAAAATTTCTCTACCATTATTAACTTTACATAATTTGAGCTTATCAGCATTTGCATGTTGTATAACTTCTACTACTTCTACCACAAGAAATCCAGCTAATGCAGAGTTATCTATTACATCTTCTACTTCTAACCCTATTTGAGTTAATTTATCAGTGATTTCTTCTAAATCAGCGTTTGTATTCAAATAATCTAGTAACCACGATAATGTAAGCTTCATTGAAATTTAGAGCGTATAAAGAACTATTGTAATTTAAAATATAATAACTTTAAAGTCCATTCTCTTGTGTACTGTTTAAAGTTATATGAGATCGATAGACAAATTGATGATAGTTCTCTATCCATTTGATTTCACTCACAGTAAGCATTTTTTTATCTATCAACTTTTTATCATATGGAACGCAAGTAAGCTGTTTAAAACATAAATATCCATCTTCTTGCTTATCAACATACATAAGGTTCTCTATTCGTATTCCATATTGATAGGGAATGTAATAACCAGGTTCATTTGAAACAATCATACCAGGTATAAGTTTTACCTTATTTCCTCTAGATATTGATTGAGGTCCTTCATGTACTGATAAGTAACTTCCCACTCCATGTCCAGTTCCATGCATGTAATCCATAGAAAATTTCCATAAGTGTGAACGTGCTAATATATCTAACTCTCCACCAGTAATGTCTGAAGGAAAAATAGCACTTGCAATAGCGATATGAGCCTTTAGTACTACAGTATAGTGAAAAATCTGTTCTCGTGTAGGAATACCAATAGCAACAGTACGAGTCACGTCAGTTGTTCCATCTGAATATTGCCCTCCAGAATCAATTAGATATAATCCGTTTGTTATTACCTTATTTGTTTCAGCAGTTGCTTTATAATGAATAATAGCAGCATTTTCATTAGATGCTGAAATTGTAGGAAAGCTATTCTGTTGAAATAATCTACTTTCCTTTCTGAATTCTAAGATCTTATCTTCAGCATCAAGTTCTGTAACTTTCTTATCAATATTATTTTCTAACCAATGCAAAAAATGTGTAACTGCTATTCCATCTCTAATATGTGCATTGATTGCTCCCAAGATTTCTATATGATTTTTAGTAGCTTTGCTAACAAGACATGGATCTCCTTTTTCAATTGTGTGCTTATCTTTAACTAAGTTTCCAATACTCATAGGAGTTGTACTTGGATCAACGACTATGGAATTTAGTTTACGCAGTGCAATTTCAAGCTCACTGATATTGAAAATACTTATATGATCATCTAATTCTAGATCTAGCTCATCATTTTCTAAAAAGAGGTCAACGTTACCATTTTTGTACAATATAGCACGACAAATCACATGTGGAGTGTATTCTGTATATTCATCTCTAATATTTAGTAACCATGATATCGAGTTCACATCTGTTAAAAGAGTATCTTCATCAATAGTACTTGCTATTCTTTTACACTTACTTTGGCTACTCTCACCTGAATATTTTATTGGATGTACAACTATCTTTTTTTTTGATTTTACGTTCTTTCTTGTGCTTATACAAGGCACTAACTTGCAGATCTGCTCATACTTTTTTATATCCTTTATACTAAAATAGCGAGAATAATAGCCCGAGGTAGTAGTTGATGATAAATTTTCTCTCACCCACTCACATGGATCTCTTTCTTGTGTGTTGTATACTTGAAAATGTTTGTGGTCAAGTTGATTGTGGGCTTGTGTAATGTAACGACCATCTGTAAAAAATGGACACTTATTATCTTGCGTCATAATAAGTAGTCCATTTGTACCTGTAAAACCGCATAGATCACTTAAATCATTTGCGCACGACCGTAAATATTCATCATTAGTATTTAATATAAATACCTCAACGTTCATTTCCTTCATAAAAGAACGAAATCTTTTAATTTTTGACATCCTGTAAAAGTTTGATTTTTTACTATACTCTATAGTACAGAAGGTTTAGCTGTAAATAAATTGAAAAAGATTTTCTTGCTACTCATTATTAATGTTATTGCTATATTCTCTCTTGGTATTGCAGTACAATACTCTTCTGCTGGGGGAAAATGGTCACCCTTAGCAACTCACCAAATAGCTATGTTTTGTATGTCGTTACCAGTAGTAGTACTCCTACTATATTTAGAATTAGAACGCTATTCATATCTTGTTTATGCTTTAACAATAATCTTACTATTAACAGTAGATTATTGTGGCATACACGTGATGGGTGCAACAAGATGGATAAGAATAGGTCATATCAGTTTACAGCCTTCAGAATTTGCAAAAATTGGTTTGATACTTGCACTTGCACGCTATTTCTCCAAAAAAAGTATATATAAAATTATGGAACTAAGAAGATTATTAGAAGTCGTTATAATTATAATTATACCTGTACTTCTAGTTCTCAAGCAACCTAACTTAGGAACAGCTGTCATAATGTTATGTATAGGAACAGCAATAATATTCTCTGCGTTAATAAAAACATCTCATTTATTAATTTGCGGATTATTAAGTATTTTAATGATACCAGCTGTATGGCCTTTTCTGCACAATTATCATAAAAAGAGAATCATATCGTTTTTAAATCCATCAGAAGATCCTTTAGGAATAGGATATAACGCAAAACAGTCACAAATAGCAATAGGTTCAGGTGATTTATTTGGCAAAGGTTTTGTCAATGGCAGCCAAACTCAACTTGGATTCTTACCAGAAAAACATACAGACTTTGCTTTTGCTGTACTTAGTGAGGAGTTGGGATTTTTAGGTAGTATGACTCTAATTTCACTTTATTCTTTACTACTTACTATATCGTATATCATTGCTCATAGAGTAAGAAGTTACTTTTTTAAACATGTATCTATAGGAGTGTTTGCTTTTTTCAGTTCCCATTTTTTTATCAACATAGGAATGACTATAGGATTTTTACCAGTGATAGGAGATCCATTACCATTTTTATCCTATGGAGGAAGCATAACATTAACAAGTTTGATTTGCATAGGACTATTATTGGCTTCAATTAGAAGCAATAAGCATTGTATTTAAGAAATAATGAAGAAAAATTCTTACATCATATGCACTGAAAGATTACTACTATGACAAAGTATATGTGTTTTGATTAACCTATTACTCAATCTACAGTAACAGATCTCTATTTACTATTAAATTTAAATAAGCTGTATATAAAAAAGTAAATTGGTAAAATCTCTAACCTTCCAAGTATCATTAAGAATGATAAAAATAATTTCACTTCATTGTTAAAAAAAGAGTAATCATCTGAAGATCCTATTACATTACCAATTCTTGGACCAGAATTTGTTAGTGTAGCAGACACTGAACTAATGCTAGTAAGAAAATCAGCCTTACTAAGATATGCCATTAGTATTGATGAAATGGCAAATGTTAGAATATAAATGACAAAAAATATTAAGATAGCAAGAATTTCATTATCTGTGATAATCTTTTTATTAAACTTCACTTCAATGCTTGATTTAATTCCTAGTGTATTCTTTAAATAACTCTTCATTGATTTGAATAGAACAATAATACGAAAAATCTTTATACCACCACTAGCAGATCCATTACATCCACCTATAAAAGTTAATAAGAAGGTTAAAACTGCAACAAATCCTGAATCTGTATACCTTGAAAGTGTATAACCTGTTGAAGTAATAAGCGATACAATTGTAAAGGTACCATATCTCACAGAATCCAATGCCTTAAGATCAGACTCTCCATATAACCATAAAAAAGCAAGTAAAGATGCCAAAATAATTGTTCCCAAAAAATAATACACTTGCTCATCATGCTAAACACTAAAATGTTTCATATTTCTTAGATAGCTAAGAAAGGGTAAGGAACCTAGAATCATAAAAGTCATAGTTATAGATTCAAATATAGAGTTATTATAATGTCCTATTGAATTGCTATAATTTGCAAAACCACCTGTTGATACAGTAGACATTCCATGACATATAGAGTCAAATAGTGACATACCAGCTAAATAATAACAAAACATACATAGTAAAATTAACCCGTAGTATATCATGGTGATATCAAGCACCACACTTCTTATATTTGGTAAATTTCTTTTTGTTGCATCTGAATATTCAGAATAAAGAAAGCTGTTTATACTAAAATTTTTAAACATGGGAAAAACTGCAATTCCAGTCGTAATAATACCAATTCCACCAATACTGTGTAACATTGCCCTCCACAACAATATGTTCCTTGGTTCTAGCTCAATACTTTTAACAATAGTTGCACCAGTTGTTGTAATCCCAGATACTGCCTCAAATAATGAATCAACATAACTATAATTATTAAAATAAAATGGAACAGCAGCAAACAGTGATAGTACTATCCATATACAACTGGTAGTCATAAAAACCAAAGATATACCATGCAATTTATTTACTTTACCTAACAGAATACAAACTATACCTGAAAGACAAGTAATGATAAATCCTGATATAAATATTATCCTTTTACCATCAACAAAAATTGGAATAATCATTGTGACACTGAACAATAGTAAAAATATTCCTATGATGAATAGAATCGAACGTAAAGTGCGCATTTTCAAGAGAATTTATTAGATAGCTCTTATCTTATAGTTATGAATTTTGTATTATTTATAATGATAAATTTAACTAATAACACTTAGTAGGACTACCAGTTGGACCCATGAGAACTATCAATTCACCTACTCTTAAATATTTACATAAATTAGAAGAACCTCCAGTTTCAAGTACAACGACAGAAATTGTTCCCTTCTTACGGTTCACTTCAGTACCAGTCACAGCTATTCCTTCCATAGCCAACTGAGTATTATTGATTTTTCTGCTATTTATCACAAAATTCTGTAACTTAAAGAATTGCCCAGGCTTGAAATTCTTTGCAGCCAAAGGCGCTTTAATAGTTATTCCTATAACCTTGTCAGTTAAATGTTCTACTTTTATAACCTTTGCAGTGAATTGTTCTCTAATTCTACAAAAGAATTTTTCACTACTTTCTGATCTTATATAGTTTATCTCTTTTAATATTTTAGAGATTATAGGATAACCATTTTTAGCACTTGCCATAGCTTTTACAACACTACCACTGTATGAAGGATGTAAATCTCCAAAAAAACTAATTGTTTTATGACCTTGCTTATATGCTAATATTCTATCTTTGTTTTGCATTTTAGGAGAAAAGATTTGCTCTACTTCTCTTCCTAATGAGTCAAAGTGAGTAAAATATCCATTTTTCAATTGAAAATGTTCTTTATCTTCAATACTAATCACTGTATTTGCTTCAGTACCAGCTGCTATGAAAACAGAACGTGCTTTCATATATTGAATTTCACCAGATATACTATTAACAAACTTGATTCCTTTAATATTTTTATATTTATCTAAGACCATTTCAAATGGTTCCAAGTTTTCAATAAAACATACTCCCTCTGATAGTGCATTTTGTACTTCTTCACTATTCAATCGATAACTCGGTGCATTTTTTAATTCTCTTCTATATATAATATTTACTCCACCAAGCATCTGCATTAATTCCCGTAATTTTTCCCCGTTCTCCCTAATTAATTTTGCATGTAATATAAATTCATACGCTATCTCACACTCTTCATCTGTCCAACTTTGCTCAACAAAGTTCTTTCCATATTTATTTACTAATATTTCATACCATGATAGGAATTTTTCTACTTGTACTGGATAATATGCTAATGCCTCTGTTGCTGTATCAATTGCTGTCAGCCCACCTCCTATAATCATTATAGGCATACGAACTTGAAAATTTGTTATAGAGTCACTCTTAAAAGCACCAGTAAGCTGCAGAGACATTAAAAAATCTGATGCCATATTGGCTAGCATATTGTCTATTTTTATTATTTTAGGTTTACCTGAACCAAGTGCTAAAGCAACGTGATCAAATCCTAATTTAAAGGTATCATTTACATTAATTGTTCCACCAAAATTAATACCCCCATAAAGTGCAAAGTTCTTACGCCTTTCTAGAATTAATCTAATTATTCTTAAATAGTTTTTATCCCATCTAGAAGTAATTCCATATTCTGCCACTCCCCCAAATCCTGCAGCATAACGTTCACTTAACTTATCATATTGTAAATTTTTAATAGGTCGAAAATCATCAATTAGAGGCTCAATTTTTAATCCATCGATAGCAATAACATTATGACCTTCATTTAACAAATGATGTGCTAGGTTAAAACCTGCAGGTCCAAGACCAACGATTAAAACATTTCTCTCCGTATTTTCTCTCGGTAATGGACGTTGAAAATTTAGAGGATTCCACCTACTCAAAAGTGAATATATTTCAAATCCATACGGTAAATTTAATACATCATTTAAAGTTCTTGTTTCTATCATTGGTATATTAACAGGCTCTTGCTTTTGATATATACAAGAATTCATACAGTCATTACATATTCCATCACCCGTTGCAGCACATAAAGGATTATCTATCATTGCTATTGCCAAACTAGCAATACTATAACCTTCTCTTTTTAACATATTCATTTCTGATATCTTCTGCTCTAGCGGACAGCCATGCAAGTCAACTTTTAGACAAGATTTCTTGAAGATTTCATTATTTTCAATTATTCCTTTTGAACAACTATCTTTACCTTGTTTATGACAAAATATACAATAGTTAGCATTGTCTAATGCTTCGTATAAATTAGGTTTTTTACTGGTTAGATCAAACCCGTATCTACGTTTGATTTTATTTGAATATAAAATCTCAACTCCATCAATTTTTTTTGTGATATAAGATACAAGATTATCATGGTCCATCTTCTTATATGTACTAAACAATATACTACTTTTATTTTTCACCCTCCAAACTGCATATTGTGCTGCAAGTTCTATTTCATTTTGATACTTTTCTCTATTCTCAAACCAATACATCACTTGCTCAGCAAAATTTTTATCTGTACATGGTAAAGGAATAAAATGGCTCAGCTCTTCAGCAACATCTTTTATATCACTTTCTATATATCTTTTTAATGCATAGCGTTGAACAAACAGCCTCTTACACTTATATATAATAGCAAAATCATTATGTTTTTTTGCTAACTTTTTAACCTCTACTTCAATAGAAAAAAGTTTAGCAATAAATTCATCAAGTAGATATGAGAGATCTATCAGTAGCTCACTATCAGAGATTTTTTCTCTTCTTGAAGTTATAAGAAGCTGACACAGGTCTTTATTATTATTCTCTACATATTGCAAAAATACTTGGTCTAATGTGATCAATCCATCACGTGAATATAAATCAGAAAATAAAATGTTAAATTTTAACTGCATAACTTTAATTAAGTATAAGCCTATTTAAGGTAATGAAAAGCCTGCATATTATAATTTCCGATTCTGATATAGTCATAATTTAATTACTAACTATGAACTTCATACGTTAGATCTGGTAGGAACACATTTTATATTTTTTCAAGATCAGAATGAAGTGTATATATCATCTTTACTTCAGAAAGCTTGATTTAGAGAGTTTTATGGGATATTACACGTCATGAAATCCAATAATACTTGAAGGAATAGAAACAATACTACTTAGATATACTTAATGGTTTTTTAACTTCGATAGTTTATTGTCTATACTCCGATACATAAGTAAGGAAATACTTTTATGGTAGATAATGCTTCTTTAGTACTAACTAATAAAGATAAGAAACTTTTTATGCAAATCGCCGCATGGTTAATAGACAAGACTAGTTTAACCTTTTATCAAATAGCACAATGCTGCAAATTAGACTTTCAAGAAGTACAAGATATAGCTGACGGCGAATTAGATGTTGGGGAATACAATCCAATTGCCTCTGGAATTATTAGTGAAAAAGAGATCAATAAATGTAGTAATGATGCCAATCAAGTACCTACATTAAATAAAAATATAACAAAAAAGAAAGGTAGATCTACAAGCAATGCTTTTGGCTTCACTCCTGCAGCAAGGAGAAGAGACAAACCTGATGGAATTTATTATTTAATAAAGAAATATGATTGCTTAGACTACAATGCTATTGCCAGACTAATAGCTACAACAATTAATACTGTAGAAAAAATTGCTAATAGTTCTCATCCAAATATGCCAAATATTAAGCCTCAAGATCCTGTACTACTAGGCTTATGCTCTCAAAAAGATTTAGAAGACGAAGTTGAAAGAGCAGAAGTCGCAAAAGAGAAACAGGAAAGATTAAAAAATATTAAGAATGACTTTTAAAAAAAAGTCTTTTATATTTTTGTTCTAATTGAATTCACTTGACTTAAAATGGATTATTGATATAACAAGCAGGGATAGTCTTTTAAACAAAGGCTCGTAAAAACTAGTTAGTTCAATTTACAACCCTATAAACACGTTTGAGATAAGCAACGCCAGCTAAAACTTTTGGAGAATTATGACAACTGTTGATGAAGATATTTTAGTAAAAAATTCCGAACCATTTAAAATACATGAAGATACTTCCATAGATAAAGAAGATAGAGGATCAAGTGAACTTAAAAAAAACACGAATGATGATGAAAAAACCCCAAAGACCTTAGATCTAAGTGAACTGAAAAAAAAAACAGCAGAGGAGTTGTTACGGCTAGCAGAAGAAAGAAACATATCAACTCATGGAAAACATAATGGCAGAATGCTTAAGCAAGAAATAATATTTAGCCTTATGAAAAAAATTAGTGAGGAAGGAGGTATTACTACAGGTAGTGGAGTACTAGAAGTATTACCTGAAAACTTTGGATTTTTACGTTCAGCAAGTGCTAACTATGCACCGAGTAGTGACGATATCTATATTTCCAATGGACAGATAAAAAAGTTTAATTTACGTACAGGTGATATAGTACGTGGAGAAATCAGATCACCTAATGATAAAGAAAGATACTTTACACTCACTAAGGTGCAAAGTATTAACTTTATTGAAGTAAATGAATTAAAAAAATATGTTCATTTTGATAATTTACTACCTCTTTATCCTGAAGAAAGCCTAATACTTGAAAATCAAACCATTAACGACAATAAAAAAGACATTAGCATGCGTGCTATAGACATAGTTACTCCTCTTGGTAAAGGACAAAGGGCATTAATAGTTGCACCACCACGAACAGGTAAAACAATACTACTACAACAGATGGCACATTCTATAGCCACAAACCACCCTGATATAGAGTTAATAATGCTGTTGATAGGTGAAAGACCTGAAGAAGTAACAGATATGATGCGTTCTGTTACTGGAGAAGTAGTAAGTTCTACTTTTGATGAACCAGCTTATCGGCATGTACAGCTTGCTGAATTAGTAATAGAAAAAGCAAAAAGAATGGTTGAACATAAGAAAGACGTTGTGATCTTTTTAGATTCAATTACAAGGCTTGCCCGTGCCTATAATGCAGTCATTCCCTCTTCTGGAAAAGTGTTAACCGGTGGTGTAGATTCAAATGCATTGCAAAAGCCCAAAAGCCTTTTTGGAGCAGCCCGTAACATTGAGAACGGTGGATCTCTCACAATAATTGCCACTGCATTAATAGAAACTGGTTCAAAAATGGATGAAGTTATTTTCGAAGAGTTTAAAGGTACTGGAAATGCTGAAATAATCTTAGATAGAAGACTTTCTGATAAGAGAATATTTCCTGCTATTGACATTACAAAATCTGGTACTAGAAAAGAAGAGCTTCTAATTGATAAGCTACCACTTAATAAAATATGGGTTTTACGTAGAATACTTAATCCTATGGGTTCTGTTGAAGCAATGGAGTTTTTACGCGATAAACTACTTCTTACAAAAAGCAACGCTGATTTCTTTAATTCTATGAATAGTTAATTGCAAGTAAGTATTCACACATCTGAGAAAGATTGCTACTCTTAACAAAGCAAAAAGTGATTTGTAATTATGCCAAAACGTACAGATATAGAATCTATATTGTTAATAGGGTCTGGTCCTATAGTAATAGGCCAGGGATGCGAGTTTGATTATTCGGGTACACAAAGCTGTAAAGTACTAAAGAGCGAAGGTTATAGGATTGTATTGATTAATTCAAATCCCGCAACCATTATGACAGATCCAGAATTTTCAGATGTAACCTATATTGAACCTCTACTACCAGAAGTAATAGAAAAAGTCATAATTAAGGAAAGACCAAACGCGATACTGCCAACAATGGGAGGACAAACAGCTCTTAATTGTGTTGTAAAGCTTGCAGATAGTGGAGTACTTGATAAGTATAATGTAGAATTAATAGGAATAAATAGAGAGGCTATAAAGAAAGCCGAAGATAGAAAATTATTTTGTCAGTCTATGGACAAAATAGGCCTAAAATATCCAAAAAGTATTATCGTTAAAAATCAAGATGAGATAAAAAAAGCATTGAATTACATAGGATTACCTGCGGTTATTCGTTCATCATTTACTCTTGGAGGAACAGGTAGTGGTATCGCATACAATAAGGAGGAGTTTTTTGATATTGCAGAGAATGCTTTAAAAAATTCACCAATATATGAAGTACAGATAGATGAATCAATTATCGGATGGAAAGAATATGAAATGGAGGTAGTGCGTGACTACAAAGATAATTGTATAGTAGTTTGCTCAATAGAAAATGTTGATCCAATGGGCGTACACACAGGTGATAGTATTACTGTTGCTCCAGCTCTAACTTTACGTGATGCTGAATTTCAGCAAATGAGAAATGCTTCTATATCAGTGTTAAGAGAGATAGGAATAAATGCTGGTGGTGCAAATGTACAATTTGCAATTAACCCTAGAGAAGAAGGTAGCTTAGTTGTTATAGAAATGAATCCCAGAGTATCTCGCTCTTCTGCCCTTGCTTCAAAGGCTACAGGGTTTCCTATTGCAAAAATTGCAACAAAGCTTGCTATAGGTTACTCACTTGATGAAATACGTAACGATTGTGCTCCCATAATACCAGCATCGTTTGAACCTGCTATTGACTATATTGTTACTAAAGTCCCTAGGTTTGAATTTGAAAAATTCAAAGACACAAATTGTGAGTTATCAACCTCTATGAAATCCGTAGGGGAAGTCATGTCAATCGGACGCACCTTTAATGAGTCACTTCAAAAAGCTTTACGTTCACTGGAAATAGGACTTACAGGATTAGATGAAGTATTTCCCGAAAATACCGATTTAGACTATGTTTATTCTCAATTAGCCCGGCCTTTGCCAAATAGAATATTGATTATAGCTGATGCTATACGTCTTGGAGTAAGTCTCAAGGAAATCAACACAATCACTGGTTATGATTTTTGGTTTTTACAGAACTTACAACAAATCGTTTTTGCTGAACAGACAATTAAAAAAAATGGATTACCTAAAACTGCACATGAAATACTACAACTTAAGAAAATAGGTTTTTCTGATGCAAGGTTGGCAAAATTAAGTAAAAAAGAAACAGGGCAAATAGAAAAATTAAGAAAAAACCTTAATGTCAAACAGGTTTATAAACGTGTAGACACTTGTGCAGCTGAATTTAAATCTGCCACTTCTTATATGTATGGCTGCTACGAAGGGTATTCTGGTCAAGAGGAATTAAGAAAAGCGGAGTGCGAAGCTAACATTTCTGAAAGAAATAAAATTGTTATTTTAGGGAGTGGTCCCAATCGCATCGGTCAAGGAATAGAATTTGATTACGCATGTGTACACGCAGTCTCTGCAGCAAAAGAAATGGGATTTGAAACAATAATGATTAATTGTAATCCTGAAACCGTATCAACTGATTATGATACTGCTGACCGTTTATACTTCGCACCTCTGGTTGCAGAAGATGTAATCGAAATACTAGAAAAAGAACAAGAAAAAGGTTCATTAGTCGGAATTATAGTACAAATTGGAGGACAAACACCTTTGAAATTAGCAAAAATCCTTCATCAAAATGGATTTAAAATCTTAGGTACTTCATTTGATTCAATAGATCTAGTTGAAGATAGAAAGAAATTTAAAAAACTTGCCATAGAACTCAATCTCAAACAACCTGAAAATGCTATTTGTTATTCAGTTGATGAAGCTCTAGAGTGTGCAAAAGAAGTAGGCTTTCCTTTATTAGTGAGGCCATCTTATGTTTTAGGTGGTCAATCTATGTCAATAAGATATGATATCGATACCCTTAAAGAATATCTTCTTAATAATACTAAAGTTTTTCAGTATGGACCTCTATTACTCGATAGATTTTTGATGAATGCAGTTGAAGTTGATGTTGATGCTCTGTGTGATGGAAAAAATGTTTTTATTGCAGCAATTATGGAACATATAGAGGAAGCAGGTATTCATTCAGGTGATTCAACATGTTCAATGCCAACCAATACTTTAAGCCCTGAAGTCACTTTAGACATTAAATTACAAACTGAAAAAATAGCCTCTATGCTAAAGGTAATAGGCTTGATAAATATTCAATTTGCTATTCAAGAAAAGGATGTATACGTACTTGAAGTAAATTTGAGAGCTAGTCGCACAATTCCTTTTGTTTCTAAAGTTATCAATATACCAGTAGCAAAACTTGCTACTAAAGTTATTTTAGGCAAAACTTTAGATGAAAAGAATAGGTCATTTAACTATTTTGCTGTTAAAGCTGCAGTTTTTCCATTTGAGCGTTTTTCAGAAGTTGACATCTTGCTTGGACCAGAAATGAAATCAACAGGAGAAGTAATGGGTATCGACTCTTCGTTTGAAGCAGCCTTAGCAAAAGCATATATGGCAGCAGGACATAGATTACCAACAGGTGGTACAGTTCTGATCTCAGTGAAAGATGACGATAAAGAATTTATGTTGCCAATTGCTAAGATGTTAAATAATCTGGGATTTGAGATTTGTGCAACTCAGGGCACAGCTTTGTACTTAAATAATAATGGTATTTTTGCTAAAGCTGTAAATAAAGTGAGAGAAGGTAGACCCCACATCGTTGATATGTTAAAGAATGGTACAATAGCTTTAGTAATTAACACATCAAAAGGTATAAAGTCAGTTTCCGATAGTAAGGATATTGGAAGAAATGCTATTGTACATAATGTAGCGCATAGCACAACTATTTCTGGAAGTAAAGCATTGGTAATGGCAATAAGCTATGTTAAGAATAGTAGATTAGAAGTAAAATCTCTACAAGAATACTTCAAGAAAGACTTATGCAAAATAAATTAAGTAGAAATAAGACTTTTCACACACCTATATTTTTATGATAATTAAATCCATGTTATTTAGTAAAAAAAATGATACTTAGAGCTCTGATACTGATCTTTATGATCACAATATTTCCTCCTACTGAAGCAAGAGAATATATTAGAATTGTTGGTTCTTCTACTGTCTTTCCATTTGTATCATTTATTGCTGAAGAGTTTAATCGTGTTTTTTCATTTAAAACACCAATTGTAGAGTCTATAGGAAGTGGTGCAGGATTTAAAATGTTCTGTTCAGGGTTAGGAGATACTACACCTGATATAAGTACATCATCTCGTCGAATAAAACAAGTAGAAAGGGAACTCTGTCAAAGAAATAAGGTTAATGATATAATAGAAATCATTATTGGCTATGATGGAGTTGTTATTGCAAATTCAAAGCAAAGCAATAAATTTGATTTTACAATAAATGACCTATTCAATGCACTATCAGCATACTCTGAGAAAGATGAAAAACTAGTGAAAAATAACAAAAGATTTTGGTCTGATGTAAATAAGATTTTTCCGGAAGCAGAAATTGAAATTTATGGTCCTTATCACAATACTGGAACTTACGACACTTTAATTAATTTTGTCATGCATAATCAATATTCATGCATGAATTCAAGAATTTTTAAAGACATTTATAAAAATATAGAAGAGAGAAAAAATGCATGTAGCACCATACGGGATGATGGTCGATATGTAGAGGTTGCAATTAATGAAAACATAATAATACAAAAACTTAAAAGTAATAAAAATGCTCTTGGTATATTTAGCTTTAGTTTTTTAATGAGGAATCAGGATAAAGTACAAGGAAGCACTATTGCTGGCATTGAACCCACATATGAGAATATACTATCAGGGAAATACATTCTAGCCAGACCTTTATATCTCTATATAAAAAAGGATCATATCGACCTTATCAAAGGATTGAAAGAATTCATTAGAGAAATTAAATATGCTGTTAACATTGAAAATGGTTACCTTTCTAAATTAGGCTTAATACCATGTACAAGTGATGAACTCAAGAAAATCACTGATATAATAGATAATATTTAAAAATCCTTATCAAGGAAGTGGTCTACTACATTAAAAATCTGGGTATAGTGAAAGAAAAGGAGAATTTCATGCCTTAGACAGATAATCTATAAATATGTTTCTTTTTCAATCTAGACAAAGGTAAGGAGAAGAACTTTTTTTAAAGACTTCTCCTCCTTTTATAAAGGTAGTTTTTATAAAGTTATCTAGAAAGAAGAGAGTAGATACATGAAAAAATATTACCTTTCTTTTTTTGCTTCTCTTGAACTAAATTACTGACTTGAGGTTCTTTAACGAATGAAGTTTGTGGTTTTTGCTTCTTACTAGTGTTTCCTACTTTATCAGTATTCTTTTTAAAACTTTTTTTCTTAATCGATGAAATATACATGTTTTCTTTATTATCATCCTGGTTCAAGGATGAGGTCGTATGTGTCTCTCCATTAGTCTTTTTTTCTAAAGATTTTTGATTAGTATTGTTTTTCATAGCAGGGTTAGATATATTGTCCGCATACGTTTCTTCACTAGTGGTATATATTTGCTCATGAACGTTATTTTGTTGTGCACTATTAACTGAAGAAACTCTGGGCCTCTTTAATGGCCTGCAACCAAGCTTTCTTTCATGCGTTAAACTTGGATCAATTTCAAATCGACCATTTGCAGTCACGAAAGAATTTCTTATAAAAGTCTGAATTAAATTAGTAAGCTGTTTGTTAGAGATACCATATGTCCCTCCGTTCTTTTTTCCTTTGGTCGATTCGGTTTTACCTTCAATGTTACTTATCGCATCTCCACAATTAAGATACTTGAAGGCGTTATTAATTGCTTGTGCTTCTCTACTGTTTAGGTACCTTGTCTTACCATCACCATTTTTTATGGCAGGAATCATGACGATACGCTCTTCATTTCTTATCTTTTCTTCTTCTTCATGAATGAAATTATCGCATATATAACCATCTATTTCCATACCTGTGAGAATGAAAATAGTCTCAGTTACAATATCCTTATAATTTCCAATCTTTTCATCTTGACTCCTTAAACAATTGAAATCCTCTGCTATTCTCATTTTAGTAAGTGACGACATTTTTCGAACAAACTCTTCATTGAAGTTTGCTTTTTTTAACATCATTTGACAATCATCTGATGATATATTCCAATGATCTCTAATTTCAACACCAAGAAACTGTGTTATACTCTTAAGAAGTGTAACCGACTTAATCAATAAGTCATACGAATGTCCATCTTGAGTTCCCTCTGTAACAAAGGATGCGCTATGTAAGTATGGTGATGAGCTGTCTAAGGGTTCATTTATTATCATCTTTGTCATCTTTCCCATATTTTTCTCTTGAGACTGCTGGCATAGGAATATTCGCATATTTAGAAAAACCCCATGAGCAAAGTATTTCTTAAGATTGTCAACCACTTCCTCATCAACCGGCGTTGCAAACTCATACATATCTTCACTCACAGGCCGTAACTTATCCTTGGTTAAATTAAAAGGGAAACTATCAGTATTAAAGTACTTTTTTGTGTTATTTTCACTAAAATAGAATTTCTTTACCACCCCTTCTCTCATTTTGAATAAATATTGCTCAGGTTTAGTGCCTTGACTACAAGAAATATTAGTCACTAATTCATTAGTCTCTTCTCTATACCAAAAGTTAGTACTTATATCATCAATACCACAATTAATATTATTAAACTCGTCAATTAAAGCTTTTATTAATCCAGCATCTTGAGAAGTTATTGCGCTCATAGTTTTAACCTCCTTACCTACTAAAACCTTTTTTTCCTAATTCTTCTTTATTTCTTCTTGCTTCTTCTCTACTTTTTCTTGCTTCTTCCATCATTTTCCTAACTACTTCACTAGTGTTGCGAGATTTATCATATTTACTCGGATCTATAGGACCTGTAAGTGCACCACCTGGTGGATATTTTTCTATATCATCATACTTTGAGCTCGATGAACCTTGTGATGAACCTTGTGAACCTTGATTATTTTTTTTCATATTATTCTCCATTAATAAACATATTTTAAATACACTCTTTATATCCTTGCATAAGACTGTAATCCATTTTGTAGACGAATATCTTTATCATTAAGTTGTGTCGAGACAGCTGTGGCATGGTTAGGGAGATCTACTCTCTTGGAACCAATATCAAGGCCATTAAGCAGATCAGTCAAAGTGTTTTTTTCGTTCTGCATTGGTATGTTAAATGCTTTCACTCTTGTAGCACATCTATTTTCTTGTGTTGAGAAGTTAGAAGAACCTCTTCTTTCTTTCCCATCAACCTCCCTATTTCCTGACTTAGAATTTTCCTCTCTACGCTCACTCTTAGCAGTTGATTTGTTATTATCCACATTAGGTTTCCCTTCAAACTTTTTGTCTTGTGGGAATTTTTTAATCATTTGTTCTGCAGGATGAAGAGGAACTTTTGCACTTTTTAGCTTTATTATTGGTGGTATTGTTTCTTCTCTTGGTCTTCCTAAATTCGCTATACGTCCAGCATGAGCAGAGATTACTATAATACCTGCTACAAGGTTGTATTCGATATTTGTACCATTGATCATGTTATATCTTTGATTGTAAAGTGATTGCTCGTTCACTTTTTCCTCCTCTAGTCTCTCGCTGCTCATATTAACATAATTTTCATTCTTTACAACATCTAATTTCAAAGAATCTACTATTTTTGTAATAAATGATGATAATGATGTTACTATTAGACCCATCATTGACGTTATCACAAGGAAAAGACTGAGTGTTCGTAGCTTTTGCCCTATTTTAAATATCTCATCCTTAGATAAACCAGCAACTTTCAATTTCTCTAAAAGTTTATCTATTTCTTTCAACAATGTTTCATTGAAATTTAATTTCAATTGAGGGTGAAAAACTTTATTAAGCAAAAGTTTAAAAAACCTAACCATTTCAGCAAGGAAATTTTTTCTCTTATTTTCATGAGACATAAGCAACTTCTCAACCTCATGATATTCATCATTTGACAGAAATAACTGAAAAAGATGTTTAAGAGCATTAAATCCTTTATGTTTTCTCTCATCTCCCTCAGTACTTGAATACATCTCTGTGACTTTCTCAAGAAGAAGAGTCAGATTTTCACTCACTTCATCCTCAATTTTATTGGATAACTCAATTGATTCCTGAGTTGTTTTTTCTATTTCCTTAAGATCAACTAATTCTTTAATGTTTCCAGATGTTTCCTCCTTTATCTTTCCATAAAAAATTTCATCATCGCAGTTGTTAATGTATTTACTCATTCCTCAGTACCCACTAATTAAGATGCATATTGTGATTATACTTTAAAGTATTTAATAACTATTAATTAATAATGTCAACTATTATAGTCATTAATATATACATGACATATTAAAGATATTTAATATTCTCATAGACACTATTCTATTAATATAGTTTATTCAATAGATAAAACTATTGACCTTTTAAAAGCGAATTTATAAAAGGAATTGTAATATTTACTCCTGTAGATTTATTATCAACTTTTTCTATGAGATTACTAACACTAAGAAAAGAGCGTTCTATTCTTGATAAAATATAATCAATTACTTTTAAGTCTATTTTCAATTGTTTGTCAGAAAATTGTTTAATTAGCATTATTTTCAATAATTCTTCACTAGCCGGATAAATCCTTATTTGAGGAATTGATAGTATACGAGAGCTCAAATCTCTTAACTTAAATCCCATTCCTTTTGCTGGTAATAAAGAGGTGATTAACAATCTCTTATTGTTTTCCTTTAAGTAATTATAACAATGTAATAATTCTTTCTCATTTTTAATATTGTGCACATCTTCTAAAATAAATGCATTGCTATATCTAAGATCACTTATAAAGTTATTAACATTGATAAAAATTGCACTATTTATTACTCTCCAAATATGAGCAAGATGCGTTTTTCCTGATTTTCTCGGTCCAAAAAGTATTAGACACTGCCAAGATAAATCATTTACTACTAGGTCATAAACACTTTTATTCTCATCTAATACAATGTAATTCTCTTGACTATAATCAACCGAATCATTAGTAAATAGGTTTAATTGCATATCAACCTTGTTTATAAAATAAACTTTGACAGTATTTATTAAAAGCAATGCTTAGTGACACATTTATAATCGCTATTATAGGAATAAATAATAATATACCTATAAAACCAAAGTATGATGTACACAATGCTATTCCTAAAATAATTGTTACAGGATGCATATGTACTTTTCTTCCTATCAAAAAAGGAACCAATATATTAGCATCTATGATCTGACCAACCAGAAATAGTACTAAAACACTAAGAATTTTTACCCATTCACTAAACTGAGTGATAGCACTTAAAAAACCAATGGTAGAATATAATAATGAACCCATGTAAGGTACAAATGTCAATATTCCTGATAAAACTCCCATAGCAATAGAGTGTTTTAAACCTATTATATTTAGGCCAACTGAATAAAATATCATCATAATAATGCAAATGTTTACTTGCCCTCTGAGATAATTGGAGATAATGAAATCTACTTTTAAAAAATAATCTTTAACTTCCTTTCTATATGGAATAGGAATAAGGTTATTCATTTTCTCTATAAAAAAAGGCAAATCACGCAAAACATAGAAAAATATTATAGGAGTAATTACTAATAAGGACATGGTATGGACTAAACTAAAGCTAGAACTTAGTATGTGAGTTAAAAAGTTACTTATAACCTTAAAAGCATTGATAATATAAATTAAGTAATCATCATAATTATCTGTTAAATTTTTTGATAACTGACTGAACAAATTATTATCAAATTTCATATCACAAAACTCCAATAAATAGGGAATGACTTTATTTTTTAGTAGTGGTATCTTATTTCCTAAAAAGTCTATTATATTAATAATTTGTACATATATGACAGGCAAGACAAGTATAATAATTAATATCAAAATCGTTGATAAGATAAACATTATTAAAATGACTGAATAGAGTCGTGGTAGCTTGTATTTTTCTAATTTAAGCACCAAAGGATTAAATAAATATGCGATCACTATAGAAGTTATGCATGGAAAAATTATTGGATGCATTAGGAATAATACAGCTATCAGAAAAAGCAATATAGAACAGATGGTTATGTAACGTTTCTCCATTCTTCTAGTTTATTTGATTTACCCAGTGAAATATAGCGTTTTCTCATTGAAAACATTTTAAAAGTTTTATAATCCTAATCTTCACTTTTACACCTCGCGTTATACAATAACACTTTTAAATCGTTGTAACATTCAATTTAGTTATCTAGATATCAAGGTTATAATGAGTATGTAAATCTCTTAATAAAGTTTCAGCGTACTTTCTTTCTACAATTATACTAATTTTAATCTCTGATGTTGAGATAGCAAGCATTTCTATCTTATTTCTATTCAGAACCTTGAACATACATGATATGACATCCATATTGGACATAACGCCAATACCGATAATTGAAATTCTCGCTATATCATAATCAATTTCACAGTCACTCAATAAACTTATTATTTTTCTAATATCAGATTTAGAAATAACAAGACTTGTACCGTGTATCATATGTATATTTATTCCGGTACTTACCATACTTTCTATAGTATGCACACTAAGTGTGGAGAAATTAATTAACGCTTCATCAGTACTACATGTTATTCCAGTGACTAAATGTTCTTCCATATTTGACAATACAGTAGTCCCTTCTGTATCTCGAAATGTCGAAAGCACTTGCAATTTTATATTATATTTCATCGCTAGCTGAATTGAACGGCTATGTAGGATTTTAGCACCAGATGAAGACATTTCCAATATTTCACTATAGGAAATAGACTTCAGCTTAGACGCTTTAAAAACAATCTTGGGATCAGCAGTATATATTCCATCAACATCAGTAAAAATCTGACAATTGGTTACATTCAAAGCTATTGCTAAAGCAACTACAGATATATCAGATCCTCCCCTACCAAAAGTAGTCAATCTATTCTCAAAAAGACCTTGAAAGCCAGCAACTACTGCAACTGTATATCCTTCACAAAAAGATTGATGTAAGCATTCAACTTTTATATCCGTTATCCTAGACTGAGAGTGAAAGTTATTAGTAATAATTGGCAGTTGCCATGCAAGCCATGACCTAGCATTTACACCTATTGATTGAAGAAGCATTGATAATAGTCCACAAGAGATTTGTTCTCCTGAAGAGAGCAGAACATCGTACTCGGATAATTCTTGATTGTTATTTAAATTCGAGATTTGCTGTGCCTGTAAAACTAATTGGTTAGTTACATCTGCAATTGCAGATACTACTACTACTACATTATAACCTTTTACCACATCACGTTTAATGAGGTTTGCAACTCTTCTCAGGTGAACTAAAGATGTTCCGCCAAATTTTTT
Organism: Wolbachia endosymbiont of Fragariocoptes setiger; assembly: GCA_019061405.1. Lineage (GTDB taxonomy): Bacteria > Pseudomonadota > Alphaproteobacteria > Rickettsiales > Anaplasmataceae > Wolbachia. The sequence continues at coordinate 24,471 of JAHRAF010000005.1, forward strand.
TACAATTATATTATTCACTATTTGCGAAAACTCAATACAATATACTAAATACGTTACTACAGTCTTTAGTGTAATTTTGATTTTACTTAAAATCAATTGTAATTAAGAAGAAGTCTTGTGGAAAGGTGGCTGAGAGGTCTAAAGCACACGCTTGGAAGGCGTGCACATACGAAAATATGTCGAGGGTTCGAATCCCTCCCTTTCCGTTTTTTAATTACCAAAGCCTAAAATCAGTGTCGATCATCTATCAACTTCTCCAAAAACTATATCTAGAGAACCAAGAATTGCTGCTATATCAGCTAGCATATGACCTTTTGCCATAAAATCTAAGGCCTGCAAATGCGCGAAACCAGGAGCTCTTATTCGACACCTATAAGGTTTATTTGTTCCGTCTGACACTATGTATACTCCAAACTCACCTTTTGGAGCCTCAACAGCAACATAGGACTCACCTTCTGGCACATGATAACCTTCTGAGTATAACTTAAAATGGTGAATTAGAGCTTCCATAGACCTTTTCATCTCAGCTCTTGGTGGTGGAGAAATTTTTCTATTATCAGTTTTAACAAGACCTTTTGGAAGTTTTTCTATGCACTGCTTTACTAGAGAAATTGATTGTCTAATTTCTGCCATTCTTACAAGATAACGATCATAACAATCACCGTTTTGACCAATAGGTATATCAAAATCGAGCTGATCATAGATTTCATATGGCTGGCTTTTCCTTAAATCCCAAGGAATTCCTGACGCTCGCAACATGGGACCAGTAAAACCCCAATCAAGTGCTTGCTTAGATGAAACTATACCAATTCCCACAGTACGCTGCTTCCAGATTCTGTTTTCTGTCAACAAGTTATCAACATCATCAATCTGTTTAGGAAATTCATCAATAAATTTTGCTATACTATCAACTAGCTCATTAGTAATATCAGCAGCAACTCCACCTGGTCTAATATAAGCTGCATGAAACCTTGCTCCTGAAGCTTTCTCATAAAATGAAAGTATTTTTTCCCTTTCCTCAAATAACCATAAAAGAGGTGTCATTGCACCAACGTCCAATGCTTGAGAAGAGACACTAAGTAAGTGGTTTAATATTCTAGTGAGTTCGCAAAATAAGACACGTAGGTACTTTGCTCTAGGCGGAATTTCACACTGTAATAAACTCTCTACACATAATGAATATGCATGTTCTTGTGCCATTGGTGACACATAGTCAAGACGATCAAAGTAAGGTAAAGCCTGAAGATAAGTTTTATATTCTATCAATTTTTCAGTTCCACGATGCAAAAGTCCTATGTGAGGATCTGTCCTTTCAATAATTTCACCATCCATTTCTAATACTAGGCGTAAAACACCATGTGCTGCAGGATGCTGCGGTCCAAAATTTAATGTCATGGTTTTTAGATCAGGCATATAACAAGTGTTTAAACTACTAAGTTATATAAATTTAAGAGTATTAAAAGTCAATAAATTATAAAGTAACTTTCTAAAAATTAATTTGATGATAGTATTGTTTTAATTATAAAATAATATATAATTATTATTATAAAGATTAGATTTTTAGGTATATTATTATGACGGGTAATGGGCAAGAAGACGAATTCATGAAAGAGTACATGAAAACCTGTAAAGAGCAGATAGAAAAACTAGCTAATGACCCTGAACTACTCAATCAAACTCTAAGGCCGTTTATGGAGATGTCGCAACAGTTAATGACCGGAGGAGTATTAGGTGATAGTGCCACATCTAAGCCTATGATCTCTAAATCAAGTGGTATGACCATTGAAACGGTGATACCCCAAATTTCTGAAATGATCAATTACATTAAAGAAAATCATAAAGATATAGTCACATCATATGAATTACAAGATGAGATGATTCAAAACCTTGATGAGTATAGCAAAAGGTTCAGATCTCTAGTTAAGAAGTTAATAGAAAAATTTGACAACAAATAGGTTAATTAATAACGTAATAGCACAGATCCCCAACTCAAGCCTGCACCTATTGATACCAGCAGTAGTAGGTCTCCTTTCTTTAATCTTCTACTCTGTACTGCATAGTCCAGTGCTAACGGAATCGATGCAGATGAAGTATTTGCGTGGTTAGCTACTGTGCTAATTACTTTCTCGATAGAAAAGGATAATTTACTGTTTATCGCTTCGATAATACGTATATTTGCTTGGTGTGGAATCAACCAATCTATATCATCTTTTTCTAAACAATTAAGTTTTAATGTTTTCTCTATTAGATTTGTTAACTTATCTACCGCATTTCTAAATACCTCTCTTCCATTCATAAATATCTTTCCCGATTTGCTATTTGTACATAATATATCTATATTACCATCAGAATATAAATCTGTTGATATTATACCCATTTCCCTAGAATAGCCAATATCATCAATAGATTTCATTACTATTGCGCCTGCACCATCTCCAAACAGCACACAAATCGATCTGTCTTTCCAATCAACAATTCTAGACATTATTTCAGCACCTATCACTAAGGCATATTTTACTTTACTGTTGGATCTCATAAGTGAATCAGCAACTGTCATACCATATACAAAACCAGAGCATGCTGATTGAACATCGAAAGAAAATGCATTTTTACATTTTAATTTATTTTGTACAATTGTTGCACAACTAGGTAAAGCCCTATCTGGGGTAGTTGTTGCTACTATAATGAGATCAATATTATCTACCGAAATTTTGGCATTCTTTATAGCTCTCCTTGCTGCTTCTACAGCCAAATCTGATGTAAGTTCTTCTTCATCTGCTATATGCCTCTGAACAATGCCAGTTCTTTGAGTAATCCACTCATTACTTGTATCAACTATCTTAGCAATTTCATCATTGCTCAATATTTTTTTTGGTAAGTAAGATCCAGTACTTAGTATTATATTTTTACTCAATGTTACTTACTCCATTAACTATTTTTTGATTTAGATTTTGTTTTATACACTTCACAGCAAACTTAATCGCATGGGCGAGTGAAATAAAATCTGAATTTCCATGGCTTTTAATTACAATACCATTGAGGCCAAGAAACATAGCTCCACTTCTAATTTTAGGGTCAAAGCGTACTAATGCTTTACTAAGTTTAGCTTTTATTAATAAACTAAATAACTTGATTACCCATGATTTCAATAATTCTTGTTTTATTATATTAATAAAAGTGCTTGCAGTAGCTTCAGCCGTCTTTAACATTACATTACCAACAAAACCATCTGCAACAATAACATCTACCTTGCCTTCTAGAAAATCAATCGCTTCTATGTAACCTTTAAAATTGATACTTGAGGCATTTTTCAGTAATTCAAATGCCCCACGGACTGAATCAGTACCTTTAATTTCCTCCGTACCTATATTAAGTAAAGCCACTTCAGGATTATCAACCTTCAGTGCAACTTTTGCAAATATACTCCCCATTAATGCAAATTGAAATAATGAATCAGCATTGCAGTCAACATTTGCTCCTAGATCAAGCAATATAAAACTCTTTGATTTTGTAGGACATACAGATGCAATAGCAGGACGATATATATTTGGCAATGTACCAAGAACAAAACGAGAAATCGCCATTAACGCTCCCGTGTTACCTGAAGATACTAATCCAGAAACTTTTTTTTGTTTCACTGCTTCGACTGCTGCTCTCATACTTGAATTTGTACGACGTCTTAAAGCAAAGGAAGGCTTATCATCTGCTAAAACATTATCGTGGCAATGAATAAATTCGGAATTGTTTTCCAGCCTACTATACCTTGAGAGTATTGGAAGAACCTTTTGCTGATCACCATATATCTGAAAGGAAACTTGGACATTAGTATCAAGCAAATTACTAAGAAAAAAGTCAGCACCTTGTATAACTGAAAGAGGAGCAAAATCCCCACCCATAGCATCGAGAGCTATTACTATCTTGCTACTAATAGTAGATAACATAACATATAGAACTACTCTGTGGTTTGATTTTTAACAAAAATCTTTCTATCACCGTAATAACCATCAACTGCTATACTGTGTGGTAGCATGAGCTCACCAGTAGTAGAATTAGTCACGATATTTTTAGGCTGAATAGCATGATGAGAACGATGCATATCGCGCCGAGATTTAGATTTTTTTCTTTTTGGAACAGCCAATGTCTCTCTCCATTAATAGACTACAAGTTATTGATAACATATTTCATGTAAGAAGTAAACAATCTAGATAGAAGAACCCTAGGGAAGTTGTTTACTTTACAACTTCCCTTAGAGTGAACATTAATTAATCAATAGCAACAGCTTTGCCTTGTCCATTATGAAGCAGTTTTGCTGCATTCGTTGTTATTAATTAAAGAAGCTGTCTCAACATCAGTTAGTGATGTCTTTGCGTTATCAAGTAATGCTTTTGCTTTTTCAACATCTTTCACTACAACTTGTCCATTTCTTTCTTTAAGAGCTTGATTGATATTTTCATTAATATTCTTAATTTCTTGATTTTTATCATGATTCTTGACTGCAAGTGTAATAAGCGTTGCAACTACAGCAGCAGCTAATGTAGCAAAGACTATTGGATGATGAGATGCTGCAAATGTAAATCCAGCTGTAATGCCGCTACTAACTGCAGCAAGAGCAGGAGCAACAAATCCGCTAACTTTAGATACATACGCACCAACAAAAGATGCATAACGCGGTGAAAAGTAGCAAGCAATTGCAGAAAACGTTAATGCAGACACAACAAATCCAATGGCACCCGCTTTCCATTGATTGTTTTTTACCCAATCATACGTTGAATTATATTGGTTTGTGCACTGTGTTTTAATTTTTTCTAAGTAATTTGTCATAAGGTTTACTCCTGAATATAGAATACTAAAAATATATTAACTAAGTGTACACTAAGTAATGATCATATGTCAAACATTACTAAATTTTAACATATTTTAGTTTACAATTTCAGGAGTTTACTCTTAAAACCATAGCAAAAACAGTACTATTTTTTTCACATAGAATTACGACGTTTTTGCTGCATTTCAGTTATGACGTTAATTAATGAATGACTTGTAGCATTTTTAATCTTAGGATGCAACTCTCTCATCATTGTCTCTGTGATAGAATCAAACCAAGAACTATAGTTTTTTATCATTACACCTCTTCTAATCTTATTTTCATTCATTTTTATGATAATAGAAGAGTTTAATTCTTCCATTTCTGAATAAAATTCATCTTGATTGACTGTAGAATTCTTAAAAAGTTCTCATACCCTTCATAAAGTTTATCACTTGCAAGCCTTTCTTCACTGAAAGAATATTTTAGCTTTTCTTGAAAGAGTTTCAATAATTCTATAGGTTGCGAGGGAAAAATCGCATTCTCCATAATTTTCAATTTAGACATAAATTCTTCACAAGTTTCCTCCAACTCACTTAACTTCTTATCTAAACACATAAATAAACTATTCAGTAGATCGTCTTGCTCATAAATAATCTCCTGTATGGCAAATTTTTCTAGCATAAGAAATGCCTTGATATTTAAACGTTTTCCACCTTGAGAATCACATAGACGTATCCACTCTAAAGGAACATTTCTATTATTGCCATAATCTATTAACTCATTGATAATACCTGTGCGTCTTAGCGTTTTAATATACTTTAAAATTTTTTGTATGACTTCGTTATATTCTTTATCATCACTAATTGTAGGAAGAAGAAATAATGATTGTATAAATTTTGCTTGCACATCGTTATTTTGAAAATCGTCGTCTTGTAACATATTAAATGACCAAACCAATTAAATATGATGAGGTAAAAGTTTTTAATAAGATATTAATTATCATTTTGAATAAACCTCAACATTGATGATTTTTTATATTCTAGTTTTTCAATTTACAAAGTTTTTCAATCTGTTTTAGGTTAGTCGCTAATCTTCAAAGCTTGAATAAAAGCATTCTGCGGAATGTTGACATTACCAACTAAATGTAACCTTTTTTTACCTTTCTTTTGTTTTTCAAGCAATTTCATTCTTCGTGTAACATCTCCACCATACAATTTAGCTACAACATCTTTTCTGTATGGATTAATAGTTTCTCTAGCAATAACCTTACTGCCTATTGCGGCTTGAATTGCTATTTTATATTGCTGGCGCGGTATTAAATCTTTCAAACGATTACATATCTCACGACCTCGTTTCTCTGCTCTACTCTTATGTACTATACAAGCCAATGCATCTACTGGTTCCCCATTAATTAAAAAATTCAATCTATCTATTTGACTTGCTTTATATTCAGATATTTCCCAGTCAAGACTGGCATAACCCTTGGAAATTGATTTTAATCGATCATAAAAATCAAACACAACTTCAGATAGAGGTAATTTGTATTTTAAAAGTGCTGTTGTTGTATGACTTGCATATGATAAATCTTCTTGTAAACCTCTTCTTTCCTCACACTGAGATAAAATCTCTCCTAAATACTGATCTGGTACCATAATGGTTGCATTAATCCATGGCTCTTCTACAGTTTCAATTTTAGTTGATTCTGGCATATCATTTGGATTATGAACATTTAGAACTTTACCCTTATAAGTTGTAATTTTATATATAACGCTTGGCGCAGTAGCCGTAAGATCAAGATCAAATTCTCGCTCAAGTCTTTCTTGTATGACTTCAAGGTGTAACATGCCTAAAAAGCCACAACGAAATCCATAACCAAGTGCATTTGAAGTTTCGGCTTCAAAAGTAAAGCTAGCATCATTTAAATGTAGCTTTTCTAATGCCCCTCTTAAATATTTAAAATCATCTGTATTATTAGGAAAAATACTACAAAATACTAAAGGATAAACCTCTTTAAACCCAGGCAATGCTTCATTACAGGGATTTTTTTCATCAGTAATAGTATCTCCAATTCTACAATCAGATACTTCTTTTATTGAAGCAGTTATAAATCCAACTTCTCCAGTAGAAAGCTTCTCAGTCATAACTTTTTTAGGAGTAAAAATTCCAATATTATCTACTTGATAAGTAGCGTTATTTGACATCATCCTAATCTTCATTCCTTTCTTTAGTACTCCGTTTTTAATTCGCACGAGAATTACCACTCCCAGGTAAGTATCATACCAACTATCAACTAGAATTGCCTGAAGAGGTGCATTTACATTACCGTTAGGAGCCGGAAGCTTTTCAACTATAGCCTGTAATACATCTTTTATGCCAAATCCTGTTTTTGCTGATATCAAAATCGCTTCACTTGCATCAATTCCTATGACCTCTTCTACTTGCAGTTTTACTCTCTCTGAATCTGATGCAGGAAGATCAACTTTATTCAGTACAACAATGATCTCATGATTGTTATCAATTGCTTTATAGACATTTGCAAGAGTTTGTGCCTCAACACCTTGGCTACTATCAATAATCAACAAGGAACCTTCACATGCAGCCAAACTACGACTAACTTCATAAGAAAAATCAACATGCCCTGGAGTATCCATAATATTTAAACAATATTGATTACCATCATCAGCAATGTATTTTAGTCTTACAGTCTGTGCTTTAATAGTGATACCACGTTCACGTTCTATATCCATTGAATCGAGTATCTGGTCAACCATTTCCCTAGCTTCAAGACCATTACATTCTTCTATAAGACGATCGGCAAGTGTTGACTTGCCATGGTCTATATGTGCTATTATTGCAAAGTTTCTTATATTATTCATTTTATTTTTATAAAAATTATTTGACAAGTGGTAAAGTGATACCTTGCTGACCCATATATTTACCCTTTAAATCACTATAAGATAGTTCACATTCGGTATCACCACTCAAAAATATGAACTGACATGCTCCTTCATTAGCATAAATTTTTGCAGGAAGTGGTGTTGTATTTGAAAACTCTAATGTGACATGTCCTTCCCATTCTGGTTCCAGAGGTGTAACATTTACTATAATTCCACACCTAGCATAGGTTGATTTACCAACACAAATAACTAATACGTTCTTGGGTATTCGAAAATATTCAATTGTACTTGCAAGAACAAAGCTATTAGGTGGAATAATACATACATCAGTTTCCCTATCTATAAAACTAGTGTCACAAAAATTTTTAGGATCGATAGTAGCTGAATTCACATTAGTAAATATTTTAAAGCTATTGCCTACCCTTGCATCATAGCCATAAGATGATAAACCATATGATATAACATTGTTGCTATTTTTATAATCAATAAACGGTTCTATCATTAATGAATTATAAGATTGTTCTCTTATCCACTTATCAGACATCACTGCCATAAGGTTCCTCGAATATGTACGATAATATTAAGTAAAATTTAGACTGTAAACCAACTATGTTTTACACAAAGCATCCTAAAAGCATCCTAGATAGTTGATACTATACAACAAATTGTTATACTAAAAAATAGAATTGCATATATCATGATTGAACAAGAGTACAAAAAAACAATCACAAAAGCAACAATAGCAAAAAAAATAAATCAAGAAATAGGATTATCCGAAGAAAGTTCCAATGCAATAATAGAACATATATTAAATGAAATTAACAATTGTCTCATAAAAGATGGAACAGTAAAAATATCCTCATTTGGAACATTTTTAGTTGTTGATAAAAGTGAAAGACCTGGAAACGTTCCAAATACATCGCAAAAAGTCGTAGTCAAAGCAAGAAAATCAATTTCTTTCAAACCATCTAAAATTCTAAAGAAATCAATAAACAATGCTTAAAGAAAAGTTATTTCATTCCATTGGAGAAGTAGCAGTAGAATTAAAATTAGAACAACATGTTCTAAGATTTTGGGAAACTCAATTCAAGCAAATTAACCCTATAAAACATAAGGGAAGACGCTTATATGATAAAAAGTGTATAGAGAATATAAAAAAGATAAAGGAAATGCTATATGAAAAAGGCTATACAATAAAAGGTGTGCAAAAAGAATTTGATCACCAGATCACAATTGATTTAACTAAAGAATCACTTATCAATATATTACAAGAAATGATTGATTTAAGAGATCTTCTAATTAGCAAAATAGAAGACTAGCTCAAATCTATAATTATTATAAAATATCCTGTCTACTCTTTACAATAACTGTTGCAAATCATCTCACTATATTGCATACTGTAACTTACAGGTGCGGCTCGAGGAAAATAACTATGGAAAAATTACGTCAACTACTTATTTCTTGCAGAACAGAAGAAGAATGTATCAACTTTCTTAGTGAATACTTTTCAGAATACAATGATATAATAGACTTTAGTAACCTAGAAGAGAGCTCAGGCAGTTCTCCTTTCTAAAAGAAAGATTATATCTTAATGAATTAATATTAAGTACAGACACTAATTATAACAATCTTATACATATAATGGCAAAGAGAAATTTCTCATCCGTTCTGAACATTTTTTTTTGCTAGTGCCAATATTATATCATTCGACGGAATATTATTATGCGAACAGCACGATGTAATTGGAGGCATATTTCAGAAAATCTCGATAACTATACACCTCTTGATTTAGCTATAGAAAATAATTCTATAAAAAGCATAGAAGTTATCTTAAATCAGTTAAACAAAATGGATGGCGTACATCATTATATTCAATATAGATATAACGAACTTAATGACGAAACAGTAGATTCAAGTGATCATATCACAATAAAAAATAATAAAATTACCTTATTACATAATCTAATTCTTTCCAAAAAATACACAATTATAGAATTGTTCTTACAGCATATCTCTGATTGTCATAGTATGAATAACAGTTATACACTAAACTTGATAACAGAGCTAAAAGATACAAATAACAAGTCAGTGTATGATCTTGTAAAAGAAAGTGATGATATCAAGACAATGAATTTGTTCATTACATTTTATAAGGATTATATTAATTACTCACAAGAAGTAGTAAAGTATTTGGATGACATAATAAGAAAAAGAAGACATAGGTCAGAAAAATACAATATATATGCAGGAATAACAGGTACAATAGATGGAGCGCTTGATTTCTCCAATTTTTTTTTATAAGTAATTTTATAGGAACCAACGTAGCACTCAAAGGATTATTAGTAGCTACTCACTCCATACCCGTTATGCTGATTGTAGCATAACTATATTGTACTGCCAAATTATATAAATCTCAAAAAATCAAAGATAACTTGAATGAAAACGAAAAAATGTGTAGAGATAAAATTCAGGAGTTAGAGAGTATTATACTTGAAAGAAAAATAGACGATAAAATAATAAAAATATCTTCACATATTTCCCCATGTATATCAATAATGCTTTCATCTACATCTATAAAAGAAAATACTGCTAAGATCTCAGATAATTTCTCTCAAGGAAAAGTATCATCAGCCAACGTATTACGAATGTCAAGCAACGCTAAACTGCATAACTTAAGACATTCTTTTCCTCATTCGTGCATTATTGCAGCTGAATCGAATGTTTCTTTTAAGTTACCTGTAAAAAGTTCTGCTAAAGCTCTGAAAATTTACAAAAAATCACATGAAAGACGCAATACTTTAAGCAATATTACAGGAATTCCTAATAATCAACCAATATATACAACATCTAGTAAAGCTCATTATGAGAGTTTATCTAATAAAAGTACACCTTTACCAAGGTCATTAACTACTGATATAGCATCACTACTATCACCATTTCTAGAAAAGATGATATAAGATTATGTTTCTCTTCTAATCATGATCAAGGGTATAATTGTTCTACCTTCCATTTATCTTTCTCGGTAAGAGTATATCTAAGTCTTAGATGTCTTCTATGCTTTCCTTCCCGCCAAAATTCTATCGCTTGTGGTACTAAACAAAATCCTACCCAAAAATCTGGACGTGGAATTTGCTGATTATAAAATTCCTTATCTTTTAATATTATATCTTGTTCAAAATTCTGCCAGCTTTCTAAAACACTAGATTGCTTTGAACACCATGCACTAATTTGACTTTCACGTGAACGAGATGAATGATATTGATCTATTTTCTGAGTGTCTAAAAGTTTGACTTTTCCCTCAACTCTTATTTGTTGAGAGCTTTCCTCCCAATAAAACACCAATGCCGCATATGGATTTTCTTTTAGTTCCTTGCCTTTTCTACTATTTATATTGGTAAAAAATACAAATTCTCCTTCATTATATTGTTTTAATAATACTATTCTTGCAGATGGTATACCACTTTTGCTACATGTCGCAAGTGTCATCACTGATGATCTTGAATGAATAGCATTATACCATTCTTTAAATAAAGAAAAAGGTTCTGTCATAGATTGATATTCTCCTAGAAAAAACTCTTTATATATCGTGTTAGTGGGTAAGTAAAATGAAAAAAACTGTATGTTTATTTTTACAGTTATAAGTTTGAAGTATTTAAGGTTTCAGCATTCTAGCACACATTATGTAATTAACATCAACATTCTCAGTTAATTGCCACTGACATTTTGTTATGCTATATTCTATTCCCTTCATGTCTTGTAATAGAACATTATTCTCTCTGAGAAAGCTTGCAATCTCTGAAGGTTTAATAAATTTCTTCCAATTATGTGTACCTCTTGGTAACCATCTTAGTACATATTCTGCGCCAATTATTGCGAAAAGAAAGGCTTTAATAGTCCTATTTATTGTAGATATAAAAATTATACCTCCTGGTTTTAGTAGTCTTAATGTTTTATTTATAAAAAACTTTAAGTCATCTACATGTTCAATGACTTCCATCAGCAATATAATATCATATTTCTTATTATCACTCATCTTTTCAATACTAGTACAAATATACTTTATATCTAATTCCACTTTTTCTGCATGTAATTGTGCTACTTGAATATTCTCTTGACATGGATCAATTCCTACAACATTTAATCCCATACGAGCCATAGACTCAGATAAAATACCTCCTCCACATCCTACATCAAGAACTGATAATTTATGCTTCAATTTATATTGTTTTATCTTATCTACTATATACATTACTCTGATAGGGTTAATCATATGTAATGGTTTGAATTTACCATTTTCATTCCACCATTCGTGAGCTATTCTAGCAAATTTTGATATTTCATCCTTATTACACGTACTCACTCTACGAGAAACAATGTTATTAAGCTTTTTAAGTCGTTCTTTATGTCTGATTTCTCCTGAAAATGAAGTATCCAAAAATTGCTTTACTATTTGCTTTGCTAATTCAGTTTCGGTAAATCTTGCACCTAAACATAATATATTTGCATCATTGTGTTCACGAGCTAATCGTGTAACTTCAACATTACTACATACAACTGCTCTTACTTCTCCAAAACGATTCGCTACAGTTGCCATACCTGCACCAGTACCACATATTAGTATTCCATAGCATGATTTTTTATCTATAATATCCTGAGCAACTTTATCAGCATAATCCAAATAATCCACACTTTTTTGTTCAGAGGTACAACCATGATCTATTACCTCGTATTCTAGCTCTTTTAGATAAGGTATTATTTCTTCTTTAAGCATGAAGCCGGCATGGTCTGAAGCTATCGATATTATAGACATAAATTTTGCTTAGCAGTCCTATAGATTATACTATATAGTGAAGTATATCAATTATTCAAAGAACCTATATAGGTATTATTCTTTTATATCATTAATTCTACTATATAGTTCTAGTTTGATTATATTATTAATTTTATCAATGTAATCTGCGAAACCTCTATACTCCTCATCAGTATAATTTTCACCAGAGGCTTTTTCTTCAATAAATAGTTCTTTTAATTTGGATAAATCAGAATCTTGATCACTCAATACAATATTTCTTTCTATATAGATAAAGTCTGATAGTAATAAACTTACTTTTAGCAAATCTTGACTAGATACATTTGAAAGATTATCTAAGTTATCTATGATATAAAAGAACTCACTTTTATCTTGAGCAAATTTTTTATCTTCCATAATAAGTTTATGATGATTGATAAACTTATCATCGAAAGCTTTATTAAGATCAACGAAATTAATGTCATCGTTTTTAGTATTATCAAGCAACATATCCATTCTTGCCATACGGGCATTCATTACATCATTATAGTCATTAAGCTCTATCTTACCATCTTTATCTTGAAACAATCTATAATAATCAAAACCTTTAAAGTTCTTCATCACTTATCCTCTTTTTCACTATGAGTTTCGGGTTTTTTATCATTTTTAGTAGTTTCATTGGTTTTTTCATTCTTATCGATAAAATCTTCTCTCTCAGGGTTTTTAGATGCACCTTCTTCTATCTTTTTTATTAAATCTTGTCTTATTTTAGATTGAAATTTTTCAAATTCTCTAAAATCATAACTATGATTATCAACAGAATTTCTTCTTGGATTAGTAAGTTTAATGGGTCTTGACTTTTTACTATCGCCATCTATACCTGCTTTTTCATTTATGCTTTTTTGCTTGAAAGTTTTAGGTACATTTTCACTTGTTTGTTTTTTTAGTCCTGCCAGTTCAGAATTATCTATAGAATGCCTTCTTTTATTAATCAATTGAATAGATTCAGATTTTTTACTACTTATTTGCTCAAAGCCTACTTTTTCATTTCTTTTTTCTTCAGTTGAATAGTCGAAACTTATATTATTTTCTTTTAATGCATCTTCTTCTTTACTATTTTTTCTCTCAGTTTGATTGAGTTCAGAATTCTCATTAAAGATTGACGAAAGATCGTATACTCCAAAATCATCAGAATCAACTTCTCTTTTTCTTTCCTCTCTTTCAGTACGTTTCTGATAACCATCAAAAAATGAAGATAGATAATTATCTTCATTCATTACGTCATCATCGGTTAATCCTTTTCTTCCATGATGATCAGAACTATCTTTAAAAGCTTTGACTTCTTCACTTTGTTGATCCTGATTAGGCTTGTCTTTCTCAGGTTCAACCTTACTACTAATCACCTCAACTTCTTCTTTACTATTTTTTCTCTCAGTTTGATTAAGAGCAGAATTCTCATCAAAGATTGACGAAAGATCATATACTCCAAAATCATCAGAATCAACTTCTCTTTTTCTTTCTTCGCTTTCAATACGCTTTTGCTTTATTGCATCTTCATCGATAAATCCTTTTCTTCTAGAAGTTTGATCATCTTTTTCTATTTCTTCACTATTTTTACCTTCACTAGGATGACCTTTTTCGGGTTTAATTTTTCTACCAATTGTTTCATCATATAGCTTTTGTAAAAAATCCTTTCTATAAAGCTTTGCCATGTAGAGTAGATCATTTTTATGATCAAATTCTCCTGGATTGGTTTTCTGATCAGATTTTCTTCCTATAGAGTGAAGACCATATGACCAATAAAATTTCATAGCATCATTTAACGTATAACCTAAGTGTGACCCCACATACCCCTTATAATAGTTTAAATACTTATTAATTTTCCTATGGCCAATATCATCAACATCTTCTCCAAATGCTCTGTAAATTTTTTCCTCTAATTTAGCAACATCGTTTTTAGGCGATGTAATAAATTTTGTTGTCTCAATTGCACCGTAAACCAACGTACGTGGTAAATATTTTAATCCCTTACCAATTACTGGCACTCGACCCAAAAGGTTAGTTGTTCCGTCAAATAAACGACCAGGTACACTAGTAACTCCATTGATAACACTACCAATATAATGACCACCTATATTACTTAGTCCGGACAATAAGTTCATGAGAGGAGCACCATCACCGTACATACTAGAAATAGTATAAAACGACCTTCCACCTGAAAGAGCCGCACCAATTTCTTGTGCTAAACTAAGTAACGAGTATATTAATAGTGAAAGCATAAATAGCATAAATACCTCCACCAAACTAATCAGATCACCCTGTTGAATGTCTTTTATTCTCTGATAATCGCTATTTTCTTTATAATCCCCCTTTATTTTGCCTAACTGACAATTGTTTTTTGTTATTCTTTCTTTAATCGAATCTTTTATTTTGTCTTTTCCTAAATCTAGCCTCAGTTTTTCACTATTATTTATTTCTTGATTAATTTTCTCAATAAGAATTCGCATATCCAGTTTATCTGACGCATGTAATAAGCTATTTGTTAATCGAGCCAGACTTTTTGCATAGTCACCACACCCACCATCACTCAAGATTATGTCACTATCATCTATGTAGTAATCAGATTCAGGAAAAGGATCTAAAAATGGGTAGTCTATATATCTAAATCGTGATTTATCATAATTAGGAGGAATGGGAATATAACCAGCACCACCAGTAAATTTCACTGTACCAGGACTGTGACTAGTAGCTTGAGGAATAGAATAGGGAACAAAAGTTTGACCAGGAGTCCAAGAAAAATATTCTTTATCGACAATACAAAAACCTCCAAACATCCAACTTGGAGCACATAACTTAACCTCTAACCACTTATTATAACACGTAGTAAAACCCAGTTGTTTATAGATAGTATTCATTATCAATGCACCAAATAACGACACTAGAATAAATACCATCACTGATTGAAGGCAGAAACTTATACACAACTTCACCCAACCATCAAATAAATTTTTTAATTGCGCGAATAAAATACAAATTAAAAACAATGGCATCATTGCTATTAGAAAAGCTAAACCGAGAAAGCCAGAGAGAAACATAACAAATGCATAAAAACAGAGTATGGTATATAAAATTATACTCATTAAAATCATTGGTATGATAAGAATACTCACCCACATTTTATAAATAAATAACCCTAGTAACTTCCTCCAGAATGAATAAGAAAAAAACTTGTATAATATAGTTTCTATGAAGGGAAATAACACATCATTATCTGAATTTGGCATAAAGTTAGTAACAGTTTTTATAAGCTGTTCAGTACCATTCACAAATAAAATCAAGAAGTTGTTATAAAAAAATTCAAAGCTACCAGGAGATAAAAGTGTTACTACCAACGTAACCTTTATCATTCTTATGAGTAGATCATGCTTTGTCTGTTGAATCATACCAAAAAGGTAGAGAAGAGATGAAATCACTATAAATAGTACAAGTAAGGCAAATACAAAATTACGAAAACTTAAATTATTCTCAGCAATATTTTTGAACATCACTTGTGCAGCTGCACATAGGTTGTCATCATTATCACTATTTGCACATTGCTTGTCGCCCTTGACACAACAATTCTTATTACTAGAAATCAAAAGAGTATCTTTCAAGAATTTATATATAACATCAAGAATTTTTACTCTTCCTTCCTGATCTATTACCCCATTTAAAAACTCAAATGAATAGCCACCTGCATTATTATAATAATATTGATCCAATATCTTAACATATATTTCCCATCCTGATTCCAATTTAACAGAGTTACAACTAGCATCTTTTAATTTGTTACTTCCTAAATGAAAAATTCCATCTCCTTGTTGCGCTACAGAATTATAACCCATATGTACAGTACATGATTTAGGATAACGCATAGTTTCTAAAGTCTCATTTGGATCTGGATCATTCGGTTTTCTAAATAAAAGGTAGGCACCATAACCATTTCTAAACCAACATGGTTTAGAGTTTTCTCCAATCCGTTGACAGTTACCACAGTTATTTGCAGAAGTAGATTCATATTCACTACAAACTAAATCAAAATTAGGTAGGTGATTATCATCATCACCAAAATATTTCAACTGCTCTAATTTTTGCGGATCTACATATTTACTTTTTGCCTCTCTTGCATTATCTACAGTCCATGAGGTCCAAGCACCACTTGTTCTCACTCTTAAATCCTCTCCATTTGTCTTAAACCCCGTCTTCTTCCATTTTACTACTTGATTAAAGTGAAAACCCCAATTAGGAGTACCTTTATCATCATTATATTTACCATCTAATGGAATAAATTCATCTTTGTCAGCTTGAGAAAAATAAGCATTCACTCCAACAGGTTTAGGGCCAAAATAATCGGCTGACAAACATCTTGGGAAAGGTATATCTTCTCTCGTAGGGCTACAACCAATTACCATGATAAATGCCGCAAAAAGCAACAACCTAATCCAACTCTTACCTGAATGCAATGGCATACTTTAAATATTCTCTCAACAGACGAGTAACAAATTCAAAAGATCTTACTTTTAGTATCTTGTTACCACATTTACATACTTTAGTTTAATCAATAGACTTATCATCAGAAGAAATCTTTTCTCCTATATCATTAGAAGAACCTCGACTACTTAGTGCTTCAGAAGTATTTTTATCTTCCTTAATATCTGGTTTTAAATCTTTTTCACCACCAGATTGAAACTTCATCCTTGTAGGATCTCTACTTGATTGAGATTTGATGCTCTCTATCATACTTTGAGTATTATTATCAAGACCAACAGTTGATAATATAGATTGTGATGCACTATTAGCTAAGAAACTAATAGAACCTGCAAATCCATTACCAGTGTTCAATATGCTTTGAGCAATAGTTTCAGATAATCCAACAAAAGACTTCATTATATAAGCAATAATGAGGTATATGAATACTTGAATTAAATCAATAGGTAGAGCAGCAAAGAAACCATTTGTTTTTCTACCATCTAGTACATTTTCTATAGATGTATCAGGATTATATCCAACTGGTAACATACCATGAAAAATACAAAAATCAGTATCAAAAATATACACACTCATTACACACTGGTTACATGCTGCAAAGTTTGTTAAGTTATATAAAACCGAATACATCAACTGATTTAAAAGGGATAAAGATAAAAATAGAATGATTGGTTGTAGTGCAACATGAGCTATGGACTTAATCCAACCATCAAATAAATACTTTGTTTGTTGAAATAAAATAAATACAATAAATAAAGGTGTTAATGAAAGCAAGAATCCACACAGAAGTATAGCGATAATATACTGTATTATTGCACCCATTATGCATTTAAAAAACACAAAAGTGGCATGAAGTATTACTCCAAATGCTATAAAGCCGAAAGGTCCAGAAAAAATTAATGATAAAAACTTTAACCAGGTTTCTCCTGTAAAAAATATTCCTACAGTTGAATCTAAGAATGCTAAGTTTTTATTCTTATTATCCGCGATAAAACCAGAAAAATTATTAACCAATTGGTTACTTCCATCAATAAAAAACATAGACAAGTTTTTTCCTAAAATCTCCCAGCTTTTATCACTAAAAGCAAATGCTATGAATGCTATTTTAGTTATCCTTATAATGAAATCATAATTGTTTAGCTGCACTGTTCCCAGCATATAACCTATAACAGAAAACATTAAATACAAGATTAATAAAGCTCTTACGGTAAGAACTAATCCTTTTCTATATCCTTCATATGTTTCTCTAACAGTATTTACAATGCCATCACCTTGAGATTCAGAACCTTTTACAAATTGCATTAACCTATCTACAGAGGATGAAAGAAAGTTATTCACATTCTTTTTTAAGTTTAAGGTTACTGTGTACTGATTATTTTCATAGTAATCACGATTACTATCTGTAATATCACTTTTCTCAATATCACGAAGATCAACTCCAAAATATATCTTTTGAGGTTTATCTTCTAATAAATCACGCGCTTCGATTGTATACTCTCCATCTTGCTTATAATATTTAATTCCACCTCCTATTTGTTCTGATATTTTGGCTACTTCATAACCCTCAATTTTATCCCCTTTTGGACGATCATTACCTATATATAGGTATAGTTTATTTCCTTGATTGGATATACAAGATTTACTTACTTTTACATGATAACCGCCACGATTAGCACTACGGTCTCCATTATTCGCTATTGCAAGCATAACACTGCTTTCATGCTTCACATGTGATTGCACTTCGTATTCATGGTCTAACTTTAAAGAAAAATCCTTAAAATCCTCAGTAACATCTGTACAGATACCACTATTACCTTTTGGAAGACACTGAGTACCTTGAGAATCATAATCCATATCATCATGTTTCGTAGAATCGTCAATAACAATGCTAGTCGCAGATATTTTTGCAATAAGTGCTTCAGCCCAAGAATCTTTCTCGATAAGATCTTCAGCCCAAGAATCTTTCTCGTTTTGACCACTTCCTTTTAACTTTTCTATTTTATCTTCTATTGACTCAAAATAAGAGTACATATTACACTTATTCTCTGCATCATACTTTCCATATCTTATTGAGGAAACACAGTTTTGATGTGAATTTTGTAAAGTCCCATTCCACATACCACTGTCATTATAGCAAATATTTTGATTATAACAGTTCAACTCATAAGAGTTATACTTTTTTTCTTCACTATCATTTTTATCTTTGCTTGACACAACTTTATTTAATGCTATCTTGTGTCGACGTAAATCTAATAGCGAACCTATCTTCCATGGACTATTGTCCTTTATATGCTCTACATTAAAATGAACCTTGTTATCATAGGGGGTATATCCATTCCCGACTAAAATATCATATTCATTGTCTTTCGAATCTTTATCTTCTAATGACTTGAGATCTGATTCAACACATTTATTCTTATCCTGTATAAAGAATTTACCACCCTTACATATTGCATCTGTACTAGCTTTTTGCTTACATTTGTTATCTAAATAATAATTTTCGTCTAAAGTTACACCTTGTAAATTGTTACAATTAATTTTCATTTTCCTTGGTATTAAACTAAAAGTTAATTTATCACCAGGATTAACCTTAATTTTACTATCAATGTAACGTCTTTTTATCTCTTCTTTCTGAAAAACTCCTAAACATAAAGATGATAAATCTTTACCAAAATTATCTTCTACTTTATTAATGTATTTTGCTTGATCGTAATTAGGTTCTGAACCATCAGCACAAAATACAGCAGGAACTAAAATTTCCACAGGATTCTTACCTTTTTTTTTCGGACAAAAATCAATTTCTCCATTAACATTAAATTTTATTGACTCCCCTTTACTAATTACTTGCTCTGAATCAACCCAATGCATTACAGAGTTCGCATCATCTTTACGTAGCGGAACCTCAACATGAAAACTAATGTCTCTACTCTGTAAACCAGGTTCAACACAGTCCATGTTACAACTAGTAATAAAAAAACATAATATTATTATCAATAATCTCATTTTGATCCTTGTGATCTGATCATTTTCATTCTTGGAACCGCAGGCTTATTTTGCTGTTGACCTTGATTCCAACCAGTGAAAGCCTGCAAATGTTTCCGATAAGATGGACTCGGTTCATGATTAGTATGAGTATTAAATAATGTATCAGACATTATACGAGCAGAACCTATTACCGCCTTCATAGAGTGACCTAAAATTATAAATGCTATAATCGAGGTAATGTTAGGTGTGTGTTCTGCAGCATACATATACAAAACACATACAGGAATGTTAGCATCTGATGATATCCATGAAGGAACAAAAATTCCTAAATTAAGGTTAAGTACACATTGCGAACACACGGTAAAATTAAAAACTGAATATATAATATAATCCATTGCTCGACCTATCACAGATATAAAAATCATCACTATTACAGGAATCATAGTAAATCTCCCTAAATAATTAATCCAGGTAGTAAACATTTTTTTAGTATATGAAAATAAAAGACAAATAATAAATATAGGAGAGAGAGAGAGCAATAAAGCAATTACTACTATAGATGTTACCATAACCAACAAGGCGTCAAAAGTTGATAAAAATGTCACCTTTATTCCCCAGATTAGCAAAAAGAATGATACAATACCTAAAGGCCCAGAAAAAATGAGAGATATTATCAAAAGCACTGAATGTGATGATAACAACCTATTTAACGGAAGATCAAGAAATGCAAGAACTGAGTCATTTTTACTTATATTTTCTATATTTGCTATTGCGATCAATTGTTTTGGAGCATTGATAAATAATGAAAATAGATTTTCATAGAAAAAGTTCCAGCTATTATCCTGTAAAAGCTGTACAATAATTCCTATTCTTACACACATAATCAAAAACTCATATATAGAGGAATGAGATAATCCAAAAAAGTAGTATAAAGTATATAAGATTATAGATAATACTAGTAATGCTACTATTGTAGATCTAATATTACTTATTTTATCTGATCTTATAAAGCTCTCATAAATAGTTCTTGTTGGACTGTTTCCACGACTATAGTTACCTAATTGATAATGAGATCCAAAAAATGCTTCATTTACAGATTTATTCAGAAAATTATATATCACACTTATATTGTCTATAGAAGGTCTTTTCATTGTAACTCTAACATCGAACGCACCTTCGTTATTATAATTGCAGCCATGATCCCTAATTCCAAAATATATCTTTGATTCTCCTTTTTGTAATTTATTCTTTATTAAATCCTTCAAATACTCAGCATCATGGATTCTACTAATATCAACTGGTATATCATCACCATCACCTGGTTTATGACTTGGCATACTATTTCCAGTGTGAATATAAAAAACCTTTTCTGGATTTATATTAATATGACGTTTACTCCTAATATTATACCCACCCTTACCTGAAGAAGAAAATTTAAACTTTAAATTTTCTTCTTCAGGATGATCTACCTTAACTTCATTTTCATAATTAGTTATTACACCACCCTGTGGTGAATGTAAAAAATCCTCACCTTCCATACTAACTTTCAGTAATGGAATATAAGTTTGCAATGAAATAGTTCTTTTTACTTTTTCAATAATATCATTTTTAGTCTCATTTTCTTTTATATGTTCACGTATATCTTCTGTTGACTCAGAGTAAATATAATTACTATCATTACATCCCCTTTTTATCACAAAATTCAGAATATATGTATCCATTTCTTTAAAAAGGTTATTTTCAAATTTATTACACCAAAGTTGCTTACTCAAATCAGAATGATTATTTTTTATTTCATTTTTTCTAATTTCTTCTTTTTTGTCCTCATCCAAACTTATATATTCTGCACCTTTTAACCATTCTTGATTATCAGGAATATACTTATTAGGACAGAATTTAATAGAGGAATCATCTTTACTCACAATACAAGCATCTTTGTTCAGAATTTTAGCGAAATATTCTTTTTCATTTTCATTACAATTATTATTAATAGATATCATTCTCTCTTCTTTCTTATCATTTATGCAAATTTTGTTTGGAATCACACTGAAACTTATCTTATCACCAGGTTCAAGCTTGAATGGTAATTTAATTGTTTTAGATTGATCATCTATATAGTTATCAGCATCATTACTATCTTTGCAAAAATTAAGATTTCGAGGAATAATGTCAAGTTCTGTAATATTACCCAGGATTTCCATTTCCATCCATTCTTTCTGTTTTGTAGAGAGTGAAATTGATCGTTTACTAACTCCTAAATCAGTTGGCTGAATACAATCATTACTACATCCAAAAATGAAGAAAAACGATATGAATAATAAAAATTTTATCATGATACAGGGTACATTAGGAGTCACTACTCTTTGATAATGATTCAGATGATTTACATCCTCCCCCATCAGAACTATCTTTATCTTTTGAATCAGAAGACCCAGACGCAGCTTTGAGTGCAGCTCCAGCGGCTTTAGCACCAGAAATAGCTTTTTTAATCATATTTTTAGGAGTTTCACCACTACCAAGAGCTGCTCTAGGATTGCCTGCAAGTTCTGCAACTATTGAAGGGAGAATTCCTAGAAATTGATAAAATAAGAATAATATCAGGCTTAATTTCAATATTTCCCCAAGAACAGAATTCTCAAATTCAATATAGGCGAATTTAAACAGACCAAAAACATTACCATTCTCCCAACTATAATTCTGAAGCAAGCATGCAAGAGTATTAGTATGAGCCTTACACATATTATCTTCTAACTTAAACCATACCTTTTTTTGTGGAGCTAGAGCTTCAATAGGATACTGATGAAATGTTAATCCTTTAAAAAAGATCTTATCACATGATATAAACATAAAAGATAGAAAAGCAAAAAGCAAAACAGGGTATACACTATAAGTAGTAAATTCTTTTATCCAACCATCAAAATATCCTTTAGTATGCTGAAATAGTACCATTGGAACAAATAGTGGTGATAAAATTATGAGTACATTTAAAGCAATATATGACAAAATAAAAGTATATGACACCCATAAAATAATCATCATCATCATTATAGCCATAAATAGAGCTACTAAAGCTGTTAGAATCTGACTACCAGCAAATATTATTCCCAGTATTGAACCTAGAGTCAAAAGAATTGGAGCACTGCCAAAAAAAGCAGCTACTACAGAGATTCCTCCAGTGGAAAGCGCTCCAGATACACCATTCAGGGGAGCGCCAAAGTAAAATAGTATTCGACAATCAAGTTTATCCCAGGGAGCAAGATAGTTATATCTCACTTCTCTTACACCATCAGTGTATACGTAATCCTTGATGTTATAATTGCATATCCCTTGACTCTCAGAAGATGCTTTCAATACTATATCTGACAATCCAT
Source organism: Wolbachia endosymbiont of Fragariocoptes setiger (assembly GCA_019061405.1). Taxonomy (GTDB): domain Bacteria; phylum Pseudomonadota; class Alphaproteobacteria; order Rickettsiales; family Anaplasmataceae; genus Wolbachia. The sequence goes on from JAHRAF010000005.1 coordinate 47,844, forward strand.
TCGAGATATCAACTAAGTAGCGAGAGTAAGTAGCCATACCATTACCTGCTGTAAAGTACATAACTAAGGCAAATTTAAGAATTAACATATACATTTCTGATGGACTACGAACTCCACCAGACATCACTTTTATAGAAAACAATATCAAAGCTAAAACTAAAGCAGCAGTAACTGTATCCTTTAAAGTTTTTTGAGCCTTTGATAAAAAAGTCTTCCCTTCCGATTTACCTTTTCCAACAATTAAGGCATCTAAAGATTCCTTAATACACTGTACTACCATCGATGTAATCGGAATAGGTGTTAACGATTTACTGCCAGCATCACTATAACAAGACTGTGAAATATAGTCTGGAAAGCAGCCACTATTATCGTAACCCATAAAGATTTTTCCTTCTTTTTTAAAATCCCGTATTATATCCTTATAGTCTCTAGATTTGTCTATGCCCTCTAAGGAGGTCACTTCATCTCCTTTATATGAAAATTTCATCTTAGATTTTTCACACATTGGAGCACCTGGATCTGGAGGTAAATATGTACAACCCATATCAACTCCGCTTGGCCATGGAGTCATTTTAATTTTCAACCAGCTAACACTCTTTAATTCTACACATAACTTAGACCCTCTTCTCACTGCTCTAAATTTTGATCCATGAATGTCTACTTCTTCTCCAACTTTAAGAGTTTTGCACTCTAGATTACCATCAACCTGTGGAAGCCATACTTTACCAGGATTTCCCAACTCTTTTTCCCTAACATCAAAATTTTTCTGAATTTCACTTGGATCTTTTATCAGTGTTTCAGCATTAAATGCTAAATGCTCTCTGTTACAAATTTCTATATAATCACTGTATTCCACAGCATTCTTAGGCCAGTAGTACCCATTATCAGGTTCATATTGATCCAGATTAAATAAATCTTTTTCAATCTTTTTTCCTTGCCCTATTGAATTACCTCCTAATGCTTCAAAATACTCATCCTCTGTTTTATATGTTTTATCTAATTTGACTTTATGCGATAAACCACTCTGAGAAAGTTCAAAAGCTCTATACTTCCCTTTATCATCTCGCATAACAGGATGTCTTACAAAACTATGTTGACATACTACTAAACCACCTATTGCTTTCCATACTCCTATAGTTGCAGTAATCATTCCGGCAATAACAAAAAGAGTAAGTATACCCATTGAAGAAACCAGCATAATTATCCCTGTCCACAGAGCCCCAACTAATATAGCTATCCCTGCAACGGCTGCACCAGTACTAAATTGTCCACAATCAGGGTTAGATGCTCGATTGAAGGTATCTGTACTGTTAAACCTACTTATGATCTCTGATTTTTTACTACCTGTGTAGGCTTCTTCAGCAAAAGCCTGAAATAACAGGAAAACGTCAATATTTAAAAGAAATATTGCAGCAAGCAATAACGAAAGTTTTGTCTTAAACATTTTTTACCTTGTCATAAAATATAGGGAGCCAAACCTTTGGATTATCTCCCACTTCTCTCAATATATCATGCAATAATAAAACACTTTCAGCACGTCCAGATAGTACATTAATTATGTCATCTAAATCCTTCAAATCTATTCTAGCTACAATAGCATTAACGCCTTGTTTTACTAAAAAATATCTAGTGCTAGGATCTGTATGTTTTATTAATATATATTCACGTTCAGTGAGCATAAAAACATCTCTATAAACATTTGTAGCCTTCAAGTTAGGTAGAAAAATCTGCGTTGCTGTCTGCTGTACAAGTGTATCACTAATAGCACTTTTGCTTGCATCTTCAACGCTCTGAGTTGCAAAAATCACAAAGGCATTTAATTTTCTGAGGACTTTTAACCAATCCTTTATTTTAGGAGCAAAAACTGGATTATCTATCAATGCCCATGCTTCATCTAATACGATCATAGATGGGGTGCCATCAAGAGACATATTAATTCTATGAAAAAGATATATCAGCACTGGACCAAGAGCAACAGGATCTTTTAGTAGCTTAGCCATCTCAAAACCAAATACTCTTGCTCGAGAAAAATCTAAGAGATCATCTTCATTATCAAATATTGCAGCATGAGAACCATCACCATGCCACATTGATATTGATCCCGCTAATGTATCAGGACCTGCCAAACCTAAGAATGGAACAAGATTACTTAAAATTCTATCTTCTTTTTTTAATTTAAAGTTACCTTCAATTGCATCATTAATTCTCGATATATTCTCAGAGGTAAATTTATCAGTATATACCGAGACTAAAGATTTCATCCACTCCATTAAAAATGTTCTGTTATCTGGAGTATCATCAAGTTGTAGAGGGTTAAAATTTGTTTGAGTTCTTGGTTCAATGATAGTATATATTCCACCAAGAGCTCTAAGGAAAATTTCGGCGCCACAATCTTTATCAAAGAAAAATATTCTTGGAGAAAATTTCATTGTTTGGGCACATAGAAAGTTCATCAGAACTGTTTTTCCAGCACCAGTTGGACCAATTATCATTGTGTGACCAACATCTCTAATATGAAAATTAAAGAAGAATGGAGTCTTAGATGTTGTATCAAAAACTGTTACAGCATCTCCCCAATGGTTATCAAATTTTTTACCAGTAGGATAATTGTGCTGAGATGCAAACCCTGAGAGATTAAGACTACTTATAGTCGCTTTTCTGACTATATAGTCAAAGTTACCAGGAAGCTGTGCCCAAAAAGATGGCTCAAGATTTACTCTCTCTCTGACGGGATAAATACCACAATTAGAAAGCTCCGATTCTACTAATGATAAAGCATTATCCAGTAATTTAGGACTTTTTTCTATACATAAAATAGTTAAATGGTGCTTACCAAATGCAATTTTACCACTTGTTGCATCATCAAGTGCTTGGGAAATCTCTGCGATTTGCGAAATGGCTTTATCCTCAGATTGTATCATGCGATTTTGTTGTATTTGCATCTTTGTGACGGCTAGCTGTCTATTGATAAAGTGAAAAGACTGAGTAATAATAAATTCATGATCAAGCTGTAAAAATGCATCAAGCATTCCTGCAGAAGTATGATTGCCATATTCTTTTATACTCACTATTCCAGCATATTTGCTTTCATTATGAGTCACAACCTGTATAATTTTTCGACCAAAAAACATTCTATGCACAGGTAGATATCTTGATATCTGAGTATTAAGTGGAAAAAGTGTACTAGTTACAAAACCACAATTAACGATTCTAGATAAAAACTCCATGATTTCACAAAATAACCCTCTAGGAGTTTCCCTAACTCCTAAAATCTTAGGAGAGTAATTTCTTAAACTTGTCATCACACGATTTGTGGTCTCTTCCAGATCTTCATAAACGGCACGCATGTCATCTTCCCATGCATGTTTTGAAGTCACATGACCAAATTTTTTAAGTAAATATGATAAAAATTCCACTCCATTCTTATCTACCTTGCGAATAATTGAAATGTATAAATCGTTAACAAATGAACGCCTAGTTGAATGTTTCTCTCTCCACTTCTGATTTACATGATTAGCAAAAAAATTTGGTAAATTCTGATTTGCAAATTCATCAGAAAAAATATTTTTCTTTCTTCTAATAGTATGAAAATACAAACTAAATGCGGGAGATGAGATGCTCCTTAACATCTGATTTCTAATGTTATTCTGTATTACCAAGTCTTCATCATCAGCTGTTTCAAATGCGAACCCATTGAGCTTTATTATCTTAACTAGCGAATCTCCATTTGTTACTAGAGTGGTACTATTCCAGTAGCAAGAATAAGGTATAAATTTGGCAGCATGGACTTCTCTATTTAAAATAGACTTATTCTTTGATCTAATGACCTTAAGATTCAACATTAAATAAACTTAACTAATATCATAGGAATTGGCCCCGTGGTAACCATGATTCAGACACATTGGACACTTTTGCATTTTTACCATAAACAATTCAATAAATAAAGGTTCCTTAGCAGAAGCTATGTAACCTAATCCATGTATTGTTGGTAAAAGTAAAAGAATGACCCTTAAATCACTTGTATTAATAAATGTTACCATACAAATCATAACATTCAGTATAGCGAACATATAACTGACACCAAAAAGCATTACTGGCCTAGTTAAACCTTTAAATAATTGATCTGTTTGTATATTACCTGTCGACATATTTTTATAGATAAATTTAAAAGTTATACTAATACTACACAAGTATATTAAAAATTCATTGAAGTTAATAGCATTTTTGATAGAATACGTTGGTTAATAACTTAACAATGATGAACTGGCCCTTTCAAGAAGCAAAAAAAATATTACAAACATTCCCTAATAAAAAAGAAATAATATTTGAAACCGGTTACGGTCCATCAGGATTACCACACATAGGAACTTTTGGAGAAGTATTTCGCACCACAGTTGTAGTAAATGCATTAAAAAAATTAGCCCCTGATATAAAAACTAAAATCATTGCAGTTTCAGATGATATGGATGGATTACGTAAGATACCAGATAATGTACCAAACCAGGAAATGCTAAAACAGCATCTAAATAAACCATTAACTATGATACCAGACCCATTTGGAACTCATGAAAGCTATGGTCATCATATGAATTCTTTATTACGTAAATTTCTGGATCTGTTCGAATTTCAATATGAATTCAAAAGTGCAACAGAATGTTATAAGTCTGGTATCTATGATGAAAAGCTTCTTCTCCTACTTAAAAACTATGACAAAATAATGGATGTGATATTACCATCATTGAGAGAAGAAAGACAACAAACATACAGTCCCTTTTTACCGATATGTCCTCAAACTTCTCAGGTTTTACAAGTTCCTATAACTGAAATACATTTAGAAAAAGGTTCAATAACATATGAAGACATTCATAGAGAAAAAGTAACAGTACCAGTCACAGGTGGAAGCTGCAAGTTACAATGGAAACCTGACTGGGGAATGAGATGGGCTGCTCTTGGAATAAATTATGAAGCTCACGGAAAAGACTTAACACCATCTGCTATTCTCTCAAGTAAGATATGTAAAATACTAGGTGAAACACCCCCTAATCTATTTTGTTATGAATTCTTTCTCGACAAAGAAGGAAAGAAAATTTCAAAATCTAAAGGCAATGGAGTTTCTATTGAAGAATGGTTAACTTATGCACCAACAGAAAGTTTAGCTTATTATATTTTTCAAAATCCTCAAAAAGCTAAACGCTTACACTTTGATGTAATACCAAAATCAACAGATGAATACTTGGAATTCATCAAATCTTACCATGAAAGTGGAAAAGAAGATTTAACTAATCCTGCTTGGCATATTCATCAAGGTAAAGTCCCTATAATTAACACTTCTGGTATAAATTTTACCTTACTTCTAAATCTCGCGACAGCTTGTAATGCTGAAAATAAAGAAATTCTTTGGGGATTTATCTCAACTTACTCACCAAATGTCACACCAGAAAACAACATTATGCTTAACAGACTATCAGAATTTGCAGTCAAGTATTATCATGATTTCATTAAGCCAATAAAATCATATAAAGCCCCTAATGAACGAGAAAAAAATGCATTATTAGATTTAAAAGTAGTTTTATCTCATACTAAAACTGCTGAAGAAATTCAATCTGATATATTCTCAATTGGTAAAAAACATCAATATAATAACTTACGTGAATGGTTTCAGATGTTATACGAAACATTACTTGGTCAGAAAACAGGACCTAGAATAGGATCTTTCATCAAACTCTATGGTATAGAAAATACTATTTATCTTATAGATAACGCACTAAACAGAAAATAGAATAAGAAAGAACTTTTACTAAAACAATATTCTTGTTATATTCTAGCCTGTACTGAATTTTCAACATTTAAAGTGCTAGTGACTAACAAAATAAAAAGAATCTTAGACTATTATGAGAGTGATAACCCAGGCACAAAAGCCAACCTCACTCGTATTTTAATGCATGGAAAACTTGGAGGTACAGGTAAACTAATTATTCTTCCAGTTGATCAAGGATTTGAACATGGACCAATAAAGAGCTTTGAGGTTAATCCTGATGCATATGACCCACACTATCATTTCCAACTTGCAGTTGATGCGGGGTTAAGCGCCTATGCTGCTCCACTTGGCATGATCGAGGCTGGTGCTTCAACTTATGCTGGCATACTTCCACTTATTTTAAAACTCAACAGCTCTAATTCCTTACATGCTAAAAATCTCACAGATGACCAAGCAATTACTGCATCAGTAAAAGATGCCTTGCGTTTAGGTTGTACAGCTGTAGGTTTTACTATATATCCTGGATCTGCAAAATGTTTTGATATGATAGAAGAAGCGCGTAAAGTTATAGCAGAAGCTAAGTCTTATGGTCTCGCAACAGTATTGTGGTCTTATCCACGTGGAGAAGGGATTTCCACCAAAGAAGGAGAAACAGCTGTTGATATAATAGCTTATGCCGCACACATAGCAGCGCTTCTTGGAGCTAATATAATAAAAGTAAAACTTCCATCTCAGCATTTAGAGAAAGATAAAATTAACAATATTGATTCTTTACAAGAAAGAATCAAATACATCAAAAAGTCTTGTTTTGCAGGAAAAAGAATCGTAGTCTTTTCCGGTGGTGAATCAAAGTCTATTGAGCACATATATGATGAAGCAAGAGAAATTAATAATGGAGGAGGTAACGGATCAATCATTGGGAGAAATACCTTTCAGCGAAAAAAAACCGATGCTTTATCAATGTTACAAGGTATAATAGGTATCTATAAATAAAAATGGCTGGGTGGCAGAATGGCTTATGCAGAGGACTGCAAATCCTTTTATACCGGTTCAATTCCGGTCCCGGCCTCTTAACCCTATTACTCTAATAAGTTAAAGTTTTAGTTCTCAACACTAGACTTATTTTAAATTTTCTATAAAATTAAGACTTCAACTATCATTTTAATATTTATGTCAATAGAATTTAATTCAATTCGTAATATCGCAATAATTGCACATGTTGATCATGGTAAGACTACCTTACTTGATAATATGCTAAAGCAAAGCGGAATGTTCCGTGAAAATCAAGAAATTCAAGAGCGAGTTATGGATAGCGGAGACCAAGAACGTGAGCGAGGAATCACTATATTGGCAAAGTGCACCTCAATAATGTGGGGTAATGATAAAATTAATATTATAGACACTCCAGGACATGCGGATTTTGGCGGCGAAGTAGAAAGAGTATTATGTATGGCAGATGGAGTATTGTTATTAGTCGATGCTGCCGAAGGTCCAATGCCTCAAACTAAGTTTGTATTATCAAAAGCACTTAAATCCAATCTAAAGCCAATAGTGATAATTAATAAAGTTGATCGTCCAGATAGCCGAATTGATGAAGTATTAAATGAGGTATATGATTTATTCTTTAATTTGGATGCTACAAATGAACAATTAGATTTTCCAGTATTATATGCCTCAGGAAGAAACGGTTGGTGTATTAAAGAATTATCAGATGAACGAAAAGATTTAACTCCTTTGTTTTTAACTGTTTTAGATTATATAAAATCCTCTATTTATGATTACGATGCTCCATTTGCTATGCTAGTAACGTTACTTGAATCTGACAAATTTCTTGGCCGAATATTAACTGGAAAAATTTACCAAGGTATTGCAAAAGTCAATTCAGACCTTAAGGTACTTGATTTAGAAGGTAAGATAATTGAACGTGGAAGGTTAACAAAATTACTCTCATTTTCTGGTTTAAAGCGTCTTCCAGTAGAAGAAGCTGTAGCCGGTGATATCATTGCAATTGCCGGTCTTGAAGAAGCTTCTGTATCAAATACTATAGCAGTACCAGAGGTAACAACTTCTATACTTTCAACTCCAGTAGATCCACCAACAATGGCAATAACCATTAGTGTTAATGATTCGCCTTTTGCTGGACAAGAAGGCACAAAGCTTACTTCAACTGTAATAAAAAACCGTTTATACGCGGAAGCAGAAACTAATGTTGCCATTACTGTTACCCCAACACCAACTGGTGAAGCATTCGAAGTAGGAGGACGTGGTGAGTTACAACTTGGAGTGCTCATTGAAAATATGAGAAGAGAAGGATTTGAGCTTTCAGTTTCACGCCCAAGAGTCTTGTTTAAAGAAGAAGGTAGTAAAAAACTTGAACCTATAGAAGAAGTAGTCATTGATGTAGACGATGAATACAGTGGTATTATCATGGAAAAACTTAGCTTTCGTAAAGGTGAAGTAATTGATATGAGACCATCAGGTAATGGCAGAACAAGATTAATATTCCTAGTACCATCAAGAGGATTGATTGGCTATCAAGGAGAATTTTTAACAGCCTCTAGAGGCACAGGTATAATCAATCGCTTGTTTCATAGTTATGCTCTACATAAAGGTCCAATTTCTGGAAGGAGAAATGGTGTTTTAATCTCCACAGATAAAGGTGAAGCCATAGCTTATGCAATTTTTAATTTGCAGGACAGAGGAATCATGTTTGTTAAACCACAAGATAAGGTATATTGTGGTATGATTGTTGGACAACACAATCGTGATAATGATTTAGAAATAAACGTATTAAAAGGAAAACAGCTAACAAACGTAAGAGCATCAGGAAGTGACGAAGCTATTAAACTTACTCTACCAAGGATAATGACACTCGAAGATATGATAGCATATATAGATGACGATGAATTGGTTGAAGTGACACCAAAATCTATTCGTCTAAGAAAGAAATTTCTTGATCCTAATGAAAGAAAACGTGCTAGTAGAGCAATGCGTAGCAGTATGTAAAAAGCTGCTTTTTCTATATTAAATTTTTTCTATATATAGAATACCAACAGTTTATTATTTTTTCTATATCCTGAAATGTAGTATTATAACCTATACTGATTCTGATAGAGCATTCCATTTGTTCTCTAGTTGCTCCCATTGCCTGCAATACGTGAGAAGGTTCAATTTTACCAGAAGAGCATGCAGACCCATTACCAATAGAAATACTACTGAGATCAAAGCTCATTAACTGTACGTCGCTCTTTACTTTTGGCATATAAATACAGCTTGTATTTGATAGCCTATTAGAGTCCTTTCCAAATATTCCAACATCCTTTACAAGGTTTAATATTTCATGTTCTAATTTATTTCGCAACATTTCTATTTCCTTTACTTTAGATAAAAGTCTAGGAATATCACATAATGCAGAAGAAAGACCTGCTATTGCAACTACATTCTCTGTACCAGCACGTAATCCTTTTTCTTGTTTACCACCATGAATTATAGGATCTATCTTGAGATCTTTCCTGAATATTAAAACTCCACTTCCAGCTATGCCACCAAACTTATGAGCAGATAAAGTTAACAAATCCACTCCTAATTCTTCTATATTTACATCAATTTTTCCAATACCTTGGGCAGCATCAGTATGATATATAGCTCCAAATTCATGAACAATTTTAGCTATTTTCTTCACTGGCTGAATTACACCAGTTTCGTTATTTGCCATCATTATTGAAACTAATACCTTCTCTCCTTTAAGCATATGAAGAGCTTTTTCTAATTCTGTAATCTCAATAACTCCATCTCTATTGACTGGTATTATATATGGGTTACTGACAGATCGTAGAACTGAATGATGTTCTATTGCTGAAATAATATGTTTATACCCTTTCATACCCATTATTGCTAAATTATTCGCTTCAGTTGCAGAAGAGGTGAAAATTATTTCTTTGTTGTTTGACGCTCCAAGAAATTTATATACATTTTCTCTTGCATCTTGAATAATTTTTCTCGCTTTTTGACCATCTTGATGCATAGAAGATGGATTAAGAACCTTTAGTGATAGAGCTGATAATATGTTTTTTATTACATTTTCACTAATTGGAGTGGTTGCATTATAGTCAGCATATACACGATTTTCTGATGTAACTAAACTTGTCTTACTTTTCATAGGACATTCAACCATAATAAAAACTTATTGCAAAAAAAGGGAATTTAATCAATACTCAAGTAGTATTCTATACTGCTAAGCATCTTATCAAAGAGTAATATGGTAGAAGTTTTTTTAAATAATACAATAGAAAAAATTGAAGGTGAGTATCATCAAAGCAAAAATTTAGATTCACCAATTGCATTAGTATTGCATCATCATCCTCAGTATGGTGGAAACATGGAAAGTAAGATGGTTCATACTGTCTTCTCCTCCTTTGTTAATAATCACTTCTCTGTTTTAAAAATTAATTTTCGCGGCGTAGGAAAATCTACAGGCACTTTTGACAAAGGTATGGGAGAACTAGTTGATGCCGCAATAGCAATTGATTGGCTACAAGAACATAATTCAAACAATGTACCAATTTGGGTTGCAGGTTTTTCTCTTGGAGCATGGGTAGCAATGCAACTAACAATGCGTCGTCCGGAGATAGTAGGGTTTATAGCTATTTCTCCTCCCTTAACTAATTATGACTTTTCTTTCCTTTCTCCATGCCCAGTACCTGGACTTGTTATACAGGGTAGTCATGACATCAGTTCAGATCAAGGTGATACACTACCTCTAGTAAAAAGGCTTGCTAGTACAGCAAAAGTTGATCATATGCAACATCATATAATAAATCATGGCAACCATTTTCTACGAAATAAAGAAGAGGAAGTTGGGGAGATCATAAGTAACTATATTCAATCTAGATCCGATCTACAAAATGATTACCATAGTATTGAATTAAAAGAGGAAGAATATGTTTAAATCATTAATGCTCTTATTACTAGCCTTCATAGTCTCAGGTTGTATACTGAACAAACAACGCAATCTAAAAAGCCCATGCCTTAAGAGCAATCAAGACATCTCGTGTAAACTATACCCTGTTAATGATCACTGGTTGAAAAAATCTTAAATAAATGCGAATAGAATCAGATAGCCTCGGAAAAGTACAAGTGTCAAAAGAGCAGTACTGGGGAGCTCAGACACAACGCTCTTTGGAAAATTTTAAAATAGGTACAGAAAAAATTCCTATTTCCCTAATCAAGGCTTTAGCTACTGTAAAATTAGCAGCAGCCAAAGTAAATATGGAATTTAATGCTATAGAGAAACAAATCGGAAATGTGATTTGTCAAGTTGCACAAGAGGTAATAGATGGTAAATTCAATAAAGAGTTTCCTCTTGTTGTATGGCAAACCGGTTCTGGTACACAAACTAACATGAACATTAACGAAGTTATAAGTAATCGTGCTATAGAAATACTAGGTGGTACATTAGGAAGTAAATTTCCTGTACATCCAAATGACCACGTAAACTATGGTCAATCATCAAATGATACTTTTCCCACAGCAATGCACATAGCTGCAGCTCAACAAGTTAACAATTTACTCATTCCCAACTTGAAAAAGTTATATGAAGCTCTAGAAAAAAAGGTAGAAGAGTTCGAAAATATAATAAAGGTAGGACGTACACATTTACAAGACGCAACGCCACTAACATTGGGCCAAGAGTTTTCTGGATATGCAACTCAAATTAATAAGAGTATTGAAAGAGTGAAATCAGCTTTGAACAATGTTTATGAACTTGCACAAGGAGGAACAGCTGTTGGTACAGGACTCAATAGTAAACATGGATTTGCAGAAAATTTTGCTAAGGAAGTTGCAAAAATTACCAATTTACCTTTTACTTCCGCAAACAATAAATTTGAAGCATTGGCAGCAAATGATGCATTGATTGAACTAAGTGGTTCTCTCAATACTGTAGCAGTAAGTTTAATGAAAATAGCAAACGATATAAGACTTCTTGGATCAGGACCGAGATGCGGAATTGGTGAAATAATATTACCAGAAAATGAACCGGGGTCATCAATTATGCCAGGCAAAGTCAATCCCACACAATGTGAAGCAATAACGATGGTCTGTGCACAAGTGATGGGTAATCATGTTGCCGTAACAATTGGTGGTGCCAACGGTCATCTCGAACTTAATGTATTTAAACCACTAATAATTTATAATGTCTTGCAGTCAATTCAACTTTTGAGTGATTCAAGCCTAAACTTTACAGAAAAGTGCATCTCTGGCATCACAGCAAATAAAAAAAGAATAGACTCTCTGCTCAGTCAATCGCTAATGTTAGTCACTGCACTCAACACTCATATAGGCTATGATAATGCAGCTAAAATTGCTAAACTTGCATATCAAGAGAATATAACTCTAAAAGAATCAGCGATCAAACTCTCCTTATTAACTAAAGAAGAGTTTGAAGAAATAGTAAAACCCGAAAAAATGGTATTCAGTAACAGCAAATAGCACTTTTCCAAAGTGTGTCATAGCTAGGAACTAATCCCTCTTCGTTATGGTTTTCTGCCACTGACATGAGTGCCGTTGTTGTAGTATTTGGAATACTAGCTGCTACCTTCTCAGCTATCTTATTAGCTACTTGAGTATTATCAGTACCAAGTTTTATTAAAAAATCTGTTCGTTTACTGTTCTCAAAATTACTAGCATCCGTTTTGAGGAATGTATTACTTAGTGCAGTTGTAACAGTATTATCTACAATTTTTGTTGGTAATTCTGATACTGTGATTGGTTTGTGATCCGCTGTGGTTATTTTATTCAACAAATTAGTCACATCAGTGTCTGTTGCATCATTTTTATTAAGGAATGTATTACTCAAACTTTTTTCCAATGCATTATCGGTACCATCCTTTACTTCCAGCAACTTTTCAACAAAAATCTTATCTAAGCCTATACCATCAGTTTTAACAAAGTTACTTGTATCCACTGTAGTTAAACCTATTTCATTTTCAGTTAAACTCCCTCCTGATGGTTTATATCCTAGTTTAAACTTATCATTAGAAAAATCTATACTATACTCATTAGAGTCAGCATCTGTATAACATACATATTTTGTTTGAGATGGATTATTTGATTCACTACCATCTTTACTATTATAAAACCTTAAACCTGCTGTCATATTATCTCCTTTTAATTATCAAATGTTTTAGCTCTTGGTTGCAAAATGAACAGTCATACCCACTTCTATTCCATGCGTACCAAAATAATTGTTTTCTACTTTAAGCTTGTCACTAGTTTTTACAATGTTATATGGTTTTGTTGCTTGGGTCATGACCTTGATTTGCTGATTTTTGAGAAATATCAAATTCTCCTGATACACCACTCATCACTCCAAAGTGCCTATACCCAACATAAACATATCGGTATCTTCAGTCATTCTATAGTTAACACCAGCTTTTAATTGATATCCAAGCCCTATTGATTCTTTTTCAAAGATCTCTGTTCTCGTTACACCAATTCCCGCTCCGACATATGGCGAAAAAGAAAAACGATCTTTCCCACTGATAATACGTATTTATCATACCAGATATATTAGTAATCTGATCGTTATTTAAATCGATTTTATATGTTGGTGAGCCTGATTCATTCTGATAATGAACAGATATTCTACCATCAGCACTGGCTTTCACTCGTGAATATGTGAACTCTAACTCAGTCTTATTTCTCCAGGATATAGTCCTTTGTAACCAAGAGCTACACTAGCAGCAAAAGGTGCATTATGATTAGGATTATATTTGGAAAAAGCAATTCCTTTATCAGTATTACTATTTACGGTTAAACTATTACTATTTATATCATCTTTTAAACCAGTAATTTTAATTGAGCCATCGTGATTAAAGAATTCACCTTTATACCCACCCTGTGCATAAAAGCTGCCTGCAAAAGATTGCTGTGACAGCAACAAGGCAACGGCTAGGACTTTTTTATTTATCATGTATTATTCTCCATTCATAAAAAAGGTGAGTCTAATATGAAATTCTTAAGAATAAATGATTACTAAAATAGACCTATGATATATATGTTATATCTCTTTTATCTCATTTAAAACATCATCAACATGTCCATTAACCTTAACATTTCTCCATATCTTGATTACTTTACCTTCTTTATCGATTAAAAAAGTTGCTCTCTCTATTCCCATGTATTTCTTTCCAAACATACTCTTTTCTATCCATACTCCATATTTTTCTAAAATCTCGCCATCTTCATCAGAAATTAGGTGAAACGGTAAATCATACTTCTTTTTAAAACTAGCGTGACATTTAACACTATCTTTTGAAACTCCAATTATGACTGTCTCATATAAAGAGAAGCTATCCATGTTATCCCTGAAACTTTGCGCCTCAATTGTACATCCTGGAGTGTCATCTTTCGGATAAAAGTAAAGTACTACATTTTTTTTCTTTAAAAATGCATTTAGTGATAATTTTTCTCCAGAATCTGTTGGTAAAACAAAGTTAGGAGCAATATCTCCGATAATTAGTGTCATATGTATATAATTTTGATTGCTTTAATATATCACAATCTCTACATCATTCAACCACTATGGTCTGTAAGTCCATAGTCTGAATTAAAAGAGAGAATGCTAATTGAAAATCACCAAATTTGTCATACTTTTTAGCATAGGCTTTTATCATCTGATCAGTCTGTTGTTCTCACAAAATAGCTTGTTATCCATAGATGATTTTCACCAATCTTAACTCTAGAAAATTTTGCTGTATCTTTCTGAAACTTTTCCCTTGCATTAGTGCTTAAGTACAGAAACATATATGATTTACAGTAACTCTACCTGATTCTCTCAACATATTCCTTGTACAATTTCTTTGGTCTTACTTCCTATATCACTCACTAGTACAGGATTTTATTATGTGGTACCTACACTGCGTGGCTACCTTTCCTATACATTCTTTCAATTTCCATTTGAAAGGATAGAGCTCAAGTCCAGGGGTTTTCTCCCAAATTTGAGATAATAAATAATCTTTATACTAAGGTAACCTTAACGATGGATTATTTGCATGTTGCTGCAAATCTATCAAAGTATTTAAATTACTTGAAGGAGCATTGTTGCAATTTATAGCAAGGTTTTGAGTACTACAATTTCTTAAACTTTCACTACTCTTATTATTCATATAGTCTAAAAACTTTTTCAAAGAATCACTAAGAACTAAATCATTTATATATAGTTCCTTATTATATTCAGCTAGTTGTAAAACCTCTATCATATTATCAACTGGTTGATTATTCACATAAGCACTACTTATTTTATTGATACCATTTTTATCAATATTAACAATAATTTTACATATTGCAGTGTTATCACTTTTCAGCTTTACAGGCCAACTTATTACCATTTCATAATTTGCGTTCTCAAGAAACATGTAACACCTTGCATTATTGCTCTTTTTATAAAGAGTTATTTCCGATTTATAATTAGAACAAAGCATCAATTTATCAGAATATTTTAAAATATCGCTAATCTTTGTTAAATCTTTTAGACTGCTATTAATAAGAGTAACTACCATAATTTTACGATTGTCCTTAGCAACTATATTATAACCATCAAAACTTAATCCTGTACCAAAATATTTATTTACTATGTTATTAACCGCAACTTTTGATTTTTTCCAACTACTAGACATCTTGTCCCCCATATATTGACGAAAACACTCTTTGTAAAACAACGTGAAAAATGATCAATTAAATTGAGACTCTACCATAAATAAATCAAAGCTATAATCTTGCTCTTTACATTTTGTAAAAAAATCAATGCATAGAGGTATTCTATTTATAGGAATATTCTTTCGTTTCATATACGCAATCACAGTTTGTAAAAGATTATCTACCTTATTTGTATCATCATTAACATCTGATGTTACAATAGCTTTTTCCCTTTCATTACAATGATATCTTACTTCTTCAAAGCTCTCAAAACCATTAGGTGATTTATTATTACCCTCAGGCATTTCTATGCTTGTCATTACTCTCCTTCCTGGTCTTAAAATATTATGTTAACTACCTTATTGATGCTTTGAGATATAGTCAAGCGATAATTTTATATTACAATTCAACTATAATAAGATCCTTTTCGAAGGACTTGGGCAGAATAAACATACTTTCAACAAGCAGTTTACTAAAACTGAAAAATAGTCATAATAAGATAAATAACTTAAGATACTGTGTTAAGTCATCAGACAAAAGTATTGCTATCCAATATATTTTGTAGAATAGCAATATGGTATGACCATATGCTCTTTATTGACCTAGTGAATATAATCAGCAGAGAATTTTTTTGCGAAAGGCACAACGTTTACCACAATATATTTCAACTTTTTTTAATATCAGGAATAGGAGCGATTGCAAGACCCCTAGGTGCATTTATATTTGGTCACGTTGGAGATAAATATGGCCGAAAAATAGCATTACCTATCTCAATTCTTCTGGTATCAATTCCATCAAGTATGATCTCAATTCTTCCTAGCAATAACGAATTAGGAATAGCTTCCTCTGTAATATTACTTATAGTTTATGTTATACAAGGAATTGGATTAGGAGCTGAACAGGGTGGAAGTTCTGTTTACATGATAGAACATCTATCTGATAAGAAAAAAAAACTTGGTATGCTTTTTGGTATTACAGGCTTTGGTCGCTCTATTGGTATATTTCTTGCCGCAATAGTGGTAATGATATGCAAAAAAGTAACTGATTTTGATAACTTTGGTTGGAGAATACCATTTGTTTTTTCAGCTGTATTAGGGTTTATTAGCGCATACAGTATATTCAAGTTAGGAGAAACACCTCTATACAAATCAAGTAGCAAGCAAGTGAACTTACCTATAATAGAACTATTCAAACATTATAAAAGATCATTTACTCTTGCTATTTTGATAGCTGTTCCTGTAAATGTAGTTGTTGGATTTAGTATATTTCTCCGCACACTTGTAAAAGCAATAATATCAGTAGAGCTGTATACGACAACTTATATAAATGAAATTGTCTCTATTGTTACTAGCATATTAATGCCTATATTTTCAATATTGTTTGGAATATTATCTGACAAAATAGGAAGAGAAAGAACTTCAATTATTTTTATATTAATAACAATAATAATCAGTTGTCCCTTATTATCAATTGCATATCATTGCAAAAGCTATCTTATAATGATGTTAAGTATCATGACTCTTTCTTTAATAGAAAGAGGTATCAATCCAATAGGAATAATTGCACTTGAGTTGTTTCCCACTAACGTGAGGTTCAGTGGACTTACTTTATCAAGGAATATTTCATATGCTTTACATGGATCTTTTACTCCTATGATATGTATGTGGTTTACCATTATGTTTCCTCAGGTAAATTTTGCTGCAGGAATCTATGTAGCATTTTGTCTATTTATCAGTTTGATCGCAATATTGCAAATAAAGCCAACAGACAAAAAAGGGTTAATTTCTGAAAAATTTTTAGTTTAGAACTATTGCTATTATTTTATAATCTTGCTAAGATAATAGAAAGTTTATACATAACATGTACATATTATCTATACTTCTGTTTTCATTAATATTTTCACTAAATCATACAAAACAACTACTAGTTTGCTCCTTTCTATTTGTATCCTCGACATTCATAGCAAATACCATAACAGAACTATACAGTAGAAAAAAGGCGATAAATATTCTATCACTATGTATATTAACAAGTATAATACTACTATGGAATACTCTCGACTTTATGTTAATACTCTCTTTTGCCGGAGTATTTGTATCGATTTCTGTGAGTATGATGTTTCTTGGGAGCTCTAAAAATCTTTACTTTAGAAATTTTATAAGCTTAACTTTAGCTACGTTGATAGACAGCAGCATAGTAGCTCTTGGTCTACTAAGTAAGTTTCCTTTTAGTAAAGTCATTACCATAGGGATTAAGGATTGTATATTTAAATTATCTTACATATCTTTGATAGGACTCTGTATGTTTTTAGTACTACAGTGGTTACTAAGAAGAAAAAAACATCTACAAAAAATATGCTAGACCCTTCCATATATATCATCTAATCTTACTATATCATCTTCTGATATATAACTTCCTGTTTGAAATTCAACAATTTCAAGAGGCCCTGCTTCACCCTTGTTTTCAATTTTATGACAAGTATTCTTTGGTATCATTATTGTATCGTTCTGCTCAAGAATATCAGTTTCTATTCCTAAGCTAATATGATATTCATTTCTATAATTGTGAAGTTGTTTAGATGTACAACTTAATGGATTAATACAAAGATATTTTACAAGAAAATTCTTACCAACCAGAATAACGTTAAAAAATCCCCATGGTCTATATTCTGTATGAATGACCTTAACTCTCTTAATATTATTGATAAATGAAATTAAACTTTTACTAAGAACATGAGGATTTTCTGATATTTGCTCTAAAAAAAATTCTCCATCTTCTTCACATAAACAATCATTAGGTGAAAAAGAGCATTGTGCCTAATCTCTTAATATTACAACTGAATTCCATGTTCCCACATCAATCCAATCAAATTCAACTTCTATCATTGCAATATTTGTAGTCTTTTCCATCACTAAGTAATCAATAGAAATGTGCTGGACTCCTTGAAAATCCTCATGTGATAGATAAAGAAAATTTTCCTGTAAAGGATGATGAGTAAGAGCTCTGCAACACAGTTCATAAAGATCAGGAGCAAATTTTTTAACCTCATCTATATAACGCTTTGCTTTAAATACAAAAATACCTGAATTCCAATAATGATCATTACTTAGTTCAACTTTTGGTTTTTCACAAAAACTTTTTACTATATGATACCCCTTATTTTGATCATATAATGCATTAATATACCCATACTCTGAATTAAACTCATAAGGTTTAATCCCTAAAGTAACTATAGCATCGTTTTTACATGTCACTTGACGTGCTTTTTCAATCACATCATGAAAATTATTTACATCTGTTATAAAATGATCTGAAGGCAAAACTAACATCACTTCATTCTCATCACACAAAAGCGTAGCCATCAATATGGCAGCAGCTGTACCAATTTTAATTGGTTCAAAAATCACTTTGTATTCATGCAAAACATATAAATCCTTCATGACAAGAGATTTATATTGAATGTTTGTAGCAATTATAGGCGGGAAGATAGTCAACTTTTTAATCTCAGTAGAGTATCCTGAAACATCGTATGTTGACCAAACATATTATTAAATTGTTTTAGTCTAGAAAGTGGCCACAATCTATCTCCACTGCCACCACATAGTACTATAGGACGCATGGCTGAATTAGGTTAATTAGTTTATATTATATATTAAATATATAATAAATACAAGTTTTTAGTAATTTACACTAAGTCAGTTGCACTTTAAAATAAGTGTTTATGCATTACAATTGATATGTCTAATGTAATCACTAGATTTGCTCCATCACCAACAGGCTTTTTGCATATAGGAGGAGCACGTACTGCTTTATTCAATTTTTTGTACTCAAGAAAGTATGGTGGTAAGTTTTTATTGAGAATTGAAGATACCGATAGAAAACGTTCTACACAAAAAGCTATAGATGCAATAATAAGTGGTCTTATATGGCTTGAAATAAATTACGATGGAGAAGTGGTATATCAGTCAAAAAGAGTTACTAGACATATAGAGATAGCAAATCTTCTAATCAAAAAAGGTAAAGCATACTATTGCTATTGTTCTGAAAATGAAATTGAGAAAGAAAAAATACTTACGAAAAATGAAGGAAAGTTATATAAGCACAAATGTGTTATGAATTCTGCACAAAACATCAATCCTGTAGTACGATTTAAAATAGAAGATTCACAAGAAATTATTCTTAATGATCAAATATATGGAGAAATTAAAATAAATAGTTCTCAATTTGATGACATCATCATTCTACGTTCTGATAATACCCCTACATATATCTTCGCTGTTGTAGTAGATGATCATGATGCTGAAATCACTCATATAATAAGAGGTTCTGACCATCTAACTAATACTTTCAAACAACTATTAATATATCAAGCTTTAGACTTTGATATTCCTACTTTTGCACATGTGCCACTTATTCACGGTGAAGATGGAAATAAGTTATCAAAAAGACATGGTGCAACAAGTGTATATGACTATAAAAAAATGGGAATACTACCTCAAGCAATGCGTAACTACTTGCTTAGACTTGGTTGGAGCCATGGTAATGATGAAATTATCAGTCACGATCAAGCCGTAGAGTGGTTTAATTTACATAGCATTGGACGTTCACCTGCACAACTCGATTCAAAAAAATTAGAACATTTAAATAATTATTATATCAGCAATACAAGTAATGAAGATATTTTATCTATACTAACTGAGGATTTAGATCTTTCTGATATCAAAAAGCATTATTTACTTCACGGATTAACAGAACTAAAAAAAAGGGCAAATTATCTCACAGAGTTACCAGAGTTAGGTAAGTTTTACATAGAAGATATACCTTTTCAGTTAAGTGAAGAAACCCTTACCATAATAAAATGTAATATAAATACAATAAATTTACTTACATTATACCTCTCAAATATCGAATGGAATAAAAACTCTCTATCTACTCATATCAAAGAATTCTCAAAACTATACGATATCAAAATTAGCAATGTTTATCACTCACTACGAGTACCTATAACTGGAATGATAAATGCATCAGGAATTATTGATATAATGCTTATACTTGATAAAGAAGAATGCATAAAAAGATTAAAATATTCTAAAAACTATATTTAATTAATAGCTCATTTTGTTCTACTTGTGGTATGTAATATTTGAATAGAAACAAGACAGTTTATAAAGTATTCTAAAGTAAATAAGCTAAGTCTATGAAAGCAACAGATAACATCAAAAAAGCCTTACTATCAAGTATAATTTGTAATATGATAGTGTGGTATGAATTAACTTTATTTGGTGTTCTAACACACATAATAACTTCAACCTTCTTTCCATCTGAAACCGGTTATTTAGGAAAAATCAAGTTTCTCATGACCTTCTCTATAGGTTTTTGCTTTAGACCTGTTGGTGCATTAATCTTCGGTTATATGGGAGATAAATATGGTAGGAGAAAGGTATTATTGATTTCAGTAATACTAGCCTCAATATCATCAACTGCAATTGGTACTATACCTAGTTTTCAAAAAATTGGCATTCTTGCTCCAACTTTACTTTTAATATGTAGAATAATACAAGGAATAGCTGCAGGAGGAGAAACCAGCATCAATTCAGCATTTTTAATTGAGCATTCAAGTAGTAAAAAAGATCTAGGATTCTTAGGTAGCATAAAACCTTTTAGTGGAGCACTTGGCTCACTTACGTGTTTTATAATGCTAACCATTTGTAAAAAATTTGTTGGAGAGAATTTTGAGGTATGGGGTTGGAGATTACTTTTTCATTTTTGCTTTATTATGGGTATTATAGGATTTTTTATAAGATATATTATGAGAGAAACCTTAGCATACACAACACATAATCAAGGATTACCTTACTCTCCTTTTTTTAATCTGATAAGAAATCATCGAAGGTCCCTTTTTATTTCAATTGGTCTTGGTATTGCACAAAATGCAATAGTTTATTCTATAATAATGTTTTATAACATATCTGTTAAAGAATGTAATATATCGCAATTTGATATTAAAAACATAGTGAGAATTATAAGTGAAATCATCTTCGGAACTTCTGCAGTGCTATTTGGAATACTCTCTGACAGAGTTGGAAGAAAAAACATAATGGTTTTTATTTTGCTCATTCTAGCTTTTGCCAGTATTCCAGTACTTTCATTACTCTCGCATAATAGTTTTTATATTGTGGCACTCACTTACCTCATTGCAAGCATTCCAATAGCTGCATCTTTTGCTATATATAATTCTCTTATCTGCGAACTATTTCCCACAAAAGTAAGATGTATTGGTTCCAGTTTAGCACATAATATATCTGCTGGTATTTTTGGCGGTATTTCTCCTTCAATATGTATTTTTCTTATAGAAAAAACTAATACAAAGTTTATAGCAGGTATATACCTTACTATCTGTGCATTAGTCAGCTTAATATCTGTAATACAAATTAAAGCTTGTGATAAAAAGATTGATTGGTGACTCTTATACGCTCTTCAGTGATGATAATATGAAGTTTATGATCATGTTCTTCCACTGGCAAGTTTTTACAATATTGCCTTTCATATGCAACTCCTATAAATACCTTCTTAAGTGGTGATAGTTTTTGCATTATTCTATCGTACCAACCACCACCAAAGCCCAATCTATTAAAATGATCATCAAAAGCAATCATAGGAATAATGATAGTATCAGGTATAATTTCTTCTCCTAACCTTCCCCATTTTTCAAATGTTGATTTACCAGGTACTGCAATTTCATATTCCAAATCAAGTAAGTTATTTATTAGTGGCATAGTATTTATTTCTCCATCTATAGGAGTATACAAGGCTACTACTTTTCCTTTGATGTAATTCAAATTTTGATTAAAAATCTTAACAATTAGCTCCGCTGCATTAATACAGTAATTTTGACTAATATTTCTTCTAATAGCTCTATATTGTTTGCGTATATCTTTTTTTGTTGCTTTAAACACCTAAACACATTTCTATCCATTTTGCAGTCAATTTTTCTTGCAAACTATTTTGACTTAAACGTTTACTTAAAAAATCAAAGTCAACATATTCCATATTTTGATCTTGATTGCTACAACTGTATACAAAACTTTCTTTTCCTTCTTTTACATGTCGCTGTATACAGCGTGCACAAATTTCTTTCATCATACACTGCATAGGAGAATTAACAGATGAGACTGCTATATGATTCGCTTTAAGGTAAGGTTTTAGAGTTGTCTTTCTCACATCATTTACAGCTTTCATCATTCTATCAGAACCAATAACTATAATTTTATCTATAGAACCTAAACTGATAGTAGCAGAAAGCTTTGAATAAGAAACGATTGAATCGATTATATTACCATGAAAAGACATATCTTGAGTTCTTCTTCTTTCTATAAGACCTTCTTCACATGACCAAACTACTAGATTAGATGCATGCTCTATAAGGTTTCTCTTAAATACATCGTTTAATCTTCTATAACCAGCAAAGTATATAACTCTATGACCTCGTTCAAGAAATGCTTTACCTATTGAAAATAGCACTGCATTTCCTACTCCACCACCAACTAGCATTATGCTCTTCATAATATTTTTGCAATACAAAGATTTTTATTTTGAAAACATACCGATAATCTTCTCCATTATTCCACCCATTGTTGCTTCAGATTGCGTATATTCTAGCTTACCACCATGAATAATAAAATGAGAATCTGCTCCAGGAGAGATGTTAATAAATTTATCACCTATTACTCCAACACTAGTTATGATAGCAGTACTATCTACTGGTAACTTTATATCTTTACTTACACACATATCAATTCGTGCTATATATTTAGTTTTATCTAATGATATATCAGTTATACTTCCAACGTCTACACCAGAAATCTTTACATTATTACCAACTTTTATACCATTTGCATTAGAAAAAAAACCATATATTTGATTACAATTTTTGTAACTTCCTCTTACATGCAATAGCTTATCAATAGTAAAAAAAAGTAGAAAGGTGACAAGAATTAAAACTAATATTCCAGCTGTAATTTCAAGTATATTAGACCTGCGCATTTTTATTGATCTGGATTCCAACTTTTATAATAGTGATTGATTTCTTGATTTGGATAATAAGCATTTTCTGTTCCTGTTAAATTAGGTATATGCTTAACATTTTTTGTATCATCATCTGGTATAAGGTCATCAGAATAATGAAGCCACAGATGCCATTTTGGGGTTACAGTTGTAGGTTCAGCAACCTTACTACTATATACAACCCACCTCTTTCCCTTGTCAGATACATAGTAGCGGTTATAATTCTGATCTTTTCCTACAAGAATAGCATTTTTGGGAAATATTAATCTGTAAACGAGATTAAAGAAGTTATGTATTTTAAGTAACATAAAAAGTATAAAAACAAAAAGTATTCTATATACTAATACTCTAACAATATATTCACAACAATTTAATGCAACTACCAATTCTAGAGGTCATTATACCGATAATTGCAGCAATTATATGCTTTCTAAATAAAAAACATAAAATCTCTTGGGTAATTTCTCTTGGCACAATAATAGCCACATTAGTAATTTCATTAATATTACTTATTAATACACACAAAGGTGAAATAATTGTTTATCACCTAGGAGATTGGATTCCTCCATATGGAATAGAATTAAAAATTGACTTGTTAAATTCTTTAATTCTAACTTTAGTCAATTTTGTAGCTCTGATAAGCGTCATTTGTAGCTTTCATATTAATGAAACAGAAATTAGTGACCATAGAATAGCTGGATTTTACTCACTATTTTTACTATGTCTTAGTGGATTACTTGGAATTCTTATTACTAATGATGTATTTAACCTTTATGTTTTTCTAGAGATCTCATCCCTTTCATCCTATGTACTTGTTGCAATGGGAAAAGATAAAAGAGCATTAGTAGCATCTTTTGAATACTTAATTAGTGGCACTGTAGGAGCAACATTTTATTTACTTGGTATAGGATTATTATACTCAATGACTGGAACACTCAACATATCTGATATGGCTAAAAAGTTAACACCATTATATAACCACAAGATTATACAACTCGGAACACTATTTATTTTTGTTGGATTATCAATCAAAATGGCTCTGTTTCCTCTTAGTAAATGGTTAGTCAATGCATACAGTTATGCCCCTAATTTCATCAGTATATTTTTTTCAGGTACAGTCACTAAAGTCATGATATATGTATTTATAAGAATATTTTACTTTATGATTCCCTCCAATTCCTTTCCTCAATTAAATTATATAATTAATGCTCTTGCTCTTTGTGCTATTATCTTCGGATCAGTATCAGCAATCACTGCACATGATATAAAAAAACACTAGCTCATTTTAAATTAATCATTGAGAAATTTATTCAGATTCATGTAAAAATTTTTGATTACTGAATTCCACACAGTTTTATATCATTAAATAAGTTAACACTTACCACTTTCTTTACCAAAAAGGATAAGAAAAGTAGATAAATTTTCCATACTAGAGGAGGACAATTATGAATAAAAAATTTTTACATTCATCACTATCTTTAAAAAAGATAGTGAATAGTGGCATATTTTCTGGATATGCTAGTGTTTTTAACATTATTGATAAACACAATGACATAATTTTACCTGGAGCGTTTCAGAAGAGTTTAAGTAAAAACAAAATAAAATTGCTGTGGCAACATGATCCTACTGAGCCAATAGGAATCATTAACAATATACATGAAAACGAGATTGGTCTTCACATAGTAGCACAATTACTTCTCAGCATTCAAAAAGCAAAAGACGTCTACTTAATGTTAAAAACAGAAATGATAGATGGCCTCTCTATTGGTTATATACCAACAGAATATGAAATTGACTATGAAACAGGAACTAGGTTTTTAAAAGAAGTGGAATTATGGGAAATAAGCTTAGTAACTTTTCCATCAAATTTAGCCGCTCAAGTAGTAAATATCAAAAGTCATAAGAATGAAAAAGAAATATTAATTGAAGCAGTTCAGAGAGCAAATACATCGCTGTACTCCCTTTAAAGAAGAATTTTGTTGATATTTGATATCAATGCTATAATATATTAGTAAGACATTATGCTTGTTGAATAATTAGTTAATAAATGGTGATCTCCTCTTAAGTAAGAGAAGGTCACCATTAAATTTTTGTTTAAAGATGGGAAGATTTAAGTCATAAGTAATAGTGATGCATAACAAAGTAATGAATAATAAAAAAAAAGATATAATCTTGCAAATGTTTTCGCATGGCTATATTTATACACAATTGGCTTATTATTACCGAAAAAGTGGAATCTTTGGGCACAAAAGATTGTTCATCATAAATCAAATAAAAAAAAATCAGATGATTCTTGTAATAAAAACCAAGAAAAAATAGATCAATTAAATGAACCAACAAACTTAAAAAAAAATATCGACACTCATGACAGTGGACTATCCTTAAATTCATACTCAGAAGATGTAAGTCAGGATGAGTTAGAATATGATGAATACAGTATATCACATGATGAAAATCTCTGTGAAGAAATAAATAATACATTTTATTGGCAAAATCAGGTCGAGAATATTCTATTCAAGAAAAATGATGAACTTACAAAAGAGAATGCTGATCTAAAAAATGAATTAGCAAAAATTACAAGAGAGAATGCTCTCCTTAAAGCAAAGATTCCATCAACTTCTGTTAAAATTACAGAAAAGATTGAGAATTCTCAGTCTTTACGTATTTAGTATTAAATCACTCACTTTCACTTTATACCTTATTATTTAATCAATTTAAAATGGAAAATATTTCTTGCATATTCTATTTAAGCTAGATATATTGCATTGATAAATTAGTCAATTTCATTAATATTTTTGTTTTGGATATGAAAAATAGATTATTAAGCATTTTCGCATGGGTGTATTTATATACAATCGGTTTAATATTACCATCAAAGTTGAATAAATGGGCAAAGAATATTACAAAAAGAGGTAAACAATGTAGTGATCCACATTCTGAATCTCAACACATAAGTGGCTTGCAAAACAAATCAACAGCATAATGGATAATCAAGGATATAAAGCCATGGAACGATCCTCAAATAGAGAAATTATTACATAACATTTTTTAAAACAAATCTAGTGTTCTTTGGGGTTATATATACCAGATTAATAAATCAATTGTGAATCTATATAAGTATTTACGTAAGACAAGTCAAGAACCACATAATACAGTTTTTTTCGAGTTATCTAAGGATTTAAGTAAAGTAAATAAAGAGTTAAAGAATATATCTTTTGACAATCAAAATCAAGCTTCCTTTTTACTTAAAGGATGTTCCTTTTTTCATAGAGTTACTTTATCAACTATGTACTCGATAAAAGACAATATTTTTTCAAGAGAGGAGTTTTATAAGATATATAAAGAAATTACTATATCATACTTAACTCAAATAATAATGGATAAATCTTCTGATAAGAAATTAGGTGATGAACATATAAAGAATATAAGTAAAAATGTACAGCTTATAGATTTATCAAAGGAAGCAGCAAATATTTCAAGAAAACATTGTTTGTGTGTAGTCGATCATGTTAAAAAGCAATATAAATTAAAATCACAATTATTGCATTCACTAGGTGTCAATTCAAGTCCAGCGAGTATTATTGAAGATAGTAATATACAGAATCAATCACAATATTTATCCAGGTGAGTTATAAAGAATTTTCAATTGGTTTACTATGAATTTTGGTGACATTATCTAAAGATCTAACAAGAGAGATTTCAAACTTTAAATTTTCATTCATAAATGACTTTACATATTTACCAAAAAAATCATTTCTCCATCCATGAAATAAGTTGCTTGGTTGACTTAAAACTGACTTAGTTAACTCTTCTTTTGATGAAACTAACTTTCTTGATATATTATTTTCCTGGCATTGATTTTCTAAAATAATGAATAGCAGATTAAGTATAGATTTGCTGTGATCGTTTAATTGAACATTCTCACATTGAACACCATTTTCTTCATTATAAGAAAAGATATCTACAAATTCTAACAGATTTTCTTCTTTTACATTTTTTGTACTAATTCTTAAATGATCTAAAATTTCATCAAGATTTTTCAAATCCTTTTTCATCAAACTATCTATAGTAATATTACTAATTATCTTATTGCGATTAATATTATAGCGTTGTGCAAGGATTTCTCTCCATTCAGTTATTGTCTTAGCAGTTAAAGGATTTACATTGTAATACGAACTCATCTTTTTCCAAATATCTTTACAATAATATCTATTGATATTGCTTATTGTATGTATCTCTTCATAAAACCAATCTATTCTATTACTCCGTTCAAGTTTATCATAGAGTATTTCGTATAAGTCATATAGATAAATAACATCATTTATAGCATAACTCAATTGATCATCTGATAATGGTCTCTTTGACCAATCAGAATTTTTAGCCTTGTTATCTAAATCTACATTAATGTATTGCTCCACTAATCTCGAGTAACCAATACAATCATGATAGTAATTACAAAACATGGCAGCAATTTGTGTATCAAATATCGGAGTAGGAACATGTTTAAAAACAGTCAGTAAAGATTCTATGTCATGTCTACAACTATGAAATACTTTTATTATTTCTTTGTTCAACATAACCCCTTCAAGTGGAGATAGATCTAACTCATCTACTAAAACATCTATAATAAAGCTTTTCTTTCCATCAAATATTTGAATTAAAGATAATTTGGGATAATAGGTTGCACCATTTCTAATGAATTCTGTATCAACAGCAATAAAGTTTGGTTTTCTCATAATTAAGTTACTACACACATCCTTAAGTTCTGATGTTGTATTAACCATTACATATCTTTCTTTATAGCACTTCATTTTTTCAATCTAAATTAAGATTTTCTTCTTACATATATTATTCAGCAAAATGAAAAATTTTTCCTGATACATTACAATCATCTGAAGCTAGCTCCAAAAACTTATTAGTTGATACAGAAATAACATCACTTTCAATAGCTTGTTTATATGCTACACCTTCTATTGTACTCTCTTGACGTATAGCATTTATACAAAGTTTTGTATGTTTTGTCTCAGATGAATATACTTCTAACATGGTTTCTAATGCAGCCTTACTTGAAGCATAAGCTCCCCAATATGGATAAGAAGAAGGTGATAATGTTATATCAGAAGTAACGAATATTACTCTTCCCGCTCTAGATTTTTTTAATACAGCATCAAAGTTTTTCAGCAAGTACCAATTTGCCACAAAGTTTGTGTTGATTATACTTTGAAATTTTGCAAAATCATAATCCTGTACAGAGCTCATTTCACCAGAAATACCAGCACAAGCAACAAGTATATCAAGGGCCCCACACTCTGAAAGTTTAAGGCTTGATGCAAGAAGCTTTATATTTTCAAAATCTAGAAGATTAAGTTGTATCAGAGTAACAGAATTGTCCTTCAATTCTCCAAGTTCCTTAATTTCGTTATATAATGAATTAAGCTTATCCATTGACCTTGAAATTAGTATTACTCGTGCACCTTCTTTTACAAATCTCTTGGCAACCGCTGAACCTATTACTCCAGAAGCCCCTGTGATAAGAGCTACTTTTCCATTCAAAGTCATTTTTACCTCCTATTTAAATCTTTAGAATAATGTTGTAAATGGAAATTAATTTTTGCTCCATATATAAAAATTAAGCTAATAACATAAAAAAACATCAATGATAGTACAACACCACCCAAACTTCCATAAATCAGATTTAATTGATAAAAGGAGCTTTTTAAATATTTTTTAAAAATTATAGCAGAAATTGTCCATAGAGTAATAGCAACATATGAACCAGGAAAGACTTGCACTAAGGTTTGTTTCGTATTTGGTAGTGAAAAATATAGCCATGATACTATAGAAAAAAGTACAAATTCTACGAATAAAAATTTAGTGTGTGTTAATTTATAATAAGAAAGCATAGGTACTAGCGTAGAAATTATTATAGTAAAAGTGATCAGAAAGGTAATAATTAAGAATTGTATTATACTTAAAATTCTTCTAAAAACATAAGGTGGAGAAACTGGTACTCTGTAGGCTTTATTTAATATGGTTCTTAGCCCTTCGATTGTTGAAGATGCAGTCCAAACTGCACTAACTATAGCTAGAGTCAATAAACTGTGAGGTGGACCTGAAATTATCTCCTTAATTCGTGGCATCAAAGATGCAAGAATTTCTTGAGGCATATTGTCTATTATAAATAGCCAACCTATATTATACTGATCCAAAGAATTAGCAATTGTTGACATCAATGCGATCAAAACTATAAGGAATGGAAATATCGACAGCAATATCAGAAATGATAGATATCCAGCATGTTCAATTCCATCATTATGAATTGTATCTATTAAGGCGCGATAAAAGCAGAATATAATAATAAAAAATCCATTAACCACTACAAGTGTTTATTAATTTACAAGCTAACTTAGATTAAAAAAAGTACATTGTCATGTAAAGACTCTTCATACAATAGCTGGAAAAATATTCTCCTATATTCTATCAATATACTCTTTTTTCTGGTAATATAAAATTCATTTCATCACTTAAAGTTTTATTAGCAACTTTCTTATAGTCAATTTTTACATTTAGTTGCTCGTCCATTGATGCCATAGTATGCTTCATCCAATTTATATCGTCACGTTCAGGAAAATCTTCACGTGCATGAGCTCCCCTACTCTCTTTTCTATTAGCTGCAGATTCCATAGTAATAACAGCTTGTGGTATCATATTTGCAAGTTCTAAAGCTTCAACTAAGTCGCTATTCCATATCATACTACGATCTTCCACTGACACTTCAGACATCATTTCTGCAACTTTTTTGATAGCTTTTCTTCCTTCCTCTAAAGATTCAGCAGAACGAAACACTGAAGCATATTTTTGCATAGTATTTTGCATATTGTTACGTATTTTTGATACCTTTACACTACCAGACGCAAAACGCATTTTATTGAATCTATCTACTATCCACTCGATACAATTTGAGCTTGGTTTTTTATGTGGCATTCCAGGCTTTAGAACTTCCTTTATTTTTAATGCTGCCGCTCTACCAAACACCACTAAATCAAGTAGTGAATTAGAACCCAGCCTATTTGCACCATGAACAGAAACACATGCAGCTTCACCAATCGCAAATAATCCATGTACTATCTTTTCTTGACCTTGAGTAACAGTGATTACTTCTCCAAAATGATTGGTTGGAATACCCCCCATATTATAATGAACAGTGGGAATAACAGGTATAGGATCTTTAGTAACATCAACTCCAGCAAAGGTTTTTGCAGTTTCACTAATTCCAGGTAATCTGAGCTTTATTACTTGTGGGTCAAGATGCGCTATGGTTAAGTATACATGATCTTTCTTAGGGCCAACACCTCTTCCTTCTCTAATTTCAATTGTAATAGCGCGGCTTACAACATCACGAGATGCTAAATCTTTTGCTTTTGGCGCATAACGTTCCATAAACTTCTCACCTTCAGAGTTTACTAGATAACCCCCTTCACCACGGCACCCTTCTGTCATTAAGCAGCCTGAACCATATATCCCTGTTGGATGAAATTGTACGAATTCCATATCTTCAAGTTGTAAGCCCGCTCTCACTACCATTCCATTTCCATCACCTGTACAGGTATGTGCACTTGTTGCGGAAAAATAAACACGACCATAACCACCTGTCGCTAAGACTACATAATGAGCATGAAACCTGTGTAACGTTCCGTCACATAGCGACCAAGCCAATACACCACAGCATGAATCAGTTTCATTATCCATGATTAGATCAATTATAATATACTCTACAAAAAATTGAGCATCAAATTTTAAACATTGTTGGTATAGAGTATGAAGAATTACATGTCCAGTTTTATCAGCTGCTGCACATGTACGCTGAGCTGGTTTTCCTTGTCCAAAGTGAGTTGTCATCCCACCAAAAGAACGTTGATATATTTTTCCCTCGTTTGTACGAGAAAAAGGTACACCAAAGTTTTCTAACTCTATTACAGCATTCGCTGCATTTTTACACATATACTCTATGGCATCTTGATCTCCTAACCAATCTGAACCCTTAATTGTATCATAGGCATGCCACCTCCAGTTATCTTCAGCAATATTACCAAGGGCTGCACTAATTCCACCTTGTGCTGCCACTGTATGGCTTCGAGTTGGAAAAATTTTAGAGATACAGGCAACTGAAAAACCAGCTGCTGTCATACCAAGTGTAGCACGTAGACCTGCTCCACCTGCACCAACCACTACTACATCATATTCATGTTCTATAATCTTATACGCTGACTTATCCATATCTATTCATAGCTTATGCTCAGCCTTATGGTACCATATGAATGGAAAAAATCTATATAAGTTTTGCAAACTCTTGAAGTGCTAAACAATCTGGCAAATAAGCATTGGTAGGAGTAGAAACTATTGTATGTTTCCTATTAGATAAATCTACTGAGTATAACTTAGAGTTATTAATCGATTCAGTTCTTGTAAAAACAATTTCTTTTCCATTAGGCAACCAAGCTGGTGACTCAATTTTATATCCTTCAGATAATATCCTCTCATCTTCTCCATCAGGTTTCATTATACCTATGTAAAATTTTCCTGATAAACTTTTTGTAAAAGCTATTAAGTCTCCTTTAGGAGACCATACAGGTGTTGAATATACTCCGTTTCCAAAACTTATTCTCTTGGGCTTTTTTTCTCTTTTTGTAAGATCTATAATATATAACTGCTGTCTACCACTTATATCAGAACTAAATACTACATATCTCTGATCTGGCGATAAAGAAGGGGAAGTACTAATAGCTGAATTTCTAGTAATTTTTTCTACACGTTTATCATATAAATTTATCGATAATATATTTGTTTTACCATCTAATGAATGAGATACAAAAAGGGATTTTCCATCAGGAGAGAATCTTGGAGCAGAAATAACTCCTTCAAATGAACTGATTAAAGATTCGTTATTATCAGCCAAATTTTTTAGTCTTATGTCACTTATACCATCTAAGTATGATATATAAACAACACTCTTTCCATCTGGTGCAAATCTTGGAGTTGATACAAAATTATCACCATTTGTTAAATACCTCACATTACTGCCATCACGATTCATGACAGCAACTTTACGTACTGATCTATAATTATCGTCCTTTTCCTCAGCTATATAGGTAATTTTTGTATGAAAATACCCTGTCTCACCAATCAACCTGTCATGAATGATATCAGAGATAGAGTGACCAATTTCTCTCCATTCTATTTCTGAAAAGATTATTGACTTACTAATCAGCTTTTTTTTGGTAAAAGAGTCAAGTAACTTAAATGATAATTTAAATTCTCCTTCTGATGTTTTACTTAAGTTCAGCTTAGCTAATGTGTCACTAGTTTTGTCATGTGTTAAATTTAGTACACCACAACTAGAAAGATTCTCTTCTATAATACGTGTAATACCTCTACTTAATTTATCTTCTAATTCCGTATGACATAGACCAGACGAAACCATCAGACTGATATTTCTTATACTACTTTGCTTTACATTAACATAAAGATTAGAACTATTCTTTTTAAGATCAACGTATAGTATACCTTTAACGTTAGACGAGATAAATAAAAAGCTCAATAATATAAATCTCCTCATTTATACTTGTTCTATTTGAATCTCAACAATAGGCTTTCTCAATAAGTATCCCCTTAAAACACTAAAAATTGAATTTTCTATCTTATTCTTTATCTTTTTTGTCGTCTTTGTAACATCAAACGCCACCTCAATTTTCTCGATCATTTTTTTTATAATAAACTCATCTCTTGGTAACTCAAATACACCAGGAGCATATACTTTAGGCTTAGCAAGTAGTTTATTTTTTCTATCAATTATTGCAATAACTATAATTATACCTGCATCCCTCATTTTACAACGAGTTTTGATAGTATTACTTTTCGCATGATGTAATAATTTACCGTCCATTCCAAAATAATCAACTTCAATTGAATCAGATTTCTCACCACTTTCTAAATTAACCATATCTCCTGGCCTGATTGCTATTGCCTTTTTTACTCCACACTCTTTAGCAAACTTTACGTGCGCATGTGTGTGAATGTATTCACCATGGACTGGTATAGAAATCTTAGGTTTAATTAAAGAATACATTTCTTTTAGCTCTACTCTTGTTGGATGTCCAGAAGCATGTATATGTTCTGTTTTTTCAGTAACAACCTCCACTCCCATTTCAATAAAAGCATTGAACATATTATGCACACGAGTGTCATTTCCTGGAATAATTTTTGAAGAAAAAATTACCATATCACCTTGATGCATTCTAAATGCTGAATGAGCATTTTGTGCAAGTCTAGAGGTTGCCGCTAATCTTTCACCTTGACAACCTGTACAAATCAGTAAGAGCTTATCTCTTGGAAAACCAGCAGCTTCTTTTGCTTCAAGAAATTCAATGGACTCGTTTAAATAGCCGCTATCCTTTGCAACTTTTACTATTCTCCATAAAGATCTACCAAGTAAAACAACGTTTTTCTTTAGTGCATATGCAACTTCAGTAATAGTTTTAATGCGCGCAAAATTTGATGCAAATAATGATACTGCTACCAGACCTTTAGATCTTTTTACCGTATTATAGATATTGTTGTAAATCTCACCCTCCGACTCAGGCCCATGTTTGCTTAAAACATTTGTTGAATCACAAACTGCTGCAAGCAAATCACCCTTTTGTCCAATTTCTTTGAGACGCGTTTTATTTGTAGTAGGTTCAATAACCGGATTATCGTCAAATTTCCAGTCTCCTGTATGTAATACTCGTCCAATTTCAGTAGTAATTAGTATTGAATTTGATTCAGGTATTGAATGAGTAATGTTAATAAACTCAACATTAAATGGAAATAATTCTACGGTACCATTTACATCAACTTCTTTTAGAGGTATTTTATCTTCTAGCCTAAATTCCCTTAACTTCTCTTTAAGAAAGTTAATCGTGAATTTAGTAGCAAACACCGGACATCGTAATTCTTCCCATAAGTATGGCACCGCACCACAGTGATCTTCATGTGCATGTGTGATGATTATTCCAAGCAAATCTTTCTTTCTCTTGGAAATAAAACTTACATCAGCAATTAACAACTCAACGCCAGGCATTATTGTTTCATCTGCAAAACCAATACCAAGGTCGACCATAATCCATTTCCCTTGATAATGATAAAGATTGACGTTCATACCAATTCTTCCAACACCTCCAAGCGGAAGAAATAGGAATTCATTCTTGTCTATTGTCATTTTAAAGTTATTTAAAATTTCAGAATAACAGAACTTTATTTATTGATAAAGGTATTTTATATAGTCATTAGATTTGCTTGTTAAAAGTTTTTTAATCTCTTCTTAACTCACGCAAAACAAGTTTTACTATTACTACTCTAATCAATTGGTTCACCTAACCAACCAGTATGATCTAACTGACGCTTCTTATTAGTTTGATCAAGACAAATCTTCAAAGAATTCCTAGTATTTATTCACAATATTGATTTCCATTGTAATGACTCTTGATCATTCTATATTAGCTGTTTTCATAGCTTGCACTATACTTTTTAGGTAAAATACAAGCTAAATAATCTCTTAGAGAATTATCTCTTTTCTTAAAAGTCAATCTAATAGTCATAAGAATGAGACTTTGACATAACACTTTTTTCATCAATATCAATCTTTGAATAAGGCTTTCTTTTCACACTTGGTGAAAATTCATAGGAGTGAGATTTTTGTCTTAATCCTTTTGCATTGGAGTTATGTTCTCTTTCATCATTAATATTTACTGTAAGATAATTCATTGAATGAGAATCTAACAAAGAGCTAGAATCATTACTAAATTTACTTGTACTAGAGTCCTCTTCATCAGGAGAAATTATCTTAATTTCTGGATAATCACACAATAATTCTTCACTTGATTCACTACGACAAGAAACTTTTCTTTTATTCAGAGAAAATATAGAAGAAAATATGGAGTTACTTTTTTTACTTTCCAATACTGGTAATTTCTGTGAATTTTATCGTCTTGTGAATCTAAAAGTATAGAGGCAAATTCTTGCTTAGACGCAGATGATGTAACTGCTATATCTAATTCACTATGATAAGAAACTTTTCCCTTTCCAACAGAAAATATAGAAAATAATGAATAACTTTTTTACATTCAGGTACCGGTCTATCTGACAGGTTATTTACTTCTTCATCACTTTTGTTTTCTTTCATGTAAAAAGAGTTCAAATCTTGCATAGAAGGACATGGAGATAGTTCATCATGAATCGCTGATTTTCTCTCCAACCTAAAACCCTTTTTTGAAATTCTTTTTACTTTATCAACCATTGTCTCGAGACGAGAATGAACCACGTAAGATTGTCTACTATCACGCTTTAAGGCAGTAGTTCTACCTTCTTCTTCACTTTGGCGTAAAACTTCGTCAATAGAGCTTATCTTTCCCTTGAGCAAGGCCACTTCAAGTTTTGCTACACGCTGCAACAGTTCATTAATTTCTTCTGTTGTGTTGTAATCTGTTCCTACTGTGCTAGACTTCCAACCTCATTCTCAATAAGCTTCCAACCTCATTCTCAATAAATTGTATTTTTTCATCATAGTAATTGATCTTATCACTGAGTTCTTTATCTTTCCTTTCAATCCACAGCCATGAACAAAACGTTAGACATATCAGAAATTATCAAGCTTGTTACCATTATACTGACAACTGATGCTATTACACTATTGATTCGTGAAATTAATGTATGACGTTTTAAACTGTTTTCCTTAAAAGTAGCATACTTATGCTCTGACTTTTTCTTCAATTCATAAAGAACACTGAGAAATAGCTTTTGAACATCAACATCATTCTTTCTTTATCACATAATCTAAAACAGTCTTGCCATGATTATCCTTAATATCAAGATTTATCTTCCCATTTACAATTTTTCTTTCATTTTCTACTTTATACATCAAAGCAGTGATTGCTTCTAATTTACGGACCTTATTTTCCTCTCTTCTTTTTAGTATTATGTCTTTGTGCTTCACAAATACTTCATCATTATCCAGATCTGCAAAAACATAATGCAAGGGTGTTCCTCCAGATTTAGATTGACAATTTAATAAGTATGCACTGTCATTCTTAGAATTTTCTATGATGTATGCTATACTGTCACAATTCAAACACGCAGCAGCAAAATGTAGAGGCGTTATATTGTAAATATTCTCATCATCATGCCTGAGAAATTCACTAAAAGGAAAGCCTTCCTCTTTATCGGAGCATATAAGTAACCAAAAAAATAGCTTCCATATTTGTCTTGTAAAGCAGCCTTATGAAGAATAGAATTACCCTCTTTATCTCGATGAAAAGTGTATTCTATATTCAATCTCATTTCACTTTCTTCCATAATAAAGTCCAAAAACTCTACTTCACCATTTAAGGCTATAAGATGTGCTAGATTTTCTCCGTTACTATTAAGCTTTTGCATTTGATAATTAATATCAATTTTTTTATCTTTCATCATATTGATCACATATTTTATGCATTCTAAATTTCCACTAGATGCAGCAAGATGCAATAAAGTTTCACCCTTATAATTCTCTTCCGATATAATTTTTATGATGTCTGAAGAATTTAAATTTATACTATTAAAAAGCTTCTCAAATGATAACTTGTTACCTGAACGAGCTGCCATATGAAATACATTGTCACCATCATCATTTCTATAAAAAAATTCTCTACTTAAATTAATATTTTTCTCTTGCAATTTGTTGATAATAAATTCTAAAATTGATGAATCACAATCACTAAATCTTGCAGCAAGATGTAAAGGTGTATTAAGTTGATGATTAACACTATTCATCTCACAACCTTCACTTATTAACAAATCAATACATTTTTGCCTTGACTCTACTTCGAAATGGGATAAAGCTTTATTCCCATCACCTGATACTACCAAGTGTAAAGCTGTGTTCCCTTTATCTGTTACTTTATTTATGTTATAATTGGGAGATTTCTTGAATAAAAACGACAAGCAATCATATTTTCCGTACATTGCAGCAAGATGTACTAGATCTCTTCCATGAATACCTACAATCTCAAAAATTGTGCCTTTGCTATTCTCGAAAAATACATTAATACAATATGAATGCCCATATATTATTGCCGTGTGTAATGGAGTATTCTTATTATTATTTTTAATATCTATACTAGCACCTAGACCCATAAGTTTTGTTATCAGGTATTTATTACCATGCTGTGCAGCTATATGGAGTGTAGTATTACCATTTTCATCTTGCTCATTTATCGCATTTTTAAGCTTACCTGATGATCGTAACTCTTGTTTTAAGTAATCTAGTACATTAGCATCGTGCGCTTCTACTCTTAATGCAATTTTATGTAAAGGATTTTCTCCATGTTTATTACTGGTAAACAATACATTATTGTCTATTAAAAACTTAATGCTGTCCTGATCTCCAGATAGAGATGCATAATGTAAGGCGTTATTTCCATCATCATCTTTTTGATTTTTATTACTTTCAAATAAACTATTATTTATTAATCTGTACTTTAAATCAACTATGTTTTTTAAAATTTTTTGCATTTTACAACTTTTATTTATAAT
>JAHRAF010000012.1 GCA_019061405.1 Wolbachia endosymbiont of Fragariocoptes setiger
ATTTATATGCAATTTTTATAATTTTCTTGTTGACTAACAATACGGTATCTCCAGGGGGTCTTTTGGTAATAGGTGGTACTCCAAAAGTAGGCAAAAGTCATTTTCTTCTTTCTCTATTAGCACATATGCTCTATTAGCACACATGGCTGCAGGGGTATCATTTCTTGGCATGAAGCCTACAAGACCACTAAAAATATTCTATCTACAAAACGAAATGGACTATGATTATATTAGAGAACGTATACAACAACTCAACAAACTTTCTAATTTAGCAACAGAGAATTTGGTTGTAACAAAAAAGATGAAGCTGGCCTTAAATGACGAAGGCATAGAAAAAATAAAAAGCATGATAGCTGAAAAATTTGATTTAGTTGATTTAATTGTGATTGATTCTCCTTATAATTCCGTTAGCTATGGTCTGCAGCATGGAATAGAAAAACTACGCTCCAAAATTAATCCTATGGCTGGTATAATCATTACAAACCATACCAAAAAAGTATCTACCTCTATGTTAGAAAAAAATCCATTTCAATCTCTAGTTGGTGCTAATGCTTTAAGAAGTTTCTATAGGTCAGGCATAGTAATGTTTCAGCCTAATAAACATACAAATATCTTACAAGTAGTATATGAACTTAGAAACGGTAAATCTATACCAACAAAATTCATCAACAAGGTTAATGGATGTTGGAAAAATGCTAAGGTTATAGCAACAGCATAAAAAACACAAATTTTTCAGGTAACAGATACGTAGATATGGATATATATTGTGATTTTAATACTGCAGTTTCACAAAGAAATGGACATTATAAATTCTCAGAACAGTTAAGAATTCAACTCCTATCAAATATAAGGTCATGTCTTTCTTATTTACTGCCAAGAGGAGTTTTTCGTGGTGATAAGTTCTATGTAGGTGATGTACAAGGTAGTAAGGGAAAGAGTTTAGTAGTGGAATTATCTGGCAGTAAAGCAGGAATCTGGCATGATTTTGCGACAGGAGAAGGAGGAGATATATTTGATCTTTGGGCTTCTGTTAATGGAAAAAGTCAGTTCGCCGAAACAATAGAAGAAATTGCTAAGTGGCTTGGCTATACAAGAGAGCATAGAGCTAATGAAATTCTAGGGCAGCCAACTGCATCTTGGAATTATTACGATGAAAATAATCAAGTTATTGCTAAAGTTTACCGTTACGATACTGCTTCAGAAAAGCGATATCTGCCTTTTGACGTAAAAAAGTCTAGTTTTACTGCACCTGAGATAAGGCCTTTATACAACATTCCTGGTATTTTGAAATCTAATAAGGTGATTTTAGTTGAAGGTGAAAAATGTGCAGATGCACTGATAGAGCAAGGTATTACTACTACAACTGCAATGTCAGGAGCAAATGCTACTCTTGATAAAACAGACTGGTCACCACTTAAAGGTAAACATGTTATTATTTGACCAGATAATGATGAACCTGGAAAGAAGTATGCTGAAAATGCTAGCAAAAAGCTCCTAGATTTTGGTGTTGCATCACTTATTGTTCTGAAAGTTCCACAAGATAAACCTAAAGGTTGGGATGCTGCAGACTGCATATTAGAAGGAATAGATGTTTTAGAATTTATCGAAAAAAAACTTAAGAAAGACCAATTCACTTAACATTTTAGATTGGAGCATAAGCCGCTACTTAGGAAAAGTTCCAGTGCAAAAATTTCTTGTTTATGATTTATTTCCTTTGGGAGTTGTTTCTATATTGGCAGCAATGGGAGATACTGGTAAAGGAATGCTTCTGCTCGATTTAGCACTGAAAGTTGCAGGTGATACAGACCAGATATGTGGTTTTGGTCCTTTAGTTACTGAACATGGATCAGTGGTAATTTTCTCTGCAGAAGATGATGCAAATGAGATACACCGCCGTCTTGACCGCCTTGATCCTGAAGGTAAAAGAGCAGAGTACAACAGTCGATTATTTATTGTACCTATACCTGATATAGGAGAACCTTTTTCAGTCATCAAGACTAATATGCGCGGTAAATGTCCTGCAACCTCAGAGAAATTTGCAAATATAAGCAGACAATTAACTTCTATACAGAACTTAAGACTTATAGTTTTCGATCCACTTATATCATTTGTTCATGCTGACATAAATTCAGACCCAGAGATTGGATGGTATGCTATGGGTTTACTTGCGAGTCTAGCAACTGAAACTGGTGCTACCGTAATAGCTGCTCATCATATGAGAAAACCTAAATGTGGATCGATCACAACTGTAGAGCAGGCCAGAGATGCAATTAGAGGTACAACTGCACTTGTAGATGGTGTTAGATGTTCTTTTGCGTTATGGCCTGCACCTATAGAACATCACAGTTTTGTATGTAATGCACTAAGAATTGATAGAAACAGCAACGCAATTTACCAAGGAGCAGTAGTAAAATCTAATGGAGCAACAGACAGAAGTGTAAGAACTTATTTACGTTCAGCAACAGGTTTACTTGAAGATATCTCTGAGCAGATTATGGTAACTAAATCCTCTGATGAGAGTTTGCAAAATATCCTCATTCAGTATATAAAACTTTCTGCACAAGAAGGACATCCATTTACTCATACAGGTGGTCCAGGGGTCTTTAAACAACGTCATAGGTTACCATCTATGTTTCACACAGCTTGAGCAGACATAGACTTGAACGCCTAGTACAAAATTTATTAAATAAGGGCAAAGTAATAAAAGGTATGGCACAAGATTCGAAGGAAGATAAATGGTTAGATATACCAATGGGTCCTTTTGCTAAAGGTGAAGGTAAGTTTAAGCTAGGTGCAGCAAGTAGTTAGTTTATAGTTTTGCGAAAAAAATATTTTCATCTTTTTTAGAAAATTTTGAAATTGTTTTGTATATATTATATATAGGTTCTCACGTTCACGAGTGTCAATTCTCACACAATCAGGCAGAGCAGCAAGCATCAAGGAGCAACCGATACATCTTGCCTGGGGTTTAGGTGACTCAAATTGGGAAAGTAACCAAAAGAAAGAAAAAACTTTTGTAAATGGTGAAATAATGCTTGATCACTCTCCAGTTAAGAATGTTAAAGTTTTTCGAGAGCAGACAACTTATCAGTCAAGCGTAGATTACACTATTGATAGTAATACTGGTATTATCAAGCTCATAGGCTCTATTGCAGCAAATAGCACAGTTACCGTAGAATATACTCAAGTCACACCGCCAGAACCAATTACTTCTACAAAATTATTAAAGGAAGTTGGACGTCGCGTTGTTGATGAGATACTTTTCTGCACAGGTGATGAAAATGGAGAATTAATTACTCTCTCCGGACGGTTTAAACCATCAAATGTACCAACAAATAATTTATATCTCAAATGCACTTTTGATTTCACGGACGCAGCAAATCAAGTGATAAGAGAGATTGGAGTTATTGTTGGTACAAAGGTGAAAAAAGAATTGCCACCAGGACAGAAATATTTTGAACCAAAGGATATTGAAAACCCTGGGATTTTATTAGTTTTAGAGCACACTGTGCCATTAATAAGAACCGCTGCTACAAGAGAAACTTTTTCATTTGTAGTAACTTTTTAACTTTAAATTTGAAACAAATAAAATGACCTTAAATAGCTATTATAATCGCTTTAATCCAGACAACAAATACGAAAAAAGTCTCTTTTTAGCTGGTAGAGTAGGACTTCAATCGGCTGAACTCAATGAAATTCAAGATTATGCTCTCTCTAAACTCAAAAGCATAGGTGATGCAATATTTAAAGATGGTGATGTGATAAATGGAGCTGAGTGCATAGTAGACTCTGAAACAGGTGACATTAACACTAGAAGCTGGAAAAATATACCTTCGTGGCTGCATTAGAGATGTAGAAAAAGCAGAATTTAAGGT
The DNA here is from genome assembly GCA_019061405.1 of Wolbachia endosymbiont of Fragariocoptes setiger. Lineage (GTDB taxonomy): Bacteria > Pseudomonadota > Alphaproteobacteria > Rickettsiales > Anaplasmataceae > Wolbachia. Next base: position 3,876 of record JAHRAF010000012.1, read on the forward strand.
TCCAACAAATGCCACAGCTAGAGTTGGTGTTTATTATCTTGAATCAACCATTACAGAGTTAGAAGATTCATCTTTACGCGATCTCCTGCTGTTGGAACAAGAAATTACCAGGAAGTAGGGGCAGCAAGACTTAAAGCAATAGTTACTTGGAGTTACAAAGCAGATGGAATAACCATTAGTTCTGCAAGTGGTGAATTTTACCCAATTTACAACATTGAAAATGGAGTGCTTATTCAGCATTCTGCACCGCCTCAAGCAAATGTCGTAACTACCGCTCTTGCTCGTTATGACCGTGAAGCTAATGGTTCATATGTGGTAAATGGCCTTGAAGTAATGTTTTTGCATAAAGAAGATCAAAACGGTGGAAAAAAGCAGGTATTTGTTATTAATGAAGGTAAAGCTCATGTTGATGGTTACGAAATAGAACTTCCTCATAGCTTAAGAGTTTATTTTGATGAAGATCCAGATATAAAATTAGTTGAGTCAGAACCTCATACTTTTCAACCAAATAGTCAAAGAGTGATGGAGCTCAAGGTTATAGATCTAGAACTCATGTTTTTCCAGAAGATGTAAGTGAGGAAGGAGGTAAAATAAGAGGAGCAGTTGATGGTACTATGGTGCTGGTTGATTACACCTGGAAGATGCAGCGTTATGATTTAATTACTATCGATAGCAAAGGCTTGTCAAGAAGAATAAAAGGAATTTCTCACTCTTGGAGGCCATCAATTCCTAAAGCTCCTAGCGGACAGTTAGCTCTAGCTCACGTTCATCAAACTTGGAAAGAAAAACCGAAAGTCATAAACAGTGCAATTCACGCTGTTCCTATGAATGATTTGGAAAATATGAAGAAAGGGATAAATGATCTCTATGCTTTAGTTGCACAGGAACGTCTCAAGAATGATGCAAATTCAAGAGATTCGACCAGTAAAAAAGGAATGTTTGTTGACCCTTTCTTTGATGATGATATGCGTGATCAGGGGATAAAACAAACTGCAGCAATAGTGAATAAAGAGCTTACTTTACCGATAAGTGTAACAGTTGTTGATGTAGACAAAAGCACAAAACCATATCTTTTACCATATGAACTTGAGCCAGTGCTTGAACAACTTTTACAGACTAAATATATGAAAATAAATCCTTACCCAAGCATTTGATCCAGTGCCTAGCAAAGTGACAATTAATAAAAACATAGATAATTGGACGGAAGTTAAAACTAACTGGTCTAGCCCGATTACAAGAGAGTTTAGTACTTCAGATGATTCACAAACTACAGAGCTTTTATCAAGTACTATAAAAGAAACTGAATTTATGAGAGAAGCAACTCAAGAATTTGAGATAGAAGGATTTTCACCTAATGAAAAGCTTAAGGAATTAAAGTTTGATGGCATAAATATTCAACCTCAGGCCTAAATTTGATTTGAAATAGAAATATGAACACAATATCTAACCAAGGAAAAATAAAAGGAAAATTTACCGTTCCTGCCAATATTCCTGCCGGTACTAAATTAGTACAATTCTTTGGAGATAAAGGCAGTTATGGAGAAGCAACATATACTGGTAAAAGAACCATTACTATAGAAGAGCGAAGAAGAGTAATTAGCACAAAACGAGTTGATCCTTTAGCGCAAACATTTACTCTAAATGAGAGCAGGCACATTGCTGGAGTTGATCTATGGTTTACCAATAAAGGTAGTAAACGTGTTGCTCTCCAAATTCGTGAAACTACTGTTGGTGTGCCATCGCAGACGGTAATAGCTGAGAATTTTGTTGAACCTAATATCGATGGGACAGCAACACGTATAATATGGCCTGCCGTTTGGTGTGAGGCTGGAAGGGAGTATGCTATTGTTCTACTTACTGATGATCCGATTACTTCTGCCAAAATAGCAGAGCTTGGAAAATATGACAGTGTAAATAATAGATGGGTTACAAGTCAGCCGTATCAAGTGGGAATATTACTTTCATCAAGTAACGCTAGCACCTGGACAGCGCATCAAAATTTAGATTTAACTTTTCGACTCTTAGCAGCAAAATTTACTGAAAATTCCACCACGGTTAATCTTGGAAAGGTTAAAACTGAAAATACTTCAGACTTAATAGCCCTGGCAAATGTTGAAAAGACAGCATTTGATACTAACGCTGAATTTATGTTAATTGAGGATAATGGAAAAGAACATTCTCTCTCTGATAACCTGCCACTGGCGCTACGTTCAAGACTCTCTGGAGAATTAATAGTAAAAGTAAATTTAAAAGGATCAAAGACAAGAAGTTCTCTACTTTATCCTGGGTTACAGCTCATTTTAGGGAATATTTCAGAATCTGCAGATTATATTACAAGAAGCATTACTGCGGGTTCAAACACCAGAATTACTATCACTTACGATGCGTTGATACCTGGTACTGCAGATGTGAAAGCTTATGTACAGAAGAGCGAAGAAGAATGGCAATTAGTAAATTTAACTGCAGGAAAACCTATCGGCGAAACTCTAGTAGAACGCACTCATATACTCACGAACTTTAATGCTAATGAGACCAGAGTGAAGTTGGTCTTGAGTGGTACAGTTCAATATCGTCCTAAAGTTAGAAATCTACGGGTTATTATCACCTGAAAATACCAGAAGATAGAACAAGCAGAGGATATACGCTCCCTCATCCAGAAAATATTGCTGTTCAAGACGTAGTTCGTATTCGCAGGACAATAGAAAAAGTAAATGAAGACCTAACTGAAAGAGAAAATGAACACAATCGACTAAAGAACAATTTTAAGAGATTTAGCTTTGAAACATTTTTAAACTTATGGGAGAAAAGTAAATGACCATAGCAAAAGAAGTAGTTTATGCTCTGCATCAAAGAATTAAAGATTTATCTCAGGATGCATCTCCAGATAAAGTAGCATATTTAGCTAAAGCACTAGAATCAATAGCAGGGCAAAGTACAGTGTTTGATATTGTTTCAATTACTGATGAAAAACTTAAAGAACTTCTTGATAGTACTACAGATCATTTAAAGAGTTTGAATAGCAGTAAAGTCAATGTTGTGAAAGCCATTTCAGATTTGGAAAAAGAGTCCCTCAAGAAAATAAACGACCAAGAGTTAAAAAGCCTGTCAATTCTTGATACAAGAAAAGATGCTAATATTGCTGCAATTAATACTGCTGGAGACCTAAAAAGCATAAGAAGTAGGCTAGATGTTCCAGGTGGTTCATCAGTAATGCAAGAGGTAAGAAATCGTAATATGATAGAACCAGGATCGTTAGCATTTCTATTTGGGGTTTTGAGCAGATATAATGATTACGGTTGGGGTGATGGAAGTTTTACAACTGAGCTTGGTAAGTGGTATTACGATACGTCATATACTGATAACATGTTCCGTCTTATAGTAGGATGCCACGATTACAGTACAACTTACGTTTCATTTTACAGACCACCAAGTTTATACTTTATGCAAGGTAAAAATGGAACATTTCTCTACAGGGAATTATATTCACGCTATGCAAATTCTTCAAATGAGTACTTGTATCCTTACGCGCTACTTGGAGTAGTATTTGTAAAGAATACAACAAACAATGATATGACAAGAACGATAAACTTTTTTGGTTCATCATACTGGAATTCGCAATATGAGGGGGCAGGAGTATTTGTTGGTACACCTAACAATACTAATAAAGAACAAATATCATCAATTAGCTGGAAAAAACCTTGGAAGTTCTAACAGTGGATTTTCTGATTCTGGAAATGTTATTATTCCAGCAGGAAAAACAGTGGTAATCTTACTGTACACGTCACCATATTATTATACGAATAGCAATAATTATTACACTCAGTTTATGCAATGGGGAATGTATAATTTCCGCAGTAAATTTTTAACTGAGGGGCTAGAGGTTGATGTAGAGAGAACGTTAAAAGCTTGGCAATGTACAGGATTATCTAATACGTACGAAATATGGAGGTAATGAAATGCCTAATTATATAAAATTTAAGAATAAAAAACAAATTGCAGCAACAGTGCTGGAAAGTAAGCCGGAGGAAGAGGGATGGTATGAACTCCCCGAAAACTTTGACTGGGAAAAGAGTTATTGCCTAACTGAAGAGGGAGAAATTGTTGAACGGAGTCAAGAAGGATATTCAAAAAGAGTTACTGGATAATGCGAAATTTGCTGCACTTGATGACGTGCGTCTTTACTCTAGTAAGTATACTGTTAGTTATGCAGGTAATTCACTTCAAAAAGCAAAATCATATGAAGCTCAGGGAAAAGCAGCGGAGAACATTCTAATAGCTGAAGAAGCAAAACAACAATTAAACAGTAAAGACGTAGAAATTATTGAACCTCTAGCAAAAGTACGTGGAATTTCCGTTACTGAGATGGCAAAGCTTATTCAAAGTAAAGCACAGAAAGCAGTAGAAGCAATAGTCAAATGTGAGGAATTAGAAGACATTTCCAAGAAAAGGATTGGAGAAGCAAAAACTCAAGAAGAATTACAGAGCTTTCTCAACAAGTTTGAGCAAGAAATGCAGAAGGTTTTAACAGACTAAAGGTTGAAAGAAATGACAGAAAAGTTTTTACATGGTGTAAATGTTATTGAGATAACCTCTGGCTCAAGGACTGTTAGAACAACTAAATCATCAGTTATTGGTGTTATCGGTACGGCACCAGATGCAGATATTCCATTCAATAAGCCAGTATTAATTGCAGGGAGCTTAAAGGAGGCAGCAAAACTTGGTAAAAAAGGCACACTTCCTTCAGCAATAAGTGCAATATTTTCTCAGATTGGAGCAACGGTAGTAGTTATTAGAGTTGAAGAGAGTAATAACACCGATGCAAATCTCAAAGAGAGTGAAACATTACAGAACATAATGGGTGGAGTTGATGAAGAGACCGGAAAATATAAAGGAATTCAAGTATTCTTAAGTAGTGAAAGTATAGTCCATGTTGCCCCAAGAGTACTTATCGCACCTGGTTTTACTCATCAATTGTCTACTAATAACGAGAACGAATTAGCAAAGAACCCAGTAGTTTCAGCTTTAATTCCTATAGCAGAGAAATTAAGAGCAATAGTAATTAGCGATGGCCAAAATACCATTGATGAAGAAGCAATAAAATGGAGAAAGAGTGTCGGAAGCTCAAGAGTTTATGTTGTTGATCCATGGGTTAAAATATTTACAGATAAAGATAGAGATGGTACCTTCTAGCCCATTTGTTGCAGGACTGATTGCTAAAATAGATAACGAGGAAGGATTTTGGGTATCACCTTCAAATAAAGAAATCAGTGGTATTGTTGGAACAAGTTGTCCGGTTGATTTTACTTTAGGTGATTCAAGCTGCAGAGCTAATCTTTTAAACGAAAATGAAGTAGCAACAATAATTCATCAAAAAGGCTATAGATTATGGGAAATAGAACATGTTCAAGTGATTTAAAATGGGCTTTTTTATCGGTTAGACGTACTGCAGATCTTATTAATGACAGCTTGCTAAGAGCTCATCTATGGGCAGTTGATCGCAATATTACCAAAACATACATAGATGATGTGATAGAGGGAGTGAATTCCTATCTGGCAAATTTAAAGGCCCAAGGAGCAATTATCAGCGGGAAGTGCTATGCAACTCCGGAACTTAATACTCCAGCAAATGTTGCAAGTGGCAAAGTATTTTTTGACTTTGAATTTACTCCACCATATCCAGCGGAGCAGATTACGTTTAGATCTCACCTCGTAAATAATGAAATTTTATAAAGGGAAAAATGCTACCAAAAATATTAAGAAGCTTTAACGTATTTGTGGATGGTCGTGGTTATGCAGGAAAAATAGATGAAATTACTTTACCAAAGCTTACCATAAAAACAGAGGAGTATAGAGCTGGTGGCATGGATATACCAATAAGCATTGACATGGGCATGGAGAAACTTGAAGCAGATTTTACTTTTGCAGAATATGATTCAGAGCTGTTTAGGCTTTTTGGTCTAATAGATGGGAGTTCTGTATCTTTAACACTTCGAGGTGGTATGCAAGGAAGTAGTAACATTGAAGCAGTCATAATTAATCTCAGAGGAATATTCAAAGAATTTGATTTTAGTAGCTGGAAACCTGCTGAAAAAGCGACATTAAAATGTTCAGTTGCTGCTCATTATTACAAATTAACCATTAGTGGCCAGGAACTCATTGAAATCGATGCTGAAAATATGATTCGTAAAATTAACGGTATTGATCAGTTGGCTTTATTACAAACTGTTTTAGGTATATGAAAGAATTGACAAAGTACTCTAGTAGAGTTAAAATAGTTAGGTTGGTTCTATTATGATAATATGGTTGAAGTAAATATCAAAGCTACTCAAGAGCGATTATTTAATCTATTGACCAGTGTAGCACAATCTCAAGACAAGTCTATTTTAAAGTTATTAACTGAATTAATGGAAGAGGAAATTGAAGATCTGGAGTTATCTAAAATTGCTGACGAACGTTATAAAGAAAAGAGGGTTAGACATCAGGATGCCTTCTGGGACTAAACTCTACAATATAGACTATTCAGATTCTGTTATAAAGAAAGACATCCCAGCACTTCCGGTGAAAGTGAAGTCGATGGTCAAAAAAGCAATAATAGAACGTCTTGCAGTTGATCCAGCAGGATTTGGAAAGCCGTTACGATATAATTTGAGTGGGCAACGGAAGTTTACGAGTAAGTGCTTACCGCATGCTTTATTATGTAGATGCAAAAGAACATACAGTGGTAATTACATCAATTGAACACAGAAAAGATTCTTATTAAAACTAACATAACTACGATAAAAGCTAATCATGTAAAAGTCAATTCAGCCTTTTATTTGATTAATTTTTTTTGAGTGGAAACATGCAAACAATAACACTAAATAACCCAATAACAGTTGATGGAATTTCTGTTTCAGAATTATCAATGCGTGGACCTAAAGTAAAGGATTTACTGGCTATTGATCGTATAGAAGGAGAAGCCTTAAAAGAAGTAGCTTTAATTGCTAATCTGGCATCTGTACCGAAGGAAACAGTCGAAGATCTATGTATTAAAGATTATGTAAAAATACAAAAGGTACTAAAAGATTTTTTGTCGCCACTGGAAGAGAGAGCTTGAGATATAATGTGTTACTGCTCAGCTCTATCTCAAGTAGTGGAATTGAGCAGATTACTAATATGGATATAAATGAGTTTTTATCATGGGTGGAAATAAGTAAAGGAGTAGCAAAAAAATGTCAATGCTTTCAATAAAAATCGGGGCTACTTTAGATAGCAGTTTTAACAATGCAATGACAGGTAGTTCTGCAAAGCTTTCTCAACTTGGTGATAATATAAGGCAGCTTGATTCATCTTTAAAATCAGTATCAAAATTTGAGCAGCTCAGTCATGATGTTTTAACTAGCAAAAAATCCTGGAAAGAGTTTGAAGATCAGGTCAAATCTTTAGCTAAAGAGATTAAGGCAACACCAAGTAAAGCTTTAAAAGCTGATTTTGACAAGGCTAAGGCTTCAGCGACAAAAGCAAAAGATGCGTATCTGAAAAAGAGAGATTCTCTATACTCATTAAATGAGGAAGTGAGAAAAAGTGGTCAAAATATCAAATCTTTAGTAAGCGACCAATATAAACTTGGTTCATCTATTGAAACTCTGAAAGGTAAGTACAGCAAACTGGGATCTGTAATACAAAAACAGCAAAATGCCCTAGCAAAAAAAGCATATTACAGATCACAAGTAATAGAAACTATAGGGCTAGGGCTAACACTTGCCGCACCAATTAAGGTTGCGATTGATTTTGAAAGCGCTATGGCTGATGTGAAAAAAGTAGTTGAATTTGATAAAGAAACAAAGGAAGCTGATAAATTTGCTGAGGGGTTAAAAAAAATGTCAAGGCAAATACCATTGTCAGCTGGAGAATTAGCTAAAATTGCTGCAAGTGGTGGACAACTTGGTATTCCAAAAGAGGACCTTTTCAAATTTACAGAAACAGAGTGGCAAAATGTCAACGGCATTTGATATGTCTGCAGAGCAAGCTGGTGATGCTATAGCTAAACTATCTAACATTTATGAAATTGAAGTGGGAGAGATGGAAGGAGTAGGTGACATTATAAATTACCTTTCAGATAATACTGCTGCTAAGGCAAAAGATATGGTTGAAGCACTGGCTGCAGTAGGTGGTAATACAAAACAATTTGGTCTGGATATTAAGCAAACAAGTAGTTTAGTAAATGCCTTCATTAGTTTAGGTAAACAACCAGAAAAAGCAGGAACTGCAATCAATGCTTTACTTTCTAAACTTCAGACTGCTGAAGGGCAAGGTAAAGAATTCAAAGCAGCGTTAGAATCTATAGGCATGACTGCAGAGGAAATGTCACAAAAGATTGCCAAAAATGGTCAAGAAGCTTTACTATACTTTTTTGAAACTTTAGAAAAAATAGATAAGCAGGAACGTTCTCAAATTCTTCTCGACTTCTTTGGCCAAGAATATCAAGCTGACATAGCACTCATAGTTGAAAGCCTGAAAAAATATAAAGAAGCTATAGGCTTTTTAGCTGATGAAAAGAAACATGAAAAATCCATGCAAAAGAATTTGATAATCGTGCAAGTACTACAGCAAATAATTTACAACTACTTAAAAATACAATAGTAGAGCTGGGTATGAATGTAGGCTCAGTGATGCTACCGCCTATAATTTTGATAAGTAAATTTTTAAGACTTTTGACTACAGGTGTAGCTTGGTTTGCAGAGAAATGTCCAATTATTACTGGTGGAATCATGGGCATAATTTCAGTTCTGATTCTTGCTAAAATAGCAGTAGTAGGATTTGGTTATGCATTTGCTTTGGCTGGGAGTGGAGCTTTAGCTTTAAAGGCTATTTTACATGGATCACTTGGCTCAACTTTAATATCGCTGTCAGCACGTCTGATACCAGCAGTGATTGGAGGATTTAAAACATTAACATTAGCTATAGCTAGTAATCCTATAGGAGCTGTTGTTGCTGGATTATCAGTTGGTGCAGCACTTGTAATCGCTAACTGGCAAAAGGTAAAAGACTTTTTCTCTGGTTTTTGGAAATCAATTTTAAAACCTATAGGAGAGTTTTTTAATTGGTTTGGAAATGGGTCGCTTAAAGAATTTGAGAATAAAAATCCACTAGTAAAAGCAGAGATTGGCAGTACATTAAAAACAATAAATGTCTTACATAATGAAAATCCTTTATGGAATCATAATACTCTGAAGAAAATTTCGGAGAATAAAAAGAGTATTATTGAAAGTATTAAAATCAATAGCGTTATTGAAGAAAAAAGTTTTGTAGCGAATGATTCAGAGAAAGTTCTAAAAGACTGCGCAAAATGTAAGAGTGAACAGAAAGTTTTTAATCAGTCGTTCGCATTTAATATAAGTATTAAAGCAGAACCCAATCAGGATGTACGTAGCCTTGCTGATGCAGTGCTAAAAAGAATAAGAGAAAAGTCACGTGATGTTTTATTTGATACTGTAGAGCCGATTTATTAATGCTATCACTTGGTCCACATAAGCTTTCTCCAATGAGTGTAAGGTACAGCAAAGAAAGTCGTTGGAGTACAATTGAATGTATAGGTAAAATGCCTCTATTACAGAATATTGGCCAAGGAGTAGAAAATATAGATTTAGAAGGAATAATTTATCCTCATAATTCTAATAGCTTAAATCAATTGAAAAACTTGAAGGAAGCAGCAAAAAGTCAGGTGCCCCACTCTTTAGTAGATAATGAAGGTAATGTTTTGGGGCAGTTTGTAATTATAAGATTAGAAGAAAAGCAAATATCTTTTTTCCCTACTGGTTTACCAAGAAAAGTTGAGTTTAATTTAAGTTTAAAAAGGTTTAATTAAAAATGACAACATATTACTGCGCAAAAGAAGGAGAGATGATAGATCTAATTTGCTGGAGACATTATGGATTCAATTCTGGAGCAGTAGAGATAGTTTTGAAAGCTAATCATGGTCTTGCTGAATATAGTATTTTGCCAGCAGGGTTAAAGATTAAGCTACCTATAATAAAAGAGCCATTGAAGAAATCTGTTTTGAAGGTATGGGATGAAGCCTGAATTTAGCATCGAAGGAATAATAAAAGATCATGTGATATCAATACACCTTACTGATGAGTCTGGAACAATTGATGATGTAGCAGAAGTGTGTGTTGATTATGGAAATGAGAATATAGATGTTCCGAATGAATTAAATATTGCTCTAGGTTATAGAGAAACAGGAATATTACCAATGGGTATATATACAGTTAACGAAGTAACAATACAAGGCCCACCTAAAACTCTATTAATCAAAGCCCATGCAACAAATTTAAGAATATCTTTAAAAGAAAAAGTATCCAGAGAATGGCATCAAATTACTCTTGAAAATCTAGTTAAAGAAATAGCGCAGAAACATGGATATGGATATAGAGTTGCTGAGGAATTTAAAGATGTACTGGTACCACACATTAATCAAACTGATGAGAGTGATATAAGTCTGTTAACAAAAATAGCAGTAGAACGAGAAGCAATGGTAAAATTATCTGGAGGGTACGTAGTATTCATTTCAAAAAATATGGCAAAATCAGAGACAGGAAAGGTTTTAGGAACAACGATCATTAAACCCCAAGACACAACTAACTGGCAAGTACATTTTACCGTACGTGATAAATATAACTCCGTAGTGGCAAAGTGGCACAGCTATGAAAAGGGTGAAACTATTAAAGAAACAGTTGGTAGCGGTGAGCCTAGCTATATTATTCTGGAAATTTTCCCAAGTGCAGAATCAGCGCTAAGTGCAGCAACTGCCAAGTTAAAGCAATTAAAGCGCAGCAACGAAACTTTAGAGATAACAATGCCAGGTAATCCTCAAATATTTGCAGAAGCTAAACTTAATCTTATAGGCTTTAATCAAGAAGTAGATGGCGAATGGATAGTCAATAGAGCAGAGCATACTTTAAATAGTTCTGGTTACATTACTACATTATCAGCATCTTTGATGTTAAGGGAAAATAAGTGAATTGCTGTTTTAATGCAAAAAAATGTCAAACATGAGTAAGATAGGTAAAGGTCCAAAAAATAAGCTACATTTTTTATGGTGTGTAGTGGTAATAGTGTGTGTTGTTACTACGCATTACTATCAGAAATATAAGTCTACTGAGAATTATCATAAAATGTTGGAAGTGGCATCTAAGAGATGTGACTTAGAAACTATAAAATTATTGGTAAAAGAAAGTAGATATACTTCAAGTCTTAATAAAGAAAAACATTATATTATACCGCAGAGAAAGGATGCTTAGAGATTGTCAAATTTCTATTAGATAATGGAACGGATGCAGATTCTGTTAGTAGAGCGCTATTTAATGCAGTTGAAGGTGGCCAATTGGAAGTTGTAAAGCTTCTACTAAAAAGTGGGGCTAACCCCTCACGTTAGAGGTTGGAAAGGAAAAACTCCAAGAGCTATGGCGTTTAAATGGTCATTTTATAATAGTGGTAAGCCTTACGATGAAATCATAAAATTACTTGCCAGAGCAGAGGATCAGTACAAATCAAAGAAGTAAGCAATGTCTGTCAATGATTATTCATAATAAATTATTTACATCTATGTACAATCAAAAAATACCAATCACAGTAATTATTACAATATTAATACAGACAGTAACATTGATATGGTGGTTATCTAAGCTAGATTCGAAGGTACAGCTTCACGATAAGCTAATTGAATATGGGCTGATGGAAAAAGTACTTGTGCTCGAGGAGAGAGTAAAAAATCTTTCAGAGGAATTGGATGAGTTTAAATCCAGCTTGAAATATAAATAATTACTCTTTTGTTGTAGGTGCATAAATCTCAGATTGAGATTGGCGACTTTTCCAATTTTTCACATATTTCTTAACCAATTGATCGTTAATTAGCAAATTTTCAGCATTTCTTGCCTGGGCAGAAAGGGTAAGATTAAATGATCCAGTTATGATTTTTTATTATCAATAATTATAATTTTATTATGTGCAATAGCTGGCTTATAGTCAATCCAAATGTGAATATTTGCTTCAAATAACTTTTTTATGACACTATATTTTGAATCAATTTCAGACTTATCTAAAATAACTTTTACATCTATACCTCTGTCCTTAGCCTGAATTAAGGAAGTTGCAATTGGTATGTAAGTAAACTTAAATGCTTGCACTAATATAGATTTTTTAGATTGATTAATTGCATCAATTATTTGTTCAGCGCAGTTTTCTTGAGGCGTGAAACAAACATTAATTTTTGTGCAAGGTGAATGTAGAAGACTAGAGCACCCAGACAAGCACATTAACAAAATCAATAAGTATTTTTAGCATATTTACAAATGGTAAAACATATTCTCTCAGTAGACGGAGGTGGAATAAGGGGAATTATTCCTGCAATCATCCTAGCTGAAATAGAGAAAAGAGCAAAGAAACCAATAGCTGAAATATTTGACTTAATGGCAGGAACTTCTACTGGGGGAATAGTTGTTGCAGGATTATGTAAGAAAGATAGTAATGGAAATCCTCAATATTCGGCCAACGACTTAGTAAATCTCTATGAAGAGTATGGATCTTACATTTTTAAATCATCATTTTTACGAAGATCTGTGTTTTCTTGGCTTAACGGCGCTCAATATTCTCATAAAAACATAGAATATGTTCTACACAAGTATTTTGGCGATACTGCTCTTGCAGATGTTTCAAATAACTTGTTACTGACTAGCTATGACATTCAAAACAATGGCCCATTTTTCTTCAAGAGTTGGAAAGAGGATAGAAGTTCTATAAAACTAAGTGATGCATTACGAGCTACAACTGCTGCACCAACATATTTTCAACCTAAATATTTAAAAGTTGATAAAATCGACAGAGTACTGATAGATGGAGGAGTATTTGCCAATAACCCAGCTGCGTGTGCTTATGCTAGTGGTAGAAGATTATTTCCCGATGATGATATTGTATTTTTATCAATTGGCACCGGTAGAACGAACAGAAGTATAAAATATGCTAACTCAAGAAGATTAGGAAAAATTGGTTGGATTCAGCCACTGATTCATGTGATGTTTTCCTCAAGTCTGGATGCCGTAAATTACCAATTGGATCAAGTAATGAGTGATAAATATATAAGGATACAATCACAGCTAAAGTTAGCATCACCTGAAATGGACAACGCTACTTTTAAAAATATTAAATATTTGCAAGAAAAAGCAGAAATGATGATTGAGTGTATAATAGATAAAGTTTGTGATAAGCTCTACATGTAACGAGAGAAACATTTACAAATACACATATTACATACCTTTACTAAGGCAATAACTTTATTTTTTCTTGTTTACTCATTAAATATTTAACTAAATCATTTCTTGGCGTTTTAAGGGTAACTATAGAAGCATCTATACTTAAGGGTAATTTTGTTAAGCCATCAGTTATTTTACATAATTCATTAATCTCTTCCATCTATTTTAACCCATTTTTAACAAAAAAGTTATCGCTATCCCATGCATTTTTATTATATACTAAATTTGTGAGATGTATAAAGTAAACAATGCAAAAGTGTTTATCGCTGTATATCGGTTAGTTTATGGGGGTAATTATGACAAATAAAAAACAGGTGCTAGATCAGGCTGTGAATATAGCTAAACAGAATTTATTAGTGCCAGCAGTGGCCAAAGAATATCCTTGCGATTTGAATCCTTTTTGTTCTTCATTTAGCAAGCTTGAGGAAGATGAAAATCTAAAACTCAATGAATTCTTGGAAAAGGTTATTTTGGCTAATAATATTAATGAGCTGAATAAAATAGTAGATATGGCACTAAATTCAGGCATCAGAATAAATTCACTCAGTGATGAAGGTTTTAGCTTTACTGATGTTACAATATTTAAAATTTTAAAAAATGAATTCAAGAAAAATGAGCAAGAATCTATAATTAAAAAATTAGCAGTAAGTGGCGCAAATTTCGAAGATCAAAGTGATAAAAAGATAGTTGAAATATGCAATAAGGTACAAAAGGCTGTTGAACCGCAAATATTCAATAAGCTCAAAAAACTTCGTGAAATCGGAGAAAATGCTGCTATGAGTGGAACAGTCGAAAACGTTAATTTTGATAATCAGAGCTTTTGTATGCAGTTTTCTCCAAACACTAAAGTAGATGTTGCTAAACTTGTAGAGGGTGCAAAAGATTTAGGTTTCAGAACAGGTGACTTAAAGATTGGCAATAATACCATTAAGATAGGCACTGCTGAAGTGAAAGTCAAAACTGATGAAAATGGCAAGAGAAATTATATAGATATTTCCGATAACAGTGCTTTTACAGTGACATTTCAGACCAGTTTAGGAGAGCTGCATATTTCAATTTATCGTGACACAAAAAATTCTCATTTAATTCAGGTTAAAGTAGAGAATCAAGAATTATGGAATAAAGTACAAAAAAATCAAGAATTCGTAGGGGAAGGGCTGTTTATTTGGTGGAATATCTGTTCAGAAAGCAATAGAAAAAGGGGGATTTCTCAGACTTGGTAAATGGACTTCTATGGAAACAGTAATACCAAAAACAACTGAAACTTGGGTGCAAAAATGCCGCTCTGATATTCCTTCACGTGTACTAGACAGAACTTAATCTAACAGAGAAGAATTAACTGACAGAAGAATTGA
>JAHRAF010000006.1 GCA_019061405.1 Wolbachia endosymbiont of Fragariocoptes setiger
AAGTCCGGTTTTGAAGTCGAGTGAGGAAGGGCGACCTTCTTCACTTAGATACCTAGGTTTTAAGTGCTATTAAAACCTAGTGCAAAAGGTGCACGTTGGAACTTACAAACGGTAAGCGAAAGAACGGTATTAGCATTTATACAAAAACATAAACTACCTGAAATATTAGCCAGAATATTAGCTGCTCGTGGCTTTAATTTAGAAAATGTAGAAAAGTTTTTGTATCCGCTGATTAAATACTCATTACCTAATCCTTTTAGCTTACTTGATATGGATAAAGCTGTTTTACGAATAGTAAAAGCTATAAACAATAAAGAAAAAATAGCTATATTTGGTGATTATGATGTAGATGGTGCAACATCATCAGCATTAATCAATAGATATTTCACTGAAATCAATGTACATTCCATAATTTACATACCCGATCGTGTTGATGAAGGTTATGGATTAAATACAGAAGCTTTATTGACATTAAAAACACAGGGAATAAACCTATGTATTTCTGTTGATTGTGGTACTCTTGCATATCAACCAATAGATGATGCTAGAAATTTTGGCTTGGAAATTATAGTCTTAGACCATCATATCGGTACAGAAAAACTCCCTAATGCTGTAGCAATTGTTAATCCCAATCGTCTTGATGAAGATTTTCCTTATAAAAATCTTGCAGCTGTTGGAGTTTCATTCTTATTTGTAGTTGCTCTCAACAGCAGTTTACGTAAACAAGGTTTCTTTTCTAACAACAAGGAACCAAATTTATTTAATCTACTAGATCTTGTTGCGCTTGGTACTGTCTGTGATGTAATGGAAATCACAGGTTTAAATAGAGCATTTGTTTTTCAGGGCCTTAAAATCATATCAGAAAGAAAAAATATAGGATTACGTATTTTATCTGATGCCTTAGGAATATTGGAAAAGCCTAATGTTTCTAGGTTAGGTTTTAGTATAGGTCCTTGTATCAATGCTGGAGGAAGAATAGGAGAGGCATCGTTAGGAGCAAAATTGCTTTCTACGCAGAATGAGGACAA
Organism: Wolbachia endosymbiont of Fragariocoptes setiger; assembly: GCA_019061405.1. GTDB lineage: Bacteria > Pseudomonadota > Alphaproteobacteria > Rickettsiales > Anaplasmataceae > Wolbachia. Next base: position 1,029 of record JAHRAF010000006.1, read on the forward strand.
AGCACATGAAATTGCACTTAAGTTAATAGACTTAAATAATGCAAGAAAGGCATTAGAAAGTACAGCTTTCTCAGAAGCTTTCATTCAAGCAGAAAAATTTTTAGAAGTACACAAAACTTTTATCATGGTTAGTGGTAACTGGCACCAAGGAATTATAGGAATTCTTGCATCAAGATTAAAAGAACATTTTCATTTACCAACAATAGTTATATCTCTTAACAAAGGAATAGGTAAAGCAAGCTGTCGTTCAGTTTCTGGAATTGATATAGGTGCAGCAGTACTTTATGCAAAATGTATGAATTTTATCATTGAAGGTGGAGGCCATAATATGGCCGCAGGATTTTCTGTTGAAGAAGGTAAAATAGATAGTTTATGTAACTTCTTTTCTGAAAAATTTGTTGACTCTATAACCGAAAAAATTACTCATTTTAATGGCATAGTAACAGTCAAAGCAATAAACCTCTCTCTATGGAATCAATTGCAACGATTAGAACCATTTGGAGTAGGTAATCCCGAACCAAGATTTATTATTCAAAGTGCTAAAATAATAAATCCTGAAATTATTGGCATTGATCACACAAGATGTCTTATTAGAGATGATAGTGCTGCAATAAAAGCCATTGCTTTTCGCTCTGCAAACACTAAACTTGGCACCGCTATTATGAAAAGAAATGTAGAGGCTATTTTAGGTAGAATTTCTATGAATTATTGGAATGGCAAAGAATCTATATCATTTTTAATAGAGGATGTAATACAAAAATAAGTGTTGTATATCTAATAGTTGTTTTCAGGTATGCAAAACCAAATCGATATCAATATCAATTTATACACTTTTTTTTAACCTAGCAATTATACTGTTTCTACCTATAAAGGTTATTAATTTTCCTAATTCTGGACCTGATTCTCTTCCTGTTAGAACTAAGCGCAATTGTACAAAGAGGTTTTTTACATCTATATTTCGTCTAATAGCTTTTACCCACTCTGATAATGTATTATCATCAAAATTATTCTCAGGTAATGTATCAAGTGCAATTTTTATAAAATCTTTATCAAGAATCGAAAAAGCAATATCATATTTACATATTTGCCACCACTCAATAACATCAGAAAATTTTTCTATGTTGTTTCTGACAAGATACCAAAATTCTGAAGAATCTATTTCAACCTGATGTAAACGTTGTTTTACTTGATCAAATGACATTCTTTGTAAGACCTTAGCATTTAATTTATAAACCTCATTTAAACTAAATTGTGTTGATGCTGAGTTAAATTTTTTTATGTCAAATGAATCCATTGAGAATTGTAAATCATTACATACTTCTATCGCATCTGAAGTGCCAAGCTTTGCTAAATAGCTGCTTAATGCTATTGACTCAACACCTTCTTCTCTTATAGATTTTATGTCCAATCCACCAACTCGTTTGGATATTTTATTATCATCAAAATGTAAAAGTGAAAGGTGAGCAAATTGAGGAATATTTGCTCCTAAAGCTAGCATCATTTGTATTTGTATAGCAGTATTAGTTAAGTGGTCTTCTCCTCGCACAACATGCGTGATTTTATAATCAATATCATCAATTATAGAAGGGAGCATATAAGTATAGTTTCCATCTTCTCTTTTTACAACAGGATCACTAACACTATTTGTGAAGATATTCATTACACCTTTTACTTCATCATTCCAATCTACAGATTTATTTCTACTTAACTTAAATCTAAAATAAGGTTTACGTTTTTCCTGCTCATAGAGCTTTTTCTTTTCTTCAGTCAAAAGTAATGAACTTCTACTATATACAGGTGATATCCCTGTTTTCAGTTGAAATCTTCTTGCACTTTCCAATTCCTCTTTTGTCTCATAACAGGCATAAACATGACCTGTACTTATCAAATGTGAAAGTACTTCTTCATAACGAAGATAGCGTTCTGATTGCTTAAAAGTCAAATCCCAATCAATCCCTATCCATGACAAATCTTTAAAAATGCTATCTACGTATTTAATCTGTGAACGTTCTTTATCGGTGTCATCTATACGAATCAAAAATTTTCCATTTTGACAACGTGCATACATCCAATTAACCAAGGCAGTGCGCATATTTCCTACGTGAAGATATCCTGTTGGGCTTGGAGCAAATCTAGTTAACATGGAAGAATGTATATAAAGTATTTATTACTTAAGTATATACACTTTAATTACTTTGTTGATAGAATTTATCGTAAATATGTTAATTTTTATAGTATACTTATGACTTTCTTGATATTAAATAATAAAGTGAAGAGGACAAGTATAATTTTTAAAATCTGTAAGATCACAAATTATTGCCGTAGACTACGTTTAGTAATATAATTCTGCATTCTTGGTATTGTCTAGCTTATGACCAATCTTATACTTTTATTGATAATTATCACAATCTTTTTGTTTGGATCACTTGTTATACGAATAATATACAGACCTACAAAGGTAATAAAATCTTTAAAAAAAATTGTCACACAAATAAATAAACTAGAGTCAGAAATACAGAATCTATCTGATCAAGAACTCTTTAACAAAACTGAGGAATTTCAACAAAGACTGAAAGAAGGAGAAACTTTAAACGACATTCTTGTACCTGCATTTGCTGTTGTACGTGAAGCTGCAAAAAGATTTCTCAACATGAGACATTTTGATGTTCAGTTAATTGGTGGAATGGTTTTGCATAATGGAATGATAGCCGAGATGAAAACAGGTGAAGGAAAAACTCTAGTCGCGACCTTACCTGCATATCTCAACTCTCTAGAGGGTAAAGGCGTACACATTGTAACAGTTAACGATTATCTAGCAAAGCGAGATACAGAATGGATGAGTAAGTTGTATAATTCTCTTGGAGTATCTGTTGCCTTTATTACTAACGACTTAACAGATGAAGGAAGAAAAAAAGCTTATGGTGCTGATATCGTATATTCAACAAATAATGAACTAGCTTTTGATTATCTTAGAGATAATATGAAGTTTTCCCAAGAGGATATGGTTCAAAGAGGTTTTAATTATGCCATAGTAGATGAAGTAGATTCTATTCTAATAGATGAAGCTCGTACTCCTCTTATTATCTCTGGTCAAATAGAAAATAACAATCAAATATATAACCATATTAATCAGGTAGTCACTAGACTGAAAAGTACAGATTATGAACTAGATGAAAAGAACAGATCAGTTTTCCTCACTGAAGATGGTATTTCACATATTGAAGAGCTGTTAAAGTCATATAACCTCATTGCAGAAAATACCTCACTTTATGATACGGGTAATATGATAATGGCACATTATATAGATCAAGCACTCCGTGCACACAAGCTATTTGCAATTGACAAGGATTATATAATCAAAAAAGGAAAAGTAGTCATCATAGATGAATTCACCGGACGTATGATGGAAGGTAGGAGATACTCTGATGGACTTCATCAAGCACTTGAAGCAAAAGAAAATCTCGAAATTCAACATGAAAATCAAACTCTTGCCTCAATAACGTTTCAAAACTATTTTCGTATGTACAATAAACTTTCTGGTATGACAGGTACAGCTGCAACCGAAGAAGAAGAATTTCGTGACATATATAGATTAAATGTAATTACCATTCCCACTAATGTACCGGTGCAGAGAGTAGATTTAAATGATGAAATTTATGGTACAGAGAAGGAAAAATATAATGCTGTCTTGAATTTTATCAAAGAGTGTAATAAGCGTCTACAACCAGTCCTTATTGGTACAGTCAGTATTGAAAAATCCGAAACACTTTCTGCACTTTTATATCAACATTCTCTTAAACATTCCGTTTTAAATGCACGTTATCATGAACAAGAAGCACACATAACTGCACAAGCAGGCATTCCCGGCAACATTACTATTGCAACTAATATGGCAGGACGTGGAACAGATATTCAACTTGGTGGAAATACTAAAATGATTGCCAAAATAGAACTGAATAAAGTAGGAGGTAAAGTCAATCAGGAGACCAAATATAATGAGATAGTTGAAAGAGTTAAAAAAAATAAAGAAATTGTCATCAAAGCAGGTGGATTATGTGTTATTGGAACTGAAAGACATGAAAGTAGGAGAATAGATGACCAGTTACGTGGGCGCTCCGGTAGACAAGGTGATCCTGGACTCTCTAAATTTTTCTTATCTCTTGAAGATGACCTGCTAAGAATCTTTGGTTCTGATAGAATGAGAAACTTTCTTCGAAAAGTAGGATTAAAAAATAATGAGGCAATTCATCATCCATGGCTAAATAAAGCTTTGGAGAAAGCACAAAAAAAAGTTGAGACTAGAAACTATGATGTACGTAAATCCTTGATTAAGTTTGATGATGTAATAAATAACCAACGTAAGGTTATTTTTGAAAAAAGAAATCATATCCTTAATAAGGAAATGAATGATTTATCAGAAATTTACATTGAATTAAATGAACAGATTATAGAAAACATAGTCCGCGATGGCTATTATGAAGATTACATTGATGATATAATTCGTGAATTTCAAAAAAACTATGAAATTAAACTTGATAATGATTATCTAGCAAAGTTTCTAAATAAACAGGAAGCTTTAATCTATATAAATGATCAAGTAAAAGAGTTTTTTGTAGAAAAAGAGAGATGTTTCAACAATCAACAAACTGTTGATTTATGGAACAGAATAGTAAGTCAAGTGATGATAATGACTCTCGATCACCTATGGAGAGAACACCTTTCAACCTTGGAAAGTTTAAGACAAAGTATAGGTTTACGTGCTATGGGACAAAAAGATCCATTAAATGAATTTAAACGCGAAGCTTTTTTAATGTTTAAATCTATGCTTGAAGAATGGAAAAAACTTACAATTTATCGTCTAGTTCGTTTTCAACTTGAAAACAATGCTGAAATAGGTAATAGACTATATTCTGCAAAAAAAAATAAAGTTTCAAGAAACGATCAATGCCCATGTAATTCAGGAAAAAAATATAAGTATTGCCACGGGATACTCACAAGTTAACAATCTACGTTTAGTTTTCACACGAATCACTGAATTATGATTTATTTAACAAAATGTCGATATAATCTACTCACTTAATTACATGGAGAACTCAATGACCAACAACGCTAAAGTAAGTAGATCTCAGGTTACTAAATGGGAAGTGATAAAAAATTGTGATTATGTTGATAATTGCTTATCAAAAGTAACAATTTTACATGTTATTAAGTTAACTCATTTACCTGATATAAGTGATGAACCTGAAGTGAGTACCATTTTAGTAAGAATGAGCGTTACTGGTGAAAATATATTTTTAAATAGAGCCATTGCTATTGATATTATGAAAGAAATTCTTCCATATAAATTTAGTAGTAAAAAAAAGAGTAACATATCCAGATTAGAAGATTTATATAACCACCTATGTTCTATAGTAAAAAATAATTTACCAAGAGAGATACTTGAAAGCTTAGTAAGAGAGTATAGAAATTCCATTAATCTATTAAAAACAATCTAATACTCTAGCTTCTATTTGAGAAACTCCATCTCTAAGCTCCTTATTCATTAAAGATATGATAGCTGAATAAGTTTCTTCTTGTGTAGTACTTACTTTAATAATAAGAGTACCAGGTGTAATTGTTACTGAGTTAGCAAATAGAGTAATACTTTCATCGTTATGTTTCCTGCATTTTATGAGAATAACTATAGGCTCAGGTTTATAATCAATCTGTAGTGTCTTTCTTGCTACATAGATACTTGATACAATCATTTAGTATATTAACCATGGTATATAACAAGTGATATTAAGAAATTGTAATCCACTATTATTGAGAATGTGATTTAAAGAGTTCTCAGCATTTACCATACGTCTCAAAATAAACAGTGTAAATGCAGATGAAAAAAATCCACATAAAAGAAAGGTTCAAAATATCCAGACAACATTACCCATAAAGTAAATAAAGCTATAAAAGATAGAAGAGAAAATTTTATTTCTTATTTATAGTTATAATTCTTCATATAGTGTATAATACATGCAAAATCTTTAAAAAATAAAGAATTTTGTATGGAAATTATTGCAGAAAATAGAAAAGTAAAATTCGAGTACTTTATCCTAGAAGAGCTAGAAGCAGGAATAGTTCTATTAGGTAGTGAAGTAAAATCTCTTAGAGAAAGAAAAGCAAATATTTCAGATGCATATATTGTGGAGAAGAATAATGAAATGTGGCTATACAATATGCATATTGCAGAATACAAGGCTGCAACTCGTAAGAACCACAAACCAAAAAGAGAACGTAAATTACTATTACATAGAAAAGAAATAAATAAAATGATTGGTAAGATTAAAACTACAGGTATTACCGTAGTACCGATTGTAATTTATTTTAATAGTAATAGAATAGCCAAAGCTAGAATCGCCATAGTAAAGGGAAAAAAGCTTTATGATAAAAGAGCAACAATCAAAGAAAGAGAGTGGAATCTTGAAAAAAATAGGTTATTAAAAAAGGATATGTGAAGTTTCAATATGTTCCTAAATCCTATAATTTTTAGCATTGGTCCAATATCGATAAAATGGTACTCAGTCGCATATGTTGTGAGTATATTGTTTGCATACTGGTATTTACACAAACTTGATAACAATAGAATTTTTACTAAGGATTTTTACGATCTTCTCCTCACATTAACAATTATAGGGGTAATATTAGGAGGAAGATTAGGATATGTACTAGTATATGATTTATCTTTCTATATGAACAACCTGAGTCATATATTTAAAACTTGGGAAGGTGGAATGTCATTTCATGGAGGTATAGTTGGAGTTCTATGTGCAGTAATAATATCATGCAATAAATATAAAATCCCTGTATTCTACACTCTAGATTTAATTTCTTGTGGAATGCCGGTAGGATTATTTCTCGGACGAATAGGTAATTTCATCAATGGAGAGCTATTTGGTAGAATCACAAACATGCCATGGGGAATGGTTTTTCCAGAAAGTGGTGATAACTTTCTTCGTCACCCAGCACAATTATATCATGCGTTCTTTGAAGGATTATTACTATTTATTATAATGAATTCACTGTATTTTTTTACTAAAATAAGTTCTCGTGATGGAGCATTGACCGGAATTACTGTATTATGGTGTGGATTTATGCGTTTTTTTATTGAATTTTTTCGTCAACCTGACTATCAAATCGGCTATTTGTGGTGTGGGTTAACTATGGGACAATTACTTTCAATGCCAATGATTATGATAGGAATATTTATCTGTGTCAGAGCATCTTGTTTAAAAGTTAAATAATTTATGGGAGTTAAAAATTGGAGAAAAGTAAAACCAATAATTCGTTATTTTCCTTATTCATTCTACTGCTAATTGGATTATCAGTGCGCAGTTTCATATTTGAACCATTTCACATACCTTCTAGCTCTATGAAGAGTACTTTGTTAGAAGGTGATTATATATTTACAAGTAAATATGCATATGGTTATAGTAGGCATTCTTTTCCTTTCTCTCCTAATATATTTAGTAGTAGAATTTTTTATACTCAACCAAAACGTGGAGATATAATAGTTTTTAAACATGGTGTAAGAATGGTCAAGCGAGTAATAGGTTTACCGGGTGATAAAGTACAAATCATAAATGGAGATTTACATATTAACGATGAGAAAGTACAACAGACACCATATGAGAAATTTTTTGATTATGAATTAAGTGATTACACTCCTCGATATATAGAAATACTTCCCAACGGCAAAAAACATGAAATTTTGATAAATAACACTCTTCATAATCTATCATATAATACTCCTGCTTATCATGTTCCTAGTGACAAGTTTTTTGTTATGGGAGATAACAGAAATAATTCTTTAGATAGTAGATTTCCTAATGTTGGTTTTATTGCAAAGGAGAAGTTAATAGGTCGTGTTAGCATGGTTGGATTATCATTTAAATTAAAGAAGTTTCAATGGTTACCATTTAGAATACCGATTGGTCTAAGATTGGATAGAATATTACATAAGGTATAGTATTGATGAGTTATATATTACTACCTAATCGTAGTGTAATAGCACTTTTTGGTCCAGATATAAAAAATTTTCTACAGAACATTATAACAAATGATATTTATAAATTAAACAACCAAAAGGCAATTTACTCTTTATTACTTACTCCTCAGGGACGTTATCTATATGATTTTTTTTTAGTAGAGCACGGTAAATATATTTTACTAGAATGCGAAAGTATATATCTGCAAGAGCTAATTAAAAAAATAAATCTGCTAAAAACATATTTAAAAGTAGAAGTCAAAAATATTAGCAAATTATATAAAGTAAGCGTCATCTTGCAAACTAGTGAATCAAAAATAGATTTTCCAGATAATTATATTACTTTTCAAGATCCAAGACATGTATCATTAGGCACAAGAATCATATATAAAGGTGACATAAAAACAGCACCTAGAGATTCTACCGAGTATGAGATTACTAGAATTCGCAATCTTATTCCAGATGGAATAAAAGACATGATACAAAATTCGTCATTTCCCTTACAATATCTGATTGATCGTGCAAATGGAATAGATTTTCATAAAGGTTGTTATATAGGTCAAGAAGTTGTAAATCGTATGAAAAGGCAAACAAAACTGAAAAGACAGTTATATTTCGTACATGGAGATAATATTTTACCTGATGTTAGAACTAAAATCATTGATGGTGAAGAGAATATAGGAGAGTTATGCTCTAGTATTCATAACATAGGACTTGCATTACTTGATAACGAAAAAAGTCATAGTAACCTATATGTCGGTAAAGTTAAAATTTCTGTATGACAAAAAATATTATTATACCAAAAAGCTTTTATGAAAGATCAACCTTAATTGTAGCTGGAGAGTTATTAGGAAAAACTCTCAAATTTTTTAATTTCTACGGTGTAATAAATGAAGTTGAAGCCTACATAGGAACAGATGATCCGGCTTGTCATGCAGCCAAGGGCTACACAAGTCGTACTTCAATTATGTTTGCTTCACCAGGTTTTTCATATGTATATTTTATATACGGTATGTACTACTGCTTGAATATTGTCACAGAAAAAGAAGGTTTCCCTGCAGCAATTTTAATACGAGGACTAAAGTTTATACATCCATTTGAAGAGGAAATCAATGGACCAGGATTACTTTGCAAGAGACTTAATATAACAACAGAACATAATAAATGTAATCTCACTGTAAAAGACGATTTCTGCGTTTATAAATCTGATACTACTCCAAATTACATTTGCACTAAAAGAATAGGAATCAGTAAAGGAAAAGAAAAGTTTTGGCGATTTAAAACAACCGTGATAGAATGACGCTTTCTATTTTTATCAGTATTCAAAAATTGAGCTACCTTATAAGTTAAGATATGATTAACACTTACCTATGCAGAAAGTGGATGTTCTTAGCTATATCTGCTCTCGCTTTTTCAGGTTTATTATCAATAGCAGTTGTTTTTTTACGACTACCTTTTTTCTCTTCTCCACTTTCATTTGCACAACATATATTTGATAATGCACTTGTAGTACACGTTAATCTATCCATTTTAGTGTGGATGTGTTCATTTATATCTTTACTACTTATTGCTAATTCTTCACAAGCTAGAAATTGGTTTAACTTTTCCTGGTTTCTGTCAATTTTATCAGTCTTATTAATATTCATATCAGCATTTATTCCAAGCAGTGAAATAATCAAAAGTAATTACATTCCCGTATTACAAAATAAATTCTTTTTATTTGGTCTAGGGCTATTTTTTATCAGTATGTTAGTTACTATCATAGTAAGATTGATATTAATAGATTCTCTCACTCTTGAACAAATAAGTATAGCTATCATATTTTTATGTTCTGTATTGTGCTTAGTTTTAGCATATTACAATATGCCAGCTAGACTTTATCAAACAGATAAGGCTTTGTTTTATGAGTATCTCTTCTGGGGAGTAGGACATTTACTACAATTTACTTTTGTTCAAGGTATGTTTTTAGTATATCTAATTATACTAAACAAATTGACAGCAGAAGGTAGAATTCCTTTAATCATAAATACAATTCTTGTAGTATTTACACCATTAATCTACTTATTTTATTCCGTAGATAGTACTGAACTAATACAATTTTTTACCTGGCATATGAAAATCGCTGGAGCATTTTTACCATGTGCTTTAACAATACTAGTATGTCGTAATATAAAAACTTTACTTCACAATAATTTGTTACACTCATTTATATTATTTATTTATGGTGGTATACTAGGAGTATTAACCATTGAAGGTAATGTGATCATTCCTGCACATTACCATGGATCTGTTGTTGGAGTCACTATTGCCTTTATGAGCTTTATTTACTACCTATTCTCTCAAACAAGCAATTATAAAAGTTCTTTAATTAAAATACAGATCAATGCTTATAGTATAGGTCATTTTTTACACATTACAGGTCTTGTCTGGTTAGGAGGATATGGTGCTCTAAGAAAAGTTGCAGATCTACCAAGTATTTCTTCCAACTTAGCACGTGCTTGCTTCATTCTAGGTGGTGCTGTTTCAATAATAGGTGGAATGTTATTTATAATAATATCTTTCTTATGCTTGTTAAAAAAAGATAACTGAATTCCATTATACTTTGATAAACTTTGAAGTTGAGTACTGAAAATTTACAGGAGCGTTATTAATCACTTTATATATATCATAACAAGCCATCGCACTTTCAGCAAAGCCATTTAATATCAACTTTAATTTGCCCTCATAGGTTGCTATATCACCAATAGCATATATTCTATTTTTACTAGTTCTAAGTGTAGTAGGATGAACAACAATTCGATTGTGTTTAAGTTCTATATCCCATTGATTAATTGGACCAACGTTCATTGCTAATCCAAAAAATGCCAATAGGAAGTCATTATCTATAACCTTTTTTTCCCTAGTTGTGATGTTTTTTACTACAACTGAAGTTAATTTTCCATTATTTCCAATTAAATCATCTAATTGATATGGAACTACTGGCTCTATTTTTTCTTGTTTTGTAAGTAACTCTAATTTTTTTTGAGTTTCCGGAGCACAACGAAATTCTTTCCTTCTATGCATAATATAGACTTTTCTAGCAATCTTAGAAAGTTCAATAGCCCAATCGGCTGCAGAATCACCACCACCTGCAATAACTATCGTTTTATTATAAAATTGAGAGATGTTATTCACACTATAAAATACAGATTTATCTTCATATTCTAATATATTGTTCAGAGGTGGACGGTTAGGTTCAAATACTCCATTACCTGCTGCAATTATGATAGCCTTACTCTTTATTTCCGTTCCTTTACTTGTAATGACAACAAAACCATTTTCATCCTTCAATATTCTTTCAGCTCTCTGATTAAAGTGATAGGTTGGCTCAAATTGGGAAGCTTGAATTATAAGTTGCTCAATAAGCTTTTCAGCAGTAATGACAGGGTATCCAGGTATGTCATATATTGGTTTCTCTGAATAAAGAGCTGTGCATTGCCCTCCTGCTTGACTGAGAATATCTATGATATGGCATTTCATGTTCAACATTCCTGCTTGAAATGCAGTGAATATTCCTATAGGACCTGCACCTATTATTACTATATCAGTTTTCATACACAGAAATTTTTTAATCTTGTTTAAACAAGATATGACCAAATTCTTCCATATTTTCAAGAACTCTTCCACTTCCCATAGCAACACAACATAGGGGATTATCTGCAACACGGACTGGTAGCTTTGTTGTCTCATTAATAACTTTCCCCAGATCACGTAATAAGCCTCCACCTCCAGATAACACTATACCTCTGTCTACTATATCAGAGGATAGTTCAGGAGGAGTGCTTTCCAATGCTGTTTTAACAGAAGAAATTATCTGATTTACAGGTTCAGCTAGACTTTCTGCAACTTGATGTTCTGACAGGAGCATTTCTTTTGGCATTCCGCTCACTAAGTCTCTTCCCTTAATCATCATACTTTCTTGATTTTTTCCTTCTAAAATATATGCAGAACCTATATTCTTCTTAATTTTTTCAGCTGTTGCTTCTCCTATAAGCAACTTGTGATTTTCACGAATATACAACCTTATTGCTTCGTCCATAACATCACCACCTACTCTCGCAGAACGTGAATATACAATTCCACCCAAAGAAATAATTGCAACTTCCGTTGTACCACCACCTATATCAACTATCATAGAACCTTCAGCTTCAGTGACCGGTAAGCCAGCACCAATTGCCGCAGCCATGGGCTCTTCTATAAGGAATACTTCATTTGCACCTGCACTTTCTGCTGCATCTTGTATTGCTCTTCTCTCAACGGGTGTGGATCCAGAGGGAACGCATATCACTACATTAGGTTTATTTATGGTAAATCTTGTATTTGCACTGCGTATAAAATGCTTAATCATTTCCTCTGCACTTTGAAAATCAGCAATAACTCCATCCTTCAATGGTCTTATTGCTTCTATTTCTCCAGGTGTTTTTCCTAGCATCATCTTAGCTTTCTTGCCAAAAGCATATGGTACATAGCTTCCTTTTTCCTTTATTCTAGCTACAACTGAAGGTTCATCTAATACTATCCCCTTGTTTTTTTGATAAACCAAAGTGTTTGCAGTACCTAAATCTATTGCAATATCACTAGCAAATAAGGCCTTAATGGAAAAGATTCTACAAGGTTTTCCTATCAGTTTACATATAAAATTCATGTATCTACTCATTAGAAAGATCATATTTTTCAAATAGGTAATTAGTATAGCATTCAACATCTAAATTCTTACCTGTTGTTTCCTCCAAAATTTTAGAAATATCAGATTTTGAAGTATACAGATTTTCATGTAACCAATTAATCAACAAATTGAAGTCTCCTTTTGCTACTGCACTCAAAAATTCTGCATGATTTTTTTTTATGAGCAAAAAGATTTGCACTGCAATAATAATGCCAATTATCTTAGTAGGAAAATAACCTATAATACCATTTACCCAATATTCATCTTGAAAGTAAGTCTCAAACTCATTTCTTGTTCTTATTGGAATTTTATAATGCTTCATACCTTCTAACCATGCTTCATGCAAGTTATCCACTTCCAATTCTCCTTCTATCAAATCTTGTTCTAGTTTAGTTCTCAACATAACATGAGCTAGCATAGTAAACTCATCTGCTGTTTTTAATGAAGAAGAAAGATTTACCGTATTAAAAAGTAAGCATAAATTCTCGACGTCATTAAATTTTGCTTTACCTCTTCCTTTCATAGCAAATTTTTCTTTTGAATGTGTGTGAATAAATTCAATAAATTCTTTTGATGTTCCAATTATTCTCTCAAAAAACAAGCCATGCATCTCATTTATCAGAGGTGTTACAGGAAAGTTATTCTGTTTTTTAATCATTATATCGCTACTACATCTTAATAATGAAAATAAGCCTTCACAAAAATTAGATTCATTATAACTTAGAGGTGAATCTAGGTTGTTACAATATTCATTAACTTCATCCATATTAATTCCAACACAATTTAAGTATACTGAACCAAGCTTCATTTGTTTTTCAACAGATATACTTTGTGCATTAATAACTTTTCTTTTGTTCTGTTTTTCAATTATTTTATCAATGTTTTTATTGAAGAAGACTCCTATTTGTGGAAATACTCTCCTTATATCTTCTTCTGTGATATTAACTTCCAGCATTGAGTGATATTTTGAACACTTAAACTTTTGTGATTTAGCAGTAGCAATTTCTCGAGTAAGTTTGATTAACTCATGAAAACTTTCCTTTAACCTTTTGAGGTTATTAGTTTCACAATTAGAGATTCTCCATAGATTGAAACATTTAATTTTAGCTTTAGATAATGCTTTAATTAAATCAAGGGAAATAGCATTGTAGTCCTTATTAATCTTTTCTATTTGTCTCAGGTGAAAAGGACTTACACTACTTTTCTTTTTTAATACATCTGCTAATGATTCTTTTACTAAGTTATGAGAAATAATTTCATACTTTATTTCCTCCAGCAGACCCATTTGATCACCCTTATCATCTATGTTTAAGTTACTCCGATTTAATAGATTTAATATGTTTTCAATACCTCTGACTTGATTTGATACTTTTTTTAAAAATTCATAAGATTTCATACTTAAAATTAACTTATAACTTAAAAATAATTCTTAAAGTAAAGTTAAATGGATATTTTGTAATTTACAATAGAAAAATGTGATTCTTCAGCCCAGCCAGTCTTATAGGAAAATTAATTATCAAGTTGTAAAATGAACACTTAATTTCTCTTGACTATCTAAAAATATAAGAGATTATTAGCTAACAGTGAAGTACTTTTATTTTAAGTTTATGGAGGTTTAATGATGTGGAGTAGGCTGATCATCATATCTTGTGTCTGTTTTCTCATTGCTGGTGTAAGTTCCTGTCCTAAAAAAGGAATAGAGACTATGAACAAAACACATTCAACAGTAAAAAATGTAAATGAAAAAAGGATTTTCTTTGGCTATGATAAGTTTGATATCACTGAAACAAGTGCAGACGTATTACTTGATATAGTTGCGATTTTACAGGATAATCCTGATGCACAGGTGACTTTAACAGGTCATACTGATAATCGTGGTTCTCATGAATACAATCTTGCTTTAGGTGAAAAAAGAGCAGACTCAGCTAAAAAGTTCATGGTTAATTGCACACCGTACCTAGAAAAAAGGATTAGAACTGCTTCTAAGGGCGAAACTGAACCACTAGTTTATGTTCAGGATAGCTCAAAAAACTCTAAGTACGAAAAGGAGCACGCTAAGAACCGTAGAGTAGAATTCTCATTTTCAGGACTAAAGAAATAATTGAGACTTTTATTATAGCCTAGGTTTTCTTAATTCTCCTAGGCTATGCTGCAGCTGCGTTTTCAGGAGCTTATAACCTCTCTTCTTCCTCCTTCTAAAACCGTTGCAGTTGCAGTATCTGGCGGAGTAGACAGTATAGTTTTACTTCATCTGATGACAAAATTCTTAAAAAAAAGAACCCCTCCAGTAGTTCTCACAGTAAATCATAACTTACGCATTGAATCTTCTGAAGAAGCTAATTTTGTAGCCAATTATGCAAAACAACTCGGTATCAAATCATTTATATTAGAATGGAAAAGAACTAGTGAAATCACTAGTAATATTCAATCTCAAGCAAGAGAAGCGCGATATAAGCTACTCACAGATTGGTGTAAAAACAATACTATTCAATATCTTCTTGTTGGTCATCATAAGGATGATCAAGCTGAAAACTTTTTAATAAGACTAGAGCGTGGTAGCGGTATAGATGGACTGTCTTCCATGAACTATAGTAGTTTCTTTCATGGTATTTGTATATTGAGACCATTGTTATGCTTTAGTCGTCACAACATAGAAAACTACGCTAAAACCCATCAACTCAAATGGATAGAAGATAAAAGTAACCAAAATATAAAATACCGACGCTCTCTATATCGTAATCTACTTAACTCAAGTGATAATCATAGTCTCCTTACAGATCGAATATGCATGACAATTCTTCATATCCAAAGAGCAAAAAAAGCATTGATGCATTATACACAGCTTGCATTTGATCAATGTATCAACATACATATGTTGGGATATATTGAAATTAAATTAAAAGAATTTTTTCAGTTACCGGAAGAAATAGCATTAAGAGTCTTGCTTTATTCTATAATGTTAATAAGTAATAAACACTATAAGCCTAGATATAAAAGCTTGATTTCTATATTCCATAAAATACTAAACGGTAACATAAACCATACTCTTTCTGAATGCAAAATTAAAAATTATAGAGAAAACATTTTAATCATAAGAGAATCATCAAAAATAAAAGAAGTACCTATAAATCTTCCTACAAAAAAAATATTTCAATGGGATAATAGATTCAATTGTTCAATAGTGACAAGTAAGGAATGTAGAGTTGTAATTACTTCTTTGGGAAAAAATCGAAAAATTCCTGAACACTTAAAAACTTATAATTGTTGTAATGAGGTTTTCTATCCTTTACCAATAGTGAAAGTAAATAATAAGATAGTAGTTTATCCATATAGTGATAATAATGAAATAAAATTTGAAATTAGCAACATAATGAAAAAAGATTTGTTCTATAAAACTTGGTCTGAACTTGAAGTTGATTCTTCTCTAGAAACAACAAATGCATTTTAACAAAAGTGTTCACTTTCACACAATGAACTATAAAAATAATCTATTTCTTAATTTTATTCAATACACGTTGTAAAATAATGCATGCAGAAATTTTATCATCGATTTGTTTTGACTTTGTAATTGATACTCCTGTTAGCTTAAGTACTTGAGTTGCCATAAATGTTGATAATATTTCGTCTTGTAAATATATATCTATTTGATACTTTTTTGCCATTTTACTTGCAAAGTGAATTATCTTATTACACCATTCATTTTCTTGGCCATTCATTTGCAATGGCAGCCCTATAACCATCGCACTAGAATCATTTTCTCTCATTATTCTATATAAATAACCTAAATCTCTATTTGTATTTTGTCTGCGATATACACTGTGTGCCATAGCTATTAATTGTGTTTTATCACTCAATGCTATACCTACTTGTTTTTCACCCATATCAATACAAATGATCCTACTATCTTTTGAAATAGAACTATAAAAGTTTTTTAAATTTCTATGCAGCATTGTTTTTGATAGGAATTTTGTAAAAGCTAAACAGGTACACTCAATAATAATTTCTCATTGAAGAAACTGTGAACATCAGTAACATTATCTATACTTTTTGTATTAACAGACTGATTTATTCTTCTGATTAGGTTGGATAAGACTTTACTAGGTCCAATCTCTACACACTGATTTATACCATGATTTATCAAATACAAGATTGTTTCTCTCCATCGTACTCTGCTTGTCACCTGTTTAGGTAGTAATTCCTTGATGACCTGTGGGTTAGTCTCTTTCTTGGCTGTAACATTTGAGATTATAGGAACTATAGGCTTACCAATTTCAATATCATTTATAAACTCAGCAATTTCTTCATGTGCTGGTCCCATTAGGGATGAATGAAAAGGCCCACTTACCTGTAACTTCACTATTCTCTTAATGTGTAAATTTTTTACTGCTTGAGTAAATAAGTGAAGAGCATTGATTGCCCCACTTACTACTATCTGTCCAGCTCCATTATCATTAGCAATTTCACATACTTCATCAATCGATTTTAATACATTTTCTACTTCACTTAAATCTGCTCCTAATAGGGCTAACATACCTCCTTGGCATTGCTTTGATGCTTCATGCATTGCCTTGCTGCGCACTTGCAGTAATTTCACCGTTGTTTCTAAAGTAAGAGCACCTGCAGCACACAAAGCTGTATACTCGCCAACTGAATGTCCACATACATACTGAATTCCATATTCGGAGAAAATTGATCTCCCTGACATATACTCCATGATACGTAATATAGCAATTGACACTGCCATTATAGCTGGTTGAGCATTCTCTGTTATGGTCAAATCTTCAATTGTACCATTAAAGATAACGTTAGATAACTTTCTACCTAATATAGTATCGACTTCATTAAATACGTCTCTGGCAACAGAAAATTCGCTATATAGGCTTTTACCCATACCTACGTATTGAGAACCTTGACCAGGAAAGGCAAAAATCATGTTAGCATTATTCATTTACTTTAATTAAACGTATTATCTGAGAAGCTGTCAATGAATCTATTGACGATTAACTAATTCTAAACAGTCTAAATGTGACAACATATGAAAGTTAAAAATGCCTATTATTATTTTGTATGTAAGTCAAAATTGAGTGAACTTAAGCCTTTTTACCGATCACTACCACATCATCACTTGGAAAAAAATAATCAGGAATGGCCATATTCTTTGGTGCTGGCCCTCCAACAACTCTTCCAGACGCATCGTAGTATGAACCATGACAAGGACAGAACCAACCATTACCATCTTTGGTACTATGGTCTATTGGTATACAACCAAGATGAGTGCATATTCCTAACATAATAAGCCACTCATCTTTACCTTTGTATACTCTTTGCTCATCAGATTGTGGATCTCTTAAGGTTTTTATATCAACAGCTCTAGCAGCTTCAACCTCTTGTTTAGTTCGTTTACGAATAAATACAGGCTTACCTTGCCACTTTACTTTGATTCCCTTTCCTTCTGTGATTCCAGATAAGTTGACTTCTGTTGTAGACATTGCTAACACTTCAGCTGAAGGACTCCACGATTTAATTAATGGCCACAATGCACATGCAGCCCCAATACCGACCATAGCACATGTTGTCAGAGTGATAAAATCTCTACGGCTTTGCATTGGTAATTTTGAGGAGTGATTTTGCTCCTTAACATTAGTGCTTTTCTTATTCTGCAAAACTTTTGAAGATTTTTTATTATTGGTTGGCATTTTCATTTCTTAGCTACAGTTATATATTTTAGTAAAAGTATTGCATATTAATCAACAAAAACTTACCCTACTTTCATTAAAGCGATAAACTATATTATTAACATAAATTATTTCTATGATTACAAGAGAGTTGATAGTAGAAAACTTAAAAAGAATTATAGATTCAAAAAGCGGTAAGGATATAGTTTCTCTTGGAATTGTATCTGGAATTGTAATAAAGGGAGTACACGTTGGTTTTGCACTTGAACACTCACAATCAGTTCAAGATTTAAAAAAGAGATGTGAAGAGATCGTAAAGTTGATACCAGGTGTACAAAAAGTCACTATAATCATCCCTTCAAATAAGACTAAGCAGAAAAAAATAAGTATCGAAGGAGTAAAAAAAATCATTGTTGTCGCTTCAGGCAAGGGTGGTGTGGGAAAATCTACAATTGCTCTTAACCTTGCTTTATCTCTAACAAAACTCAACTATAGAACTGCCTTAGTTGATTCTGACATATATGGACCTTCCATTCCAAAGATGCTTGGTACTGAAAATTTAAAACCAAGAGTTAAAGATGGTAAAGTTTTGCCAATAGAAAAATATGGACTTCAAACTATCTCTATCGGTTATTTTATTGATGATAATCGTGCAGCTATATGGCGTGGTCCTATGGTCACAAAAGCACTTTACAACTTACTAATGCAAAGTAAGTGGTATGATATTGAATATTTAATAATTGATACACCACCCGGAACAGGAGATATCCATTTAAGCCTTGCAGAAAAATTTGAGTTGAACGGTGCAGTTATAGTCTCTACTCCGCAAAAACTTGCTCTTGCTGATGCTCGCAAAGCTTGCGACTTGTTAAAAAAGTTAAATGTTCCAATTATTGGAGTTGTGGAAAATATGAGCTACTTTATTCAGAATAATTCTAAGATATATATCTTTGGTAAAGAAGGAGTAAAACAAATGGCAAAAGAGTTAAAAATTAATTTACTTGGAAGAATTCCTATAGACTCGGTTATATGTCAAGCAGCTGATGGCGGAAATCCTTTTTTGATCAATCAAGATATAACAAAAATTTATGAAGGTATTGCGAAATCAGTAAGCCTATATTAGAAAGCTTTTTATATATTCATAAAACATTAAAGTGTATTACTCATAAATAAGTTCTTAATTTATAAAGTCTAAAATTACTATGACAAAAAAAGTAATAGCGGTATTACTGCCTTTACCAGTTAACCAGTCATTTTTATATACTGTTGATAATGACAACTATATCGTAGCAGGAGATTATGTAGTAGTACCGTTTGGTCACAAGCGTTTGATAGGTATAGTATGGCAACTTAATATTCAGACCACACGCAAATTAAAATATATTGAGCAAAAAATTGATCTACCTAATATAACAGCAAAGTTAAAAGCATTTGCTGAATGGGTTGCTGATTATAATCTCATACCAGTTGGTATACTGGTCAAAATGATTATGGGAGGAGTGATAAAGATCAGTAATATAGACAAGCTAGTCTACACAAATCAAAAGCAACAAATAAAAAAAGTAAATTATCAATTAAATAGTGCACAACAAGTAGCAAAAAATAAAATAACAACTAATTTAAATAGTTATTCAGTTACTCTCCTTGATGGAGAAACGGGTTCTGGAAAAACAGAGGTTTATCTTTCTGTCATTCTAGAGTTGATAAAAGCTGAAAGCAATGCACAAATTTTAATACTTTTGCCTGAGATTGTTTTAACATCACAATTAGTGCAACGCATACGTATGCAAATATCTGACAGTATAGTTGAATGGCATTCACACCTTACTGCAAAAGTGCGAAAAAATAATTGGCTAAATATAACATATGGAAATGCACAAATTATCATAGGGGCAAGATCTGCTCTCTTTCTACCTTACAAAAATTTAAAATTGATTGTCATTGATGAAGAGCATGACTCATCATTTAAGCAGGAACAAGGAGTCATATATAATGCAAGAGATATGGCAATAATTTTAGCAAAAATTGAAAACATACCTATTATTTTATCATCAGCCACCCCATTACTTGAAACTATCTACCATGTTCAAAATAACAACTATAATCACGTACAGCTAACCAGGCGATTTGGTGGTGCAGAACTTCCAGAAATTAAAATAGTAAATATGAAAAGTAGTAAAGAATGGATTTCAAATGAACTTTTCTCTCATATAAAAAAAACCATAGAAAAAAAACAACAGGTTATGCTCTTTTTAAATCGTAGAGGATATGCACAACTAGTAGTTTGTAAAAAATGCAAATATAAACTTTCATGTTCAAATTGTTCCGTTTGGCTCATATATCATAAAAAGGATAATATTCTCTTATGTCATTACTGCTCTCACAAATTAAAACTTTTAGAAAAGTGTCCTAGTTGTCAAAGTAATAATTCATTATCTTTCTGTGGCATAGGAATAGAAAAATTACTTGAGGAGATAGTAAAGTTAATACCAAATGCAAAAACTGCAATTGTTAGCAGCGACCAAAAATCAGTAAACAATATAATTGATCTGATCTTAAAAGAAGAGATAAATATCATAATCGGTACACAAATCATCGCTAAAGGACATAATTTTCCTAAATTAACTTTAGTGGGAGTTATCAATGCAGATTTAGGATTAGACAATTCAGATTTAAGGGCAGCGGAAAAAACATATCAGTTATTACACCAAGTTGCTGGTAGATCAGGAAGATTTAATGAAAGAGGGAAAGTAATTATACAAACCAACAATGTAGAAAGTCTTATTATAAATGCATTACAACAGCAAAAAAGAGATCTATTTTATAAAACTGAGCTTGATTTAAGACATAAAGCTAAAATGCCACCATTTAGCAAACTCATAGCACTTATTGTTTCTGGAAAAAACGAAACTGTAACACAGAAAGCGGCAGGTGAAATAGTAAGGAATATTCCTCGCTCTAAGGAGTTAGATGTTTTTGGACCTTCACCAGCAGCTATAAACTTTTTAAATAATAGGTATAGATATAGAATATTAATAAAGGTGTATTGTAAGAACAGTTTATTTGTACAGAAAAATATAAAAAATTGGTACAAATTAAAATCAAACATTGATATTACCATAGACGTTGATCCTGTAAATTTTTTCTAGCATCTGTAATCATATTTACTTAATCACTAAATTCTGTTTATTATTAACGTGAATGTCTTACGGAGAAAAGATTGTCAAAGATTGCTATTATTGACTTTGGTTCACAATTTACACAATTGATCGCAAAGCAAATTAGGAAAATGGGCGTATACTGCGAGATATTTTCTAGTAATATAGATTTTAAAATTATATCAGATTTTCAAGGTTTTGTTTTCTCAGGTGGACCAGAATCAGTTGATCGTTCAGTAAATAAACTTGCAATTGAAGTGATAAAATTTAATGAAGTGACAGGTATTCCAATACTTGGAATATGTTATGGACAACAATTAATTTGTCATCACTTTGGAGCACAAGTGAAAAAGAATTTTAAACAAGAATTTGGCAAAACCAAAATCAAGATATTAAGTAATTCTTCTATTATAAAAAATGTATGGAGTGTTAACTCTGAAATAAACGTATTGATGAATCACTCAGATAGTGTTGATACTATACCACAAGATTTTACTATTGTTGCTTCAAGCGTAATCAATCAAACAATAGCAATTATTGTGAATGAAAAACGTAAAATATACTGTACACAATTTCATCCCGAAGTAGAACAAACTGAAAATGGTAGCAATTTAATATCTAACTTTCTAAATATTGCACATTGTCAAAGAAACTGGACAATGCAGTCATTCATTGATGAGCAGAAGATAAAAATCAGAAATATAGTAGGAAAGAAAAAAATCATTGCTGCAGTCAGTGGTGGTATTGATTCAAGTGTTGCAATGGCATTAACTCGTCAAGCTGTAGGACAGCAATTGAATTGTATTTTTATCAATACTGGTTTGCTTAGCAAAAGCCAAATGAGAAATATTAATACATTGAAGAAATTATCAGTCAATTGTATTGATAGATCGTTTCTATTTCTTACCAGATTGAAAGGAGTAACTGATCCAGAGGAAAAACGCAAAGTTATAGGTACTACCTTTATTGAAGTATTTGAAGAAGAAGCAAATAAACTAGATTGTGTAGAATTTTTAATGCAAGGCACAATATACTCTGACCTGATTGAATCAGGTCATGCCTCAAATAATGCTAGCATAATTAAGTCTCACCATAATGTTGGTGGATTACCAGAAAAAATGAAATTAAAACTAATAGAACCTCTAAATTGTTTATTTAAAGATGAAGTGAGATCCCTTGGAAGAGAATTAGGACTTACAGATGAAATTATAATACCACAACATCCATTTCCTGGTCCTGGCCTTGCTGTACGTATTATAGGTGAAGTTACAGAAGAAAAAGTTCAGATATTACAAGAAGTAGAAGAAGTATTTATAAGTACAATGAAGAGTTACAATTTATACAACGAAATATGGCAAGCATTTGCTGTACTGTTACCAATAAAAACTGTTGGTGTAATGGGAGACAAAAGAAGTTATAAGCATGTTTGTGCATTAAGAGCTGTAACATCGTGTGATGGTATGACTGCTGATGCATTTCCATTTAAAAATAAAGATAAATATTCTTTAATATTTTGGAATTTCTTACAAGATGTTGGTAACGTAATTGTTAATAATGTTTCAGGTATCAGTAGAGTTGTTTATGATATCACTTCAAAACCACCAGCAACAATTGAATGGGAGTAAGAGGTTTGTTGACTTTTATTTTATTGATCAGTTATATTAAGCACGCGGGGTAATTAGCTCAGTTGGTAGAGCGCTTGCTTGACGTGCAAGTGGTCGCTGGTTCGAATCCAGTGTTACCCACACCTCACTCACTATTAGGATTTACATGAAAGAAGTTCACAGCTGTGAAGGACAGTCCAGGCGTTTAATCTACTCGATAATAATCATTGCAGCTACCATGCTAATAGAGGTAATAGGAGGCATAATTTCACATTCACTTGCACTACTTTCAGATGCAGGACATGTATTTACTGACCTTCTTGCTTTGATTTTAAGCTGGTTAGCTAGTAAATTTTCAATTAAGAAATCTGATTTACAAAGATCTTATGGATATCATAGACTGCAAATAATAGCAGCATTTGTAAACGGATTAACTCTATTTTTTATAGCTATTATCATCGTAGTTGAATCAATAAAAAGGTTTTTTGTTCCTATCAATGTAGAATGGCAAGTAATGCTAGGAGTCGCCATATTTGGCTTGATTTCTAATATATTAGTTTTCTTCATACTACATAATAAATGTGAAAATAATATAAATATAAAAAGTGCTGTATTACATGTAATGGGAGATATTTTAGGTTCTATAGCAGCTATATTGGCATCCTTAATCATCATGTTCACAGGCTGGCAACTTGCAGATCCAATTTTATCAATATTTGTCAGCATAATAATTCTAAATAGTGGCTATAAAATTATTAAAAATTCTTCTCATATTCTCCTTGAAGGAACTCCAGAATGTATTTCAACTGAGAAAATAAAGAGTCAAATTATGTCAGAGTTAAGAGATGTAACAGATGTACACCATATTCATGTATGGTCTCTTTCTGATAGCTATTTTATAATAACTATGCATGTGAGAATACAACAAAGTATAAAACACTATGATACTTTATATCATGTAAAAAAGATATTGTTAGACAAGTTTAATATTAAACATTCTACAATTGAAATTGAATACAATCAATGTGCAGACGATAAGAAAAAAACTTCTTATACTGCATAATAGAAAGCTAATGCAATAAATCTTACACATAAAGCCTAGTTAATATAAGAATTCGCGTAAAGTTTAACAAATGGCAAAGATTATGTTTAAAGAAAGGTTCTTCTTAATAAAAACCTAACTAACATTTAGTGCTCTGAATATTCAATTATTAGAGTTTATAAAATATTTAATTGCATTTTCAAAGATAAGTAATCCATTTCCATATAGTGGTATATTCTTATTCAAACGCTTATATTTTTCTTTTTCTAATGGCCAGTTATCTTGTTGAGTAAAGAAAATAGCTCTCTCTGGATGAGGCATGATAGCTAATACTCTACCACTTTTATCTGATAAAGCTGCTAAATCATACATTGATCCATTTGGATTATAAGGAAATTGTAGGTTGGCATATTCACCTATATTATTAACATAACGTAAGGCTATAGAACCATTTGAAATTAGTTGATTTAACACATCTTGATTCATAAGAAACTTACCTTCTCCGTGAGCAATTGGAAGATATAACTCATCTAAACCACGCAACCAAATTGAATTACTATCAGGATTAACCTTAGTTTTAATCCATCGACATTGATAATTACGTGTATCATTATAAGTTAATGTGAGTTGAGAAAACTCAGGCATAAGTCTTGCTAATATCTGACACCCATTACATATTCCTATTACAAGCTTATCTTGAGATAGAAATTCTTGCAGTGCGGTTAAAAAATTGTTCTTGATGCGTAAAGCAAATGCATTTCCAGCACCTGTATCATCACCATAAGAAAATCCTCCTGGAATTGCCACTATGTGGCTCAATCTTAATTTAGTAGGATTATCAATCAATTCATTGATGTGAGCAATTTCTACTTCAACATTTATAGCACCAAGCTTTCTACTACATTCCATAAATGCAAATGCAGTTTCTTTTTCGCAGTTTAAACCATAACCGGATAAAACAATAATCTTCATGAACTAAAAATAAAAAAATTCAAATTTCCTTTTTACAAAGTTTGCTACTAAATTTAGTACAAGTAGTATTAAGAGTAATGCTATAATAGCAATTGCAGCAAGTTCTATAAACGCAATTTCAGGACTACTTGACCATATGTATATTTGTACAGGTAAAACAGTTGAAGGATCAAAAAGTGAGTGAGGAGTATCCGCAATAAACGCTACCATACCTATCATTAACAGAGGCGACGACTCACCTAAAATTCTTGCCATTGCAAGAACAGTTCCATGCATTATTCTTGGTAAGGCAATTGGCAAACAGTGATCTAATATTACCTTAATATGTGGTGCACCAAGAGCAAAGGCGGCATCTTTTATTGCAATTGGCACATGAGCGAAAGCATTTTTTGTGGCAATTATAATATTAGGTAACATCATAAAGGAAAGAGTCATACCACCAACAAGAGGAGAAGACCTAGGTAATCCCAGTATATTAAGATAAAGGGTTAAACCTACTACACCAAATATTATAGATGGAACTGCAGCGAGGTTATTAACACTGATTTCAACAATATTAGTTGCTAGTTTATTTTTTGGCATGAATTCATGAAGACAAATTCCCGACATAACTCCTATTGGTAATGCTAATCCTAAACATACTAATATAGTCATCAATGAACCAATAAATGCTCCCAAAATGCCTGCATTTTCAGGTTCACGTGAATCAGATTTACAAAACAAAGATTTATTAAAAAATTTCTTTACTCTTTTTTTCTCTTTTAATTTGTCAAGCAATTTTAAATAGTGTTCATTGACATACTTATTCTTATATATAGAATTGATTATGTTTGATGAAGTAAACCAAACTTCATATTTACCACTATAGATGTTTTTGTGATAAAAAAATTGTTCTAATTCTTTATAAGAGTTACGGCTTAGAATCTCGTCATCATTGTGAAAATCAACATCTTGGAGTACTTTATGTAAAGAATGATTAATTATATTGATAGATTTTAAACGCAGATCACTGGCATTATGAACTGTAAAAAAGTTCTCATCTATTTCTATAGGTAATAAAATTTTTGTCACTGTTAAGGCGCTATAAGAGTTAGCCAATATGCTTAATAATATGCACAATGGAAAACCAAGTGACATCACTAAGGCTGTAAAAGAACAGAAGCGAAGAGCATAGTTCTTTCTATTCTTTCTCTTAATACGAACATGTGTGCGCTTAGAGTGAAGTAGCTTTAGAAATTTTTTTCTTACACTCATTTTCTGAATTTAGCGCCTGAGTTTTATTTTCTTTCCCTTTTAAGTTTTCTTGACTTTACTCCTGCGAGTTGTACGCTCTTTAATCCTTGCAGCTTTACCAAACAACTTACATATGTAGTATAGTTTAGCTCTACGTACTTTACCCCTCCTTGTAATTTCTACCGAAGTTAATGCAGGAGAGTAAACAAAAAATTGAGAAGCTATACTTTCCCCATGGCTTACTTTTCTAACCGTGAAAGATGAGTGCAAACCTCGATTTCTTCTTGATATACAAATACCCTCAAATACCTGTGTACGTTCACTTGCACCATCAACTACTTTAAAGACAATTTTTAAATCATCTCCAGGACGAAATTCTGGTATTTCTTTTGCTAACATTTTCATCTGCTGTGAATTAAAACTTTCAAGTAAATTTACCATTTTTATCTCCATTTAATAAATCAGGCCTACGTTTCTGTGTTATGACACGAGATTGCTCCTGTTTCCAATCATTTATTTTCTTGTGGTTACCAGATAACAAAATTTCAGGTACTGTATATTCTCTCCACTTTTTAGGTCTAGTATACTGAGGATATTCAAGCACACCACTATTATAACTAAAGCTTTCTTCAACCAGACTATTGAAGTTATGTACCACGCCAGAGAGAAGCCTGACGCATGAATCAAGAACTATCATTGCAGCGGGTTCACCTCCCGAAAGCACATAGTCTCCTATACTTAGCTCATAAGGAGTATATGCATCTATTATCCTCTGGTCAATACCTTCATACCTCCCACATATTATTGTGATATGTGAAGACATTGCAAGTTTCTTAGCAATATTTTGATTAAAGTTCGTACCAGATGGAGTCATATAAACAAGTGTGGTATCTGGATTCTTTAAGAGCGCAGCATCTATTGCTCTACTGACAACATCAGGACGCATAACCAATCCAGGTCCACCACCATAGGGAGTATCATCTACTTTAGAATGTTTATCTTGGGAAAAAGAGCGAATATTCAGTACTTCAAGATTCCAAATTTTTGCTTTTAGTGCTTTTCCTGCAAGAGAATACTGTAAAAACCCAGGAAACATTTCTGGAAATATCGTTAATACTACTGCGCTAAATGTCATCTATAGTAAGTTGAGTAATAGGTTGATATAATATCACTATATTATATGGAGCAAAAATCAATATGTCATTCAGTAAGGTAATATACGAAGGTAAAGCAAAACTCATTATTGCAACTGAGAATCCATTACTGGTCGTACAACATTTCAAAGACGATGTTACAGCCTTTAACAAGGAAAAGCATGAAGTTATAGAAGGTAAAGGAATAATTAACAATTATATAAGCGCTTTTATCATGCAAGAAATAGAAAAAAAAGGAGTAAATACGCATTTCATTAACATTAAGAATGAAAGAGAACAATTAGTAAAAATTTTAAAAATTATACCTCTTGAGGTAGTAATAAGAAACATTACGGCAGGAAGCTTTTGCAAACGTTTTAATATACAGGAGGGAGAAAAACTTCTATATCCAATAGTTGAATTTTACTATAAAAACGATGAACTTGCTGATCCTATGGTAAATGAAAATCATATACTCTATTTCTCTTGGCTTTCTCAAAAAGAAATAGCACAGATAAAATCGATGGCTCTGAAAGTTAATGAATTATTGATTAATCTATTTTTAAATGCAGGAATAGATCTAGTCGATATAAAATTAGAGTTTGGTAGATTGAAAGAAGAAATCATTCTAGCTGATGAAATCAGTCCTGACAATTGTAGATTATGGGATAGAAATACTCATGATAAATTAGATAAAGATATATTCCGTCTTAATTTAGGTGATTTAAAAGAGGCATACTTGCAGGTTGCAAACAGGTTAAATATCTCTTGTACAAGTGAATGATTTTTCTATTACCTAAAAATAGTATATGCTAAATAATTTAATCAGAAAGTAATATGGTAAAATTTAAAGTTGGTAAGAAATCAATGAGAATTATTATCCTTGCTGTATCAGCTGCTATACTTTTACTTAGTTTGTATACTAATAACTCATTATTCCTTTTTTTAGCACTTATTATAACTCTTGCAGTTTGTATCAAATTATTTTTTATATATGAAATATCTAATAGTAGAGCAAATAATAAAATTCAAGAACAATCAGAACTAATCTCTAACAAAAACAAGGAAATACACTTTTTACATAAGCAATTAGAAGAGAACAAAAAAGCTCAAGAGATAGAACATCTATACAATACGTGTATCAAGTATACTTTAGAAGCAATCGACAACACAGAAAAAGTGCTAAGACAATCATTGCTATCTCTTGGTCAAATAGAAAAAAATCTCTGATTAAATGAAGTAATATGATTCGAATTTTAAACACACTATGAGAATGTTCACTAAAAAATGAAGACTATCAATACTTTAACTAAAGAAGGATCAGAATTTTTATTCTCACGAGGAATAAGTACACCATATCTCGATAGTGAGATACTTATGGAGTATGTATTGAATGTACCAAGGTCTTTTATTATCATGAATCACACTACTTCCATACCCACGGATAAGGAAGATCAATTTTGGCAATTAATAAAGAAAAGAGCTAGAAAATACCCTATTTCACACTTGGTAGGTAAACGTGAATTCTGGAGCCAAGACTTTATTGTTAGTAAAGACGTTCTTGATCCACGGCCCGATAGCGAAACAATAATCTCAACAGTATTAAAATATTATACAAATAAAAAACAGCATCTAAGAATAGCAGATTTTGGTACTGGTTCAGGTTGCCTGTTGACATCGTTGTTAACCGAATATTCATATTCTACAGGTGTGGGTTTTGAAAGGAGTTTTAAAGCATATAGAATTGCTTACAAAAATATAAAAAAATATAATCTGTTTAGTAGAGCTAAGGTACTTCGTAGTTCGTGGACAAAGTGTATCAATTCATTTGATCTTATAGTAAGCAATCCTCCGTATATTAGAAGAGATAGGCTGAAAACTTTACAATCTGAAGTACAAAAAGAACCAAAAATTGCCCTTGATGGAGGTGTTAGTGGATTGGATTGCTATTTAAATATTTTTCCAATAATAAAAAAATGTCTTAAAAAAAACAAGTTTGCTATATTAGAAATAGGTGAAGATCAACACAACATTGATAAATTAATCTACTCATATGGTTTGCATTTTATAGAATATACTCATGACTTATCAGGAAAAAAAAGGTGTATAGTAATAAAACAAACAAATTGTGAAGTTGATAAATAGCAATACATAATATAGAATTGTAAATGACTATAAAACATAAAATTGCTATTGTTGGAGCCACAGGCAAAGTAGGACGTGAAGTATTAAATATAGTTGCTGAATTTAAAGAAGAAGAGAGACTTGCAATAGATTGCATAGTTCCACTTGCATCAAGAAAGTCGGTAGGAAAGAAAATAAGTTGTGGTAGTAAGGATTTAATAGTTTCATGCCTTGAAGATCATGATTTTACTAAAAGTGATATAGCAATTTTTTCTGCTGGATCAAACATTTCCGAAAGATACGCTCCAATTGCAGCAAATTCTGGTTGTATCGTTATAGATAATACTTCTCATTTTAGAATGAAAGATGGTGTTCCACTGATTATTCCAGAAATCAACTGCGAAAAAATTATTGAGTATAAGAATCACAATATAATATCTAATCCAAATTGCACCACAATACAGATGTTACTAGTGCTTAATTTACTCAATCAACATGCAAAAATAAAGAGAGTTGTTGCATCAACTTATCAGTCAACTTCTGGTGCAGGTAAAGCAGCAATGGATGAACTATATATTCAAACAAAAAAAATGTTTGTAAATGAGAATAAAAAGCCTGATGTATTCACTAAACAAATAGCTTTTAATTGTATTCCTCATATAGGAAACTTTATGGAAAATAGCTATACACAAGAAGAATGGAAAATGCAGGCAGAAACAGAAAAAATCTTAGGAGAAAATATAAAAGTAACAGCAACTTGCGTAAGAGTACCTGTTTTTGTTGGTCATGCTATATCAATAAACATTGAATTTCATCAACCTATAACAGAAAAGATAGCACATGAAATACTCAATGAAGCAGAAGATAAAGGAATTTTAGTATGTAATCAAGATAATGATTGCGGATATATGACTCAAATTGATGTTGTTAGTGAAAACGCTGTATATGTTTCACGTATTAGAGAGGATGATACTGTGAAGTATGGACTAAATATGTGGATAGTTGCTGATAATTTGCGTAAAGGTGCAGCATTAAATATAGTACAAATCTTAGAGATTTTAACAAAATTTCACACCATATAAAACTTCAAAAAACTTAAATGATATTTAAGAGATCAAAATGGGAACTGCAAAGTGTCTAAGGATAGAAATTGCAAGGTCGTAGAAGTAGTTACAATAAAGTAACTGAAGAGAATTCTAAAATAATAATTTCATCAGCTTTTGCAGATATGCTGAAGAAGTATATACAAAACATCTATGTTATGAAACAAGATTTTAGTAGTGGTATAACTAAAGCATTTATATAAGTAAAAAGCAATAAATATTGACTTTTTATTAAAATATTATATAGTAAAGAAAATTACTTATGGTAACTGATATGAATAATTCTTTTAAGATCAAAAATCAAATTTCTCTTGTCTTATCATCTTCTATAATGTTATTATCAATTATAACAGTTGTTAAATTATTAGCTATATCTAACCCCATATTAACATTAGGATTTATCGCTATCTCTTGTCTATGTGCGGTACAAGTTGCTGAAAACATACATCACCTCACGACATCAAAAAACTCAGTTGAGAGCATTAGAGAGCATTAGTGATAAGGTTCAGGGTTGTTATAACAAAGCTATAAATAATTTAAAAAATAACAGTAATCAGTTAGATGACCTTAGCTATAAACAAGATGATCTTTTCATAGAAAGAGGAATAAAATATTGTATAAACTCAGTTGTTCAATGTTTTAAAAGAAAAGAAGAATCAAAATTATGTTAAGCTTTTAGCATAGAGACAATCTCATAGTGTGTTAATGACTTGATATCTCCAATAGCAGCTAAGGTAATTCTTTCGTATTGAGAAAGCATTTCCTCTGCTGCCTTTTTTACATCATTAGTACTTACATCATTAATTTGATCTATCAGTTCATTTTTACTAATATATCTATTATAATGAGTATAATAATACCCTAATGTTTCAGCGCGTGAGCTGGTACTTTCGCGTGACATCAAAATTTGAGATTTAATCCTTTCTTTTACTCTATTGACCTCCTCTCCTTTTAAGTCATCTGTAGATAATTTTTTTAACTCTGTTGTAATACAATTTATAAGCTTATTCAAGTTTCTACTATCTGTACCAGCAAAAATCGAAAGTATTCCTGTACCTGTATAACTAGAATTAAATGAGTAGATTGAATAAACCAATCCTTGCTTTTCTCTTATTTCTTGAAATAAACGCGATGATATTCCACTACCTAAAGCAGAGTCTAAAACTTGAAATGCATAGTACTTTTCATCATGGCAGGAGACGCTAGGCAAACCTATTAATAAATAAACCTGATCTAATTTACGGTATTCAATATATTCACCACCAGTGTAACAAGCGCTTTCATTATTTCTTTGTCCTTTAGAAGAAATATGTGACAAGGAGTTTTCAACTAAAGTTACAATTTCCTCATGATTTACATCACCTGCAACAGAAAGTAACATGTTTTCCCCGAAATAATGCTCCGTTATGTAATCGCTTAGATTTTCCTTGGTAAAAGACTTAACTGTTTCTTGTGTACCTAAAATAGACTTACCAAATGATTGATTTTTATAAGCTGCTTCCATATACTTATCGAAAATAATATCACAAGGTGAATCATTAGTTTGAAAAATTTCTTGTATTACAACTCCTTTTTCACGTTCTAATTCGTCTTCAGGAAATATAGAATTTATTAATATATCTGTTAATATTTCCATTGCTACGCAAACATCCTTTTTTAGAACTTTTGCATAATAGGTCGTGCTTTCCCTTCCTGTACTAGCATTAAATACTCCTCCTATATCATCAAAAGCCTTTGCAATTTGAAGAGCAGTTCTAGTTTTTGTACCTTTAAAAGCCATATGTTCCAGAAAATGAGATATACCGTTTTGTTTAGCATTTTCAGCTCTACTACCAACATTAACTCTGATACTTAAGGCAACAGAGTCCATATTATGTACATTTTCAGTGATTACGCGCAGTCCATTTTTCAATTTTGATATCTGAGGTATGTTCATAATTTAAATCCTTTGTAGATTCTCTTCAGCAAAATCCCAATTAATTAAGTGGTCAAGAAAAACCTTGATATAGTCAATTCTACGATTTTGACAATCCAAATAATAGGCGTGCTCCCATACATCCATAGTAAGCAATGGTATTTGATTAATGTTTAAAGGCAGGTCTGCATTTGAAGTTTTTATGATTTTCAATTTGTTACTCTCTAGCACTAACCATACCCATCCACTTCCAAATTGATTCACTCCATATTCAGAAAATATTTCTATAAATTTTTCTAAGCCTCCAAGATCATCATTTATTTTTTTTGCAATAATAGTATCCTCTCGTGGGTTGCTACCTCCGTTTTTACTCATTGATTTCCAGTAAAAAGTATGATTCCAAACTTGTGATGCGTTATTAAATATTGCAAGTTTCTCATTATTACCTTGAACCTTTTTGATTAGCTCTTTTAGATCCATATGCTCATAATCTTTACCTTGTACTAATGTGTTAAGCTTGTCTAAATATCCCTTGTGATGCTTACTATAGTGAAAATCTAAAGTTTTTGCAGACATATAGGGTTCTAAAGCTTTTACTTCATATGGAAGTTCAGGCAGAATGAAGCTCATTATTATTCTCCATGTTTAATTTTGATAAAGTTATGGGCGAGTGACCAGGATTGAACTGGCGACATTCAGTACCACAAACTGACGCTCTACCAACTGAGCTACACCCGCCAAGGTATAAAGTATTTAACATATTGATAAAAATAGTCAACTGTCAGCATGAAAAGATTATTGTAAATTAGTCAATATTCTGTTACTTCTTAAAACATGTTTAAATTAGAAAATAAAAAATTTCTCATCACAGGTGCATCAGGTGGAATAGGTCAAGCAATTGTAAAGGTAATGCATAACGCTGGAGCAACACTATGTATATCTGGAACAAAGCAAGAAGCACTTGAGGAAATAGCACAGCAATATGAAAGAGATGTGCATATATTAACATGCGATCTATCAAATACTGAAGAAGTTCTTGATCTAGTAAATAAAGCACAAGTATTACTTGAAGGTTTTGATGGATTAGTATGTAATGCAGGAGTTACACAGGACAACTTGTTGCTTAGAATGACTAACGATGCTTGGCAAAAGGTTATAGATATTAACCTAACCTCTACGTTTTATCTCAATAGAAGTGCATGTAAAGTACTAATGAAAAATAAATGGGGAAGAATAGTAAATATCTCATCTGTTGTCGGTCTTACAGGAAATATTGGCCAAGCAAATTATGCAGCTTCTAAAGCCGGATTAATAGCTATGAGCAAGTCAATAGCAAAAGAATTTGCAGGGCGCAACATAACAATTAATTGTGTTGCTCCTGGGTTTATAAAGACCAGAATGACTGCAAATCTCAATGAGATACAACAAGAAAAAATATTGAACAATATTCCAATGAAAAGGATCGGTTCTCCAGAAGAAATAGGAGTAGGTGTTTTATTTTTAGCAAGTAAAGAAGCACAATACATAACAGGGCATGTACTGAATATTAATGGTGGAATGTTTATGTAATAAACAATAACTAACATTATAGAGACATAATACAATTTCTATGATAGAATATCACTAAACTTGAGAAAATGACTAACATAATGAATAAGTTCCTTTTTATCTTCCTCATAATACTATTCTTTTCCTTTCCTAATTACGCCACTACAGAAGATACTACATCTGAAGTGATATGTAATATCATCAAATACATCTGGCAGATAGGTGGCCCTCTTATGACAGTCGTAATAATTGGAGCAGCTCTACTTGCAATATTCGGTAGAATGCCATGGCCCGCTCTTGTTGCATTGGGTGTTTTTTGTGCAGTGTTTTTTGGTGCAAAAACCATAGTAGAAAAGCTCGTACCTGAAAATAGTAAGCCATTTCTAGAGAAGTGTGCAGTAAAATAGTTGTAACGTTATTTAAGTAATATAATGAGGTTTATCTTATTAACCAGACCTTTATGTGATTCTTTGCATACAAAATCTATTCTGCAGAAGTATGGACACAAGGTGTATATAGAACCGATGCTGACGATAAAATACATTTGTTCCTCATTGTCGTTGAATGAATTTGATGTTGTAATATCAACTAGCAAAAATAGTATAAAAAGTTTATATTATGCATCTAAAGGACAAGATTTACCTCTGATAACTGTCGGTAGTGCAACAATGGAGACTGCAAAGGAGTTAGGCTTTACTAATGTTGTATCAGCAGATAATAATGTTGAGGCTTTAATATCTTTAATCAAAGCTCACTATTCAAGTGTAGTGAAGTTTCTATACATAAGAGGGCAAAAAGTATCATGTAACTTAAAAAAGAGATTATCTATTGAAAACTTCAATGTAAAAGAGATTATTCTCTATAAAACAATCGCAAAAAAACATTTAACCAGTAGGTGTAGAAAGTTATTCTTAGACAAAATTATTAATAGTGTAGTCTTTTTTTCTACACACACAGCTAAAGTATTTTGCTCACTTGTTAATAAAGGTGGATTCTCTCATTTGATGAGTAATGTCAGTGCATACTCTATGAGTAAAAATATTGCTGATAATCTCAAGCAAATTAGATGGAAAAAAATCATAACCTCTCGCTTACCAACACAAGAAAGCTTGATTGATGCTATTAATAAATGTTAAAGATAGCAACTTGGAATGTGAATTCTATTCGTAAAAGGGTAAATCAAGTTTGTACTTTTGTTACTGATAATCAAATAGATGTCTTATTACTACAAGAAATAAAGTGTACTGAGGAACAATTTCCCCATTCAGAAATAGAAGGATTAAAGTATGAGTATATAATCTATGGACAGGTTGCAAGAAATGGCGTGTGTGTTTTATCAAAATATCCAATATTAGAAAATTCTAAAATTGACCTTGTAGAAAGCTATAGTGAAGCACGATACATAGAGTGTATAATAAAATACAATAACTATGATATCAGATTAGGTAGTGTATATGTGCCTAATGGTCAAAGTACTGATTCACATATGTTTAAGTATAAGCTTCAATTTCTTAATAATCTCAGCAAAAGAATGAATAACCTACTCAAAGAAGAAGAAATTATTGTTATTGGTGGAGATTACAACGTTGCACCGAATGAAATTGATGTTTTCAATGGAAATTTACTCAATGGTCAAATATGTTTTCATATAAAAGAACGTGAACAACTCAGAACAATTTTTAATATGGGTTTTACAGATGCATTTAGAATATGCAATACAAATAAACAACAATTCAGCTGGTGGAATTATCAAGGTAACTCATTAAGAAATAATCAAGGAATGCGTATAGATCTCATTCTACTATCACCACAAGCTACAGATAAGTTAACTGCATGCTATATTGATGATAAGCTACGCAAGTTAGAAAATCCATCTGATCATGCACCTGTTATATGTATGATAGATTAACCTTTTTTAGGTAAAATAAAAAATCATTACTATAGGTATCTCCTTCATATCAATTACCCACAGCAAAAAAGTATTCTAGGAATAAAAGAGTAGATATTCATTGCTTTTCACAGAATTCACTCAAAATACATAATTTGATTCAATCAAAATTTGTTGTAATAAAGCCAGCATATTGTTGTACAGTAGCTAAAGCATTTTTTCTTTAAAAAGCTTTAGCTATATAACTATATTCACAATTTTATTTGGTACTGAATATATAGAACGTATTTTGTTTTGATCAATTTTTCCTGAGAGTGCAATCAACGCAAGTTTATTTAATTCTTCTACTGGCAAATTAGTTGCTACATTTATTGTAGATCGTAACTTTCCATTAACCTGCACTGCTATTGTTACTATCTGATCAACTATTAGTAATTCATCAACCTTCGGCCAAGGCTGCATATCTTGCCCCCCTATTTCCTTCCATAAACTTGCAGCTACGTGTGGTATAAAAGGTTCTACTACTCTAATTAATATACATATTCCCTCATCAATGATGGATTTATACTCTTTTGCATCTATCTCAGAGATTAAGTTGGTCATTTCACGAAATTTTGCTACTACACAATTTAATCTACACTCTTCAAGATCACAAGTTAGTCCATGTAAAAGCTTATGTATCCTTTTTCTATATTCTAGAGAACTTCCTGTAATATTACGATTATCATAATTAATATTTATAGGTTTCAAGTGCATTATCAAATGCCACAATCTATTTATATAACGAAAACAACCCTCTATACCACTATCTGACCATTCAATATCTTTCTCTGGAGGAGTATCAGAAAGAACAAATAATCTTGCTGTATCTGCACCATATTTCTTTATAATATAATCCGGATCAACTATATTTTTCTTTGATTTACTCATCTTTTCTACTTTACCTTCATGTACTGTCATACCCTGTGATCTCAACTCTTTAGCTTCATCTGGCAATAACCATTTACCACTTTCATTCTTATAAGTAACATGACAAACCATTCCTTGAGTAATTAATGTATCAAAAGGTTCCTTTATATTGATGTATCCACATTTAGTTAAAGCTCTGCAGAAGAAACGAGAGTAAAGAAGATGTAAAATTGCATGTTCTATTCCTCCTATATAATAGTCAACAGGCATAAAGCGTTCACATGAATCCTTATTTACCGATTTATCTTCGCTACAAAAAGAAGCAAAGTACCAAGAAGATTCAAAAAAAGTATCAAATGTATCAGTCTCACGTTCTGCATATTTTCCACACTTCGGACAACTAACACACTTCCAAGACAAATGTTTATCAAGAGGATTCCCGCCAGTATTAAAGTCTACTTCTTCAGGCAGTATAACAGGAAGATCCTTTTCTGGAACTGGCACAACACCACAACTCTTACAGTATATAATTGGTATAGGACATCCCCAATAGCGCTGTCTTGATATTCCCCAATCATGTAGACGATAATTGGTAACTTTTTTACCTATATTCTTTTCTTCAAGTTTTTTTATTACTTCTTCTTTAGCTTCATCAACCTTTAATCCATTTAAAAACTCAGAATTGAACATCACTCCATCACTTGTATATGCATCCTTTAAGCTTTCCTGAACACCACAGGAGGAAATAACTGGAAGAATAGGCAAACCATACTTCTGTGCAAATTCAAAGTCACGTTGATCATGCGCAGGACAACCAAAAACTGCACCTTCTCCATATTCCATTAAAACAAAGCTTGCTATATAAAGAGGTAGTTCTTTATCAAGAAAGGGATGTTTAACATTTAATCCTGTATAAAATCCTATTTTTTCATCATTTTTTTTATTTAGCTTTATCTCATTAATAAAGTGTTGTATTTCTTTATTTGTAATATCATCTATCAACGAATGCTCAACTGCTATTGCACAAAATGATGCACCAAATAAAGTATGTGGATGTGTCGTAAAAACTTTTAACTTTCGATTTAAGCCAATTATGGCAAATTCTATTGTCACTCCCTCAGATTTACCTATCCAGCGCTCTTGCATAATTCTAACTTTTTCTGGCCAATTTTTTAAATCTTGAAGACATTTCAGTAAATCATCAGAAAATTCAGTAATTTTGAGAAACCATTGATGTAATTTACGTTTTTCAACAACTGCACCAGACCTCCATCCTTTATCATCAATAACTTGTTCATTTGCAAGAACTGTTTGATCTATTGGATCCCAATTAACCCATGATTCCCTTCTATAAGCTAATCCATGTTTAAAAAAATCCAGAAAGAATTTTTGTTCATGTTTATAGTACTCAGGATCACAAGTAGAAAATTCTCTGTTCCAATTATATGATAAACCTATAGACTTCAACTGCGTACGCATATTGCTTATATTTTCTTTGGTCCACTTTGCAGGATTGATTTTATTATCTCTTGCTGCATTTTCAGCTGGCAGACCAAATGCGTCCCACCCTATGGGATGTAGAACATCAAATCCTTTAGCTCTTTTATAGCGCGCTATCGTATCACCAATTGTATAATTACGCAGATGACCCATGTGAATCTTCCCTGATGGATATGGAAACATCTCTAAAACATAACATTTCTCTTTTTTACTATTCTCATCTACAGAGAAGTTCCACTTATTCTGAAAAAATTTTTCAGTACTTTTAAAGTCGTATTTCATATTGTTAAGGAGTTATTTATCCAGATATACCTTAGAGCCATAATATTTTCAAGCTAACTCATACTACATAAAATTTGACTATCAGTTTCTATTGTAGTAAGCATGTAGTATGTGTAATCGTTCCGTAATACCTAAGATTTTTTTATTCTCTAGTATCGCAGCTCTAATGGTTGCATACATGCTTCAATACTTTCTAAACATGTTGCCATGCAAGCTGTGTATATATGAGCGAGTAATCTTGTACATCACAACATTTATTGCTGCAGTGTGTCTTTTTAAGGAATATAGAGTTCTTGTACCTATGATGTTTTTCACCTATGTGATAGGTGCAATAATATCGTTCTATCATGTAGGTCTTGAATTACACTGGTTTCATGATATTTTAGGATGCACAGAACAAATAACTAACAATCTTAGTATGGATGTGCTAAAAAACAAACTGTTAAACCCTGACTCTACTCCATCTTGTGATAGACCAACTCATATATTCGGTATTTCCCTAGCAACATGGAATCTAATCTATTTACTGGCTACATTACTGTATTCAGGTAAAATATATTTCAAAAGATGAAGTGATCAAGCTTTTTATGTAATCAAAAGAGAAATTATATCTTGATCTTTAACCCTTCATATTATAAAAATAAATCTATATTGTAGAAAATAGTATGCATCCAATTATATACTTAATTACTACTTCTCTTGAACTTTATAGCTTTATTTTGATCTGTTGGATAATTCTAGGATGGCTAATAAAATTCAATATAGTCAATATGTACAATGAAGTTGTCAGTAATATCATACGTACTCTCAATCAACTCACTTATCCACCTTTAAGATTCATTAGAAGATATATACCATCATTTAATGGCATGGATTTATCAGTTATGATACTGTTAATGGCAATACATTTCATAAAGTATACAATAATTTACTACTTTAAGTGAATGTTAATAAAAAAAATTTTCAGATCAGTAGTATATTTACTAATCTTGATCTACATATCTTTATCCATTCTTAGTTATAACTATCATGATTCCTCATTCAATACAGTAACAACTGCATCTACAACTAATTTATGTGGAAAAATAGGGTCATATACTGCTGATATATTAATACAGTTATTCGGTTTAGATAGTATAATCATCATATTTACTATCTCTTATTTATTTTTCTTTAGACCATCCCAAATATTATTAAAAACTTTATATTTAACTTCTGTAAATTTAGGAATATGTGTTACTCTATCTAGATTAAAGTTAGGTATAATAACAAAATACAGACATGGAGGAATATTAGGAGACATATTAATTGATTATTATCAACTAATAATCATTGCATTGATATCTTCTATAAGTCTAATTGGATGGAAAAGAACAATTAACTTTTTGATTGCAAAACTACTCTCTAAATCATCAAACAAATTATATGACACAGAGAGAAAAAAAGAAAAAATAAAAAGAAGAAAAAAAATTACCAAAAATCTCTTGATAGAAGTTGAAAATAATGATTTTGAACTTCCTAGCGTTAATCTACTTTCTAAAGTTCAAGATTCATCAGAGAAAAAAAAGTCAAATGAAGCAGATAGCAACAATACTTTAATTCTATTAAAACAAGTTCTGACTGACTTCGGTATTCAAGGTCAGATTGTTAATGTTTGCTACGGTCCAGTTGTAACTTTATATAAACTTGAGCCACAAGCTGGAACAAAATCCGCAAGAGTAATAGGACTTGCAGATGATATAGCACGTTCAATGAGTGCACTTTCAGCACGCATTTCAATAATCCGTGGACAAAATGCCATGGGAATAGAACTACCAAACAAAGAAAGAGAGATGGTAATATTACGTGATTTACTTGAGTCACCTGAATACCAAAATGCAAATTTGAATCTCCCTATCGCTCTTGGCAAAGACATCAGTGGTAAACCTATTGTTACAGATCTCACAAAAATGCCTCATCTACTCGTTGCAGGTACTACAGGATCAGGTAAATCAGTTGCAATTAACACCATGATTCTTTCTCTTGTATATCGATTAGATCCTTCCGAATGCAAGATGATCATGATAGATCCTAAAATGTTAGAGCTTTCTATATATGACTCCATACCACATTTAATCACACCAGTGGTCATCGAACCAAAAAAGGCTGTGGTTGCGCTTAAGTGGATAGTAAAAGAAATGGAAAACCGTTATCGTATGATGTCATACTTAAATGTACGTAATGTTATAGGTTATAATCAAAAAATTAAAGAAGCTATAGAAGTAGGAAAAGAATTAGAACGTGTTGTACAGATTGGCTTTGATTCAAATACAGGAAAACCTATTTTTGAAAAAGTGCCAATCAATATGGAAACCTTTCCTTATATTGTGGTAATAGTTGATGAAATGGCAGATTTAATGCTTGTTGCAGGTAAAGAAATAGAATGCTCTATTCAACGCTTAGCACAAATGGCACGTGCTGCCGGAATACATATCATTATGGCAACACAACGTCCATCTGTAGACGTAATCACTGGAGTTATTAAAGCTAATTTTCCTACAAGAATAAGTTTTGCCGTAACTTCTAAAATAGATAGTAGAACAATACTGGGTGAACAAGGAGCTGAACAATTACTTGGCATGGGAGACATGCTATATATGGCCTCTGGAGGAAAAATTATTAGAGTTCATGGTCCATTCGTCAGCGATAATGAAGTACAAAGTGTTGTTGAACATCTCAAAGAACAAGGTGCACCAAATTATATGGAAGAAATAACAAAAGAGGATGAAAATCCTATCACAGAAATAGAAGATGGAGTAAAAAATGAAGAAAATGACTTATATAATCAAGCAGTATCCATAATTCAAAGAGATCAAAAAGTCTCAACCAGTTATATTCAAAGACAGCTTAGAATAGGATATAATAGAGCTGCAAATATTGTAGAAAGAATGGAAAAAGAGGGAATAGTAAGCGCTCCTAATCATACAGGAAAGAGAGAAATACTCGTAACATAAAATTTTCACTTACTACTCTCAGTGTATTAATATTTATCGTTTTTTAAGTTTATATGCTTAAAATGTTGATGTACTATTTTAAGAGGCTTTAATAGTGATGGTAAATTCTTTAACTATATTTCTAATAAAATTCAATTCTTATATATCCCTATATTACAAACTTCAATAACTTATCACAATTACTTCTATTTTAGATAGAAATATATCGATAATTACAGCTTTAAATTGCATCAACAATTAGCTTTTTAATATTGAGGTTTAAAATACGGTAGGTTCTATAGAAAAAAGTATAGTTAATACATCAACTACTGATGTAGAAAACTATAAGACAAATAGTGCTATCGCTAAAAAAAATGGTTTTTGCACAAAAAAAATAGTTAATAAGTCTATACAATTTTTATTAAAAAGAGGAATTGAATGTACCATTGTTTGCACTGCTGCCATAATGAAATCTACTTTAGATTCTCAAAGACAAAAACCCTCACCATATACTGTTGATCACATAAGAAATCTGATCAACAAAGAAAAATATCAAGATGCTGAAAAAAGTATAAAAAAAATGTTGAAGGAGCACTATAATATATCTCGTCAAGATATTCACGGTAATAATTTACTTCATTACATTTCTCTTTTACCAAAAGAAAAAAAAATTGTATGTATTAAGCAAGCAATAAACACATCATCTGAACAACAATTAAAAGCAGCTATAGACGCTAAAAATAAACAAGATCTTACTCCAATAAAAAACGTACTGATCGCTAAAGTGCAAAAAGTAAAATCTTCACAAGGTAATAATACCGCAAACTTTTGTATAATATTGTTACGAAATGGTGCTACTAATCCAGAAGATCAACTAGCATTACCAGAACGTTTTCATAATGAAATATACTATAGAATTGTTGAAAAAATTCGTGGTGAAACAGGAACACACCCTAGTATAGAAACACGGCAAAAACTTCAGATGAAGTTTTCAAAGAAAAGTCATCCCAAGTTTGGATCAGATGCGATAATTATTGGGTTAATCTGTGCAACCGGATTTACCGCTTTAGGAGGAAATATGATTATAGCTGCTCATCTGTCTATTATTGTATCAGTTTGTGTAGCTTTTTCTCTTTTATACGATACATTGACACATAGTAAACAAAATTCCATAGAGAACAAACCTGATCAAGAGAAAGGTCCCAGTACATTATTGAATACTATTAGCATCATTCCATCTGTGCTTAATGGAAGATTCCTCTTTTAATGGAGATATATTGACAGCTACAATTTTAAGTTACACAAATAGTTAGCTTTTAGATATTGAAAATATATCGATAATTACAGCTTTAAATTGCATCAACAATTAGCTTTTTAATATTGAGGTTTAAAATACGGTAGGTTCTATAGAAAAAAGTATAGTTAATACATCAACTACTGATGTAGAAAACTATAAGACAAATAGTGCTATCGCTAAAAAAAATGGTTTTTGCACAAAAAAAATAGTTAATAAGTCTATACAATTTTTATTAAAAAGAGGAATTGAATGTACCATTGTTTGCACTGCTACCATAATGAAATCTACTTTAGATTCTCAAAGACAAAAAACCTCAATACCTACTGTTGAAGATATAGGTGATCTGATCAACAAAAAAGAAAGATATCAAGATGCTGAAAAAAAGATAAAAGAAATGTTAAACAATGGTTATAATATATCTGATAGAGATGAAGGTAACAATAATTTACTACACCTTATTGCTGTTCTACCAAAAGGAAAAAAAATTTACACTCACTGAACTAGTAATAAATAAAACATCTAAGAAGGAAGATTTGAAGTTAGCAATAAATACTAAAAATCATAGAGGGTATACTCCTCTACAAGAAGCATTATCAAGAAAAATACAAAAACCTAAGCATAAACTTATTCATTTTAAATCAGATAACACTATGAAATTATTTGTTCTACTGTTAAATAACGGTGCTGAAGTTGATGATTTTCGATTACTTGACAGCAAATTATGTTACAAACTTCTAAAAAAATTGAAGAATTCAGAATCATTAGAACAAGATAAAAAAGATCAGGTAAGATGTTTATAAAAAGAACTAAAAGAAAAGTATAGAGACAAAGTTACACTAAAATTCCTAGGCACTTTAGTAGAATCTATATTGCCTAAACCGATAACAGTATTATGTTTGTTAACTATCTTGATGTCAACATATGCTTTTTTTCAAGGTATAATCGG
This sequence comes from Wolbachia endosymbiont of Fragariocoptes setiger, assembly GCA_019061405.1. Lineage (GTDB taxonomy): Bacteria > Pseudomonadota > Alphaproteobacteria > Rickettsiales > Anaplasmataceae > Wolbachia. Next base: position 45,055 of record JAHRAF010000006.1, read on the forward strand.
AATTCAATTAGCTTTACCCATAATTATGGTTTCCTCTATTACCATGAGTGCACCCGCGATTGTTCAAGGAATTGGTGATAATCTTTGCTCTTTCTTCACAAACATAAGCCTTTCTAAGGCAAAAGGAATATATAAATGACTATCCTCTTTTCTCATCACATAGTTGAAACCTACCAGTAACAATGCTACATTTATTGACTGAAACTTTTAGTATACCATTCTCAATAATAGCTTCCTCATCTTTCTGATTATGAATCTTAATAATTATCTTACCTGAATGTAAGTGGATTAAGTAAGGAGCATGATTTGCTAATACCATAAGTTGTCCTTCTAATCCGTTCACTAAAACAGATAAAACCTTGTCAAAAAAAGTATGACTATCAGGAGAAAAGAGTTTTACTATAAATGTATTCATAGATTTTCTGCTTTCTTCGTTACTTCATCTATATTCCCTACCATATAAAAGGCAGTTTCTGGTAGATCATCATACTTACCTTCAACTATACCTTTGAAACCAGCTATAGTGTCTTCAAGTGAGACAAATTTTCCAGGCATTCCAGTAAAAACTTCCGCAACATGAAAAGGCTGAGAAAGAAACTTTTGAATTTTACGCGCTCTATTAACAATTATTTTATCTTCATCAGAGAGCTCATCCATACCAAGTATTGCTATGATATCTTGCAAAGACTTATAAGTCTGTAATATACGCTTAACCTCAGAAGCTATATGGTAGTGCTCTTCACCAATAACTTCAGGTGATAAGGACTGAGAAGTGGAATCAAGTGGATCAACCGCAGGATATATACCCATTTCAGCTATTTGCCTCGATAATACTGTAGTAGCATCAAGGTGAGAAAAAGTAGTAGCAGTAGCTGGATCAGTTAAATCATCAGCTGGCACATATATAGCCTGAACAGAGGTGATTGAGCCTGAAGTAGTTGATGCTATCCTTTCCTGCATTGCACCCATATCAGTTGCCAGCGTTGGTTGATAACCTACAGCTGATGGTATTCTTCCAAGTAAAGCAGAAATTTCAGATCCAGCCTGTGTAAACCTAAATACATTGTCTATAAAAAAAAGAACATCTTGATTTTCAGAATCACGAAAATATTCTGCCATTGTAAGTGCTGTTAAAACAACTCTAGCTCTTGCACCAGGAGGCTCATTCATTTGGCCATATACTAAAACAGCTTGAGATTTTTCATCATCGTCTATATTGATTACACTAGAGTCAATCATCTCATGGTACAGATCATTACCTTCACGAGTTCTTTCTCCTACCCCTGCAAATACAGAAAAACCCTTATGTGCTTTTGCTATATTATTGATTAATTCCATTATCAGAACTGTTTTCCCAACTCCAGCACCACCAAAAAGACCTATCTTTCCCCCTTTTAAATAAGGTGCTAGGAGATCTATTACCTTTATTCCTGTTATTAAAACTTCTTCATTAGCTCTCTGATCAGTAAAACTCGGTGCAGTCCTATGTATAGGCTGTAAATTAAATTCTCCCTTTATAGGACCTCGCTCATCTATCAAATCACCGGTAATATTAAAAATTCTACCCAGCGTTCCTCTACCTACTGGAACAGAAATTGGCATACCCATGTCAAAAAATTCATCGCCCCTTGACACACCATCAGTACTATTCATGGCAATGCAACGCACTACCCCATCTCCTATATGTTGTGAAGCTTCTAGTATTAATTCATTACTTCCATATTTTGATTTACTTTTTAGAGCATTTAATATTTGCGGCATTTTACCTTCAAATTTCAAATCTATGACCGCTTGTGTTACCTTAACTACTTTTCCTGTACTAACTTTCACATTCTTATTACGTGGCACTATGAAAAACTTTAAAAAAGTTTATCTTATATTATCAATAGCTACTTTGCAAGATTAATTACGTTTCATCATAAATAATGCAAAAGCATTTAATATCCATGTCATTACAAAAAGTACAAGACTTAATGCGTAAGCTGACAAAGTTTGAGCGCTACTAAAATCTTGATCTCCTGTAAGTAAGGTTGCAATTTGTACCGTAATAGTAGTAACAGAGTGAAGAGGATTAAAAGTAAGATTAGCATTAACTCCGACAGCCATCAATACAATCATAGTCTCTCCTATTACCCTGGATATAGACAGTAAAATTGCACTTAAAATAGTAGACATAGAATAAGGTAGGATTATATGCCATACTGTATCCGCTGTAGTTGCACCTAATGCCATAAAACCATAACGTAAATTCTTTGGGACAGAACGAATTGCATCTTCCGATAAAGAAGTGAAAAAAGGGATAATCATTATACCAATCGACAATCCCGCAACTAAAGCACTTTCTGTATGTACATCGAGACCAAAAAAACTTGCCACTTGTCTCACTGCAACAGACAAAAAAACTATTGAAAAATAACCATAAACAACAGTAGGAATAGCAGATAAAATCTGCAGAGTTGTGTTTACTACATAGCGTGTTCTTCTACTAGCATATTCACTAATATATATCGCTGAGAACAGACCTAATGGTATTACAATAAGCATTGCTACAATAGTTATAAGCAATGTCCCAATTAAAAGTGGTGCTATTCCAAAATAACTTACACTTTTCTGATCAACAGTGGGTATACCATGTTTCCACTTTAAAGAGAAGAAAAAATCTAAAATAGATACCTTATCAAAAAAACTCACAGATTGTATTAGAACAGATAGCATTATGAGTAAAGTAATAAAAAACGATACTACTAAGGATCCAAATAGAAGAAACTTTGCAACCTTATACTTTTTTCTTTTTAGCAAAAAAAATAACAAAAACAGAGAAAAAAATATACTAATAAGATAATAACAACTATAAAGAACTAGTAAACTGGTTAATATCCATGCAAAACTAAGAAAGAGGTAAAACTTACCTCTTTCAATCTTAAAAAGCTTGTTTACAAAACAAAACACACAAACAAGGAAAGTTAATAGAAATAAAATTATTATCACATTTAATACAGATTGATCTTTTAATAGAATTTATTTATTATAATAAATAGTTATTATTTGACAAAAAAGCAAAACAATCTAAATTAAATAATAAATACAAAAACAATGAAGAGAACATTTCAACCTAAAAATTTAATTAGAAAACGTAGACATGGCTTTCGTACACGTATGGCAACAAGAGCTGGAAGAAAAATTCTCAACAGACGTCGCATGCTAGGGTGTAACAAGCTATGTGCATAACAAGCTTAAAAAAAAAGATTTTTCATATATCTTTAAAAAAAAGTTAATATTTAACAGCCCTGTCTACCATAGTCTTTATACCTCACTATATGCCATCGCGGAAACAAAAACTTCTAAATGTTGTAATAAAATTAGACTAGGTATAGGTGTTAACAAAAAAGCAGGAAAAGCAAACAAAAGAAATAAAATAAAAAGACAGCTTCGTTCTATCGCTAAGGAAACTATTCCTTATAACCATAACATAGACTATTACTATGTAATACTAACTCGTAAAAAAATTATAGAAGCAAGATATCAAGATTTAAAAAAAGATCTAACTATTTGTTTAAAAAAAATAGTGCAAAAAATTCATTAAAGTATTTACAACTGCCTTAAGTGTGCTATAAATTACTATTAACATAAAATTAACAGGTACTTAATGACTCACCCTATAAAAAGACGAAATTATAGAACCTTTGAAGAAAAAAAAAACTACAGAGCTTTCGAAGAAGAGAAGAATTCTAGAGAAGAGGAAAAAAACTACAGAACTTTTAAAAAAGATGTAGCCTCCGCAAACATGCAAAACAATTACATTATTAGAGATAGCAAGGAAGACAAAAAACAACAAAAATTAATGAGTGTGATAATCGAAAATGTAGATAAAAAAGAAAAAGAGCTATCATCAACGAAAAAAGGATAATAAAAAAAGAGACCTTTGTGAACTTGGCAGCGACCTACTCTCCCTTTTCAAGTACCATCAGAGCTAAAAAGTTTCACTTCCGAGTTCGAAATGTAATCGGGTGTTTCATTTTTGCAATAACCACCAAGTTAACAAAAGTCTCTTAATTCAAATTTTAATATTTAACACTGCATATATACATAAATCAAGTAAAAAATCTATCAGGCTATTAGTACTAGTTAGCTGAACATGTTACCATGCTTACACATCTAGCCTATTAACGTGGTAGTCTTCCACGGCCTTAATTGGGAAATCTTTTTGAAGAGGGTTTCTTGCTTATATGCTTTCAGCAATTATCCCATCTATACATAGCTACCCAGCGATGCTATTGGCATAACAACTGGTACACCAGAGGTATATCCATCTCGGTCCTCTCGTACTAGAGTCAGATCTTCTCAAACTTCCTTCACCCACGGCAGATAGAAACCGAACTGTCTCACGACGTTCTAAACCCAACTCACGTATCACTTTAATCGGCGAACAGCCGAACCCTTGGGACCTTCTCCAGCCCCAGGATGTGATGAGTCGACATCGAGGTGCCAAACGGTGTCGTCGCTATGAACGCTTAAACACCATCAGCCTGTTATCCCCGGCGTACCTTTTATCCGTTGAGCGATGACCCTTCCATACAGAATCACCGGATCACTATGACCGACTTTCGTCTCTGCTTGGCTTGTCAGCCTCGCAGTCAGGCAAGCTTATGCCATTGTACTATCAAGCTGATTTCCGACCAGCTCTAGCTTACCTTCGCACGCCTCCGTTACTTTTTAGGAGGCGACCGCCCCAGTCAAACTACCCACCATACAATGTCCTAGTTTTAGATAATAAAACATAGTTAGATATCAAAATCATAAAGGGTGGTATCTCAAGGTTGACTCCATCATAGCTAGCGCTATGACTTCACAGTCTCCCACCTATCCTGCACATCACAATTTTAAGATCAATGTAAAGCTATAGTAAAGGTGCACGGGGTCTCTTCGTCTAACCGCGGGTACCCCGCATCTGCACGGGGAATTCAATTTCGCTGAATTGATGTTGGAGACAGTGGAGAAATCGTTACGCCATTCGTGCGGGTCGGAACTTACCCGACAAGGAATTTCGCTACCTTAGGACCGTCAGTGTTACGGCCGCCGTTTACTGGGGCTTCAATTCAGAGCTTGCACCCTTCCTATTAACCTTCCAGCACCGGGCAGGCGTCAGACCCTATACTTCCACTTACGTGTTTGCAGAGTCCTGTGTTTTTAGTAAACAGTCGCTACTCCCTATTATGTGCCACCTGCCAATAGTTGCCTAAAAACAGGTTACCCTTCTTCCGAAGTTACAGGTATAATTTGCCGAGTTCCTTCAACATCATTCTTTCAACACCTTAGTATACTCTACTTATCCACCAGTGTCGGTTTACGGTACGGCCTCATAAATATAAATGCTATTTCCTGGAGCTTCTTTTAAGCATAAGTCAATCCGATAAGACTTATACAAATACGAAACCCGTCACATTTAAGAGGTTTAGGAATATTAACCTAATTGCCATCGACTACTCCTTTACGGACTCGCCTTAGGAACCGACTAACCCTACGCAGATTAACTTAACGTAGGAAACCTTGGATTTTTGGTGAGAGTGTTTTTCACACTCTTTTACGCTACTTATGTCAGCATTCTCACTTCCGATATCTCGAGCAGTCTTCACAGACTACCTTCACAGACTTACGGAACGCTCCGCTACCGCGCTTAACAACTAAGTTGTTAAGCACCCACATCTTCGGTATACAGCTTTAGCCCCGGTACATTTTCGGTGCAGAAAAACTTATTTAGACAAGTGAGCTGTTACGCTTTCTTTAAAGGATGGCTGCTTCCAAGCCAACCTCCTAGCTGTAATGGTTTTTCTACTCCCTTCCCCACTTAGCTGTAATTTTGGGACCTTAGATGGTGGTCTGGGTTGTTTCCCTCTTCACCACGGACTTAGCACCCGTAGTGTGTCTGTTGCACAATTAATTATTGGTATTCGAAGTTTAGTTAGATTTGGTAAGACGGTGAATCCCCCTAGTCTATCCAGTGCTCTACCCCCAACAAAATAAATACAACGCTCTACCTAAATAGATTTCGCGGAGAACCAGCTATTTCCAAGTTTGATTGGCCTTTCACCCCTAGTCACAACTCATCCAATACTGTTGCAACAGTAACTGGTTCGATCCTCCAGTATGTTTTACCATACCTTCAATCTGGTCATGACTAGATCACTTGGTTTCGGGTCTAATCCATAAAACTAAAGACGCCCTATTAAGACTTGCTTTCGCTGTGCCTACACCTAACGGCTTAAGCTTGCTCTACAGATTAACTCGCTGACCCATTATGCAAAAGGTACGCTGTCACTCTTGTTATACTTAGTTGTAGAATTACTTCTACGAAAAAGAATACAGAGCTCCAACTGTTTGTAAGCATTTGATTTCAGGATCTATTTCACTCCCCTCCCGGGGTTCTTTTCACCTTTCCCTCACGGTACTTGTTCACTATCGGTCGTTAAGGAGTATTTAGGCTTGGAGAATGGTCCCCCCATGTTCAAACAGGGTTTCACGTGCCCCGCCCTACTCGAGTACTTAAAAATTTTCTACTTATACAGGACTATCACCTTCTGTGGTTACTCTTTCCAAAGTATTTTAATTCTTATTTTTAAGTAACTAGCCTTCTCCGCGTTCGCTCGTCACTACTAACGGAATCTCTGTTGATGTCTTTTCCTTTGGCTACTTAGATATTTCAGTTCACCAAGTTTACCTTATATAGGTATAAGCTATATAATAACTAGTAAAAACTAGTTGGGTTTCCCCATTCGGAAATCTGCGGATCAAAATATGTTGACAACTCCCCGCAGCTTATCGCAGCCTACCACGTCCTTCATCGCCTCTTAACGCCAAGGCATCCATCAAATGCTCTTAATAATTTATTTACTTGACTATATGTATGAATATGCAGAGTTAAATATTATAAAATTGAATTGAGATTAAATTAATCTCTACCATAAAACTTGTCAAACATCTTAAATGAATTGTTAATTCAGGTTATACAGTAACAATTGATGTGTCAATTCTTTTTTTACACACAAAATATTTACTTGAGCTACTAATGACAATATAATCAGATTAATGATTCTTGAGTTTCTTAACATTGGCATTACCCCTTAGTTTATTCAATGCCATGCTACCTAAGGATTCATTCTATTAAACTCAAAACGCGATGAGGTGCTAGGAATATGCGAAGTAATATACTCTTTATAAAGAATGTAATGGTAAGTTTTACGCGAAGACTTATTATTATATTTAATATTACAAAAATAAAGAGCCTTACTACTGAAATAAAGAGCCTTACTACTGATAAGTACATAGCTCTTAAAAAAGAAATACTAACTATCTTAAAAAAGTCTAAGAATCTACTGGATACCAATATCGAAGTAGGTCTATATCACTTCTATAAAGGCAATATATACGACGCAAAATTAAGATTTTGGCTAATCAGTATATTCCGCTCAAACTCACCTATACCTTGGTATAATATAGGAAGATGCTACTTCGCAATAGGTAACGTAAATAAAGCAAATCATTATCTGACTAAAGCTCTAAAATTGGATAGCAACCATCAAGAAGCCTCATATTACATAAGAAAAATGACAGATTCTACTCTTATTAGAGAGCTACCCAAAGATCTTATAAAGCAATACTTCGACTATACAGGAGAATATTTTGTAGAACATTGGTTAATTGCCAAACAATATAGAGGTCATGAACTTCTACTCACAGCAGTAACAGAAATTTTTAATAATAAATATGTTTCAAAAACTAACATATTAGATCTTGGCTGTGGAACTGGAATATGCGGTCATTTTTTAAAAACAAATAATATTGGAAATCATATTAAAGGAGTAGATATTTCTAATAGAATGTTAAATATTGCAAGAGGATGTTTTGTAGCAGGTAAAGCTGCATATAATGAGTTAATTCATATGGAAATTAGAGATTTTTTGCAACAAGAAAAAAATCAATTATATAGCATAATCGCTTTCATTGAAGTATTACACTATCTACGTGACTTTCAATTGGAGTTAGAATTAGCAAAAAAAGTTATGAGTGCTGAAGGTGCAATTATATGCCTACTACGGAGAGATGAAAGCAATGATGTCTCTTTCATAAAACAAGGTGATTACTTTCGCCATTCAGAAAATTATATAAGAAATGTTGCAGAAAAAGTCAATATGCAAATACGTTACATCAGTTATTGTAAAATATACGGTAGTCAGGTTGAAGGTATTTTATTTGCTCTACAAAATCACACTACCCATTCAATAGAAGATTAGCAGAATATTCTAACAATATTCATACATATAAGGAAATTTTATGAACACCAATGCTGAAAGAAACAATAAACTTACTGACTTTGGAAGAGCGGTTTTATCAGATAGATACTTAATGGAAAATGAAAGCTATCAAGACCTGTTCATGCGTATTGCTTCTTATTATTCTGACGATTCACAACACGCAGAACGTCTCTACTACTACATGAGTAATTTATGGTTTATGCCTTCCACTCCCATATTAAGCAATGGAGGAACGCCTCGAGGATTACCTATATCTTGTTTCCTCAATGAAACCGAGGATAGTCTTCAAGGAATAGTAGATTTATGGAACGAAAATGTTTGGCTCGCTGCACGTGGAGGCGGAATTGGAAGTTATTGGGGAAATTTACGTTCAATAGGAGAAAGTGTAAAAGGTAGTGGTAAAACATCAGGAATTATTCCATTTGTTGTAGTACAAAATGCTCTCACACTTGCAATTAGTCAAGGCTCCTTACGTAGAGGCAGTTCAGCAGTTTATCTTCCAGTATCTCACCCAGAAATAGAAGAATTTCTGGATTTACGTAAACCAACAGGAGGAGATCCTAATCGTAAAGCTCTTAACATACATCATGCTGTTATACTAACGGATAAATTTATGCAAGCTGTTGAACAGGATCAAGACTGGAATTTAATTAGTCCACGAGATAACAAAGTTATATCAACTCTAAAAGCACGCGATATATGGATAAAAATATTAACAGCAAGAATAGAAACTGGAGAACCCTATATTATCTTCATTGATGCAATAAATAATAATAAGCCTCTATCTTATAAGAAATTAGATTTAAATATTAAAATGTCTAACTTATGTAGTGAAATAACTTTGACTACAGGTTATGATCATCATGGAAAATCACGTACAGCTGTTTGTTGTTTATCATCATTAAACCTTGAATATTATGATAATTGGAAAGATAACAAATTCTTTATAGAAGATATAATGTGCTTTCTTGACAATGTTTTAGAAGATTTCATCAATAAAGCACCTAAAGAAATGAAACGTGCTAAGTACTCAGCTATAAGAGAACGTAGCATTGGTCTTGGTGTAATGGGCTTTCATTCATTTCTACAAAACAAAATGATTCCATTTGAATCATTGATAGCAAAACAATGGAATAAACAAATGTTCAACCATATACGTAAACAAGCTGATATTATTTCTCAGAAGCTTGCTAGAAAAAAAGGTCCATGTCCCGACGCTGCAGAAAGTAATTTAATGGAAAGATTTACACATAAGATTGCCGTTGCGCCAACTGCATCAATATCTATTATAGCTGGTAACACTTCACCTGGAATAGAACCGTACGCAGCAAATGTTTTTACACAGAAAACATTAACAGGATCATTTGTTGTACGAAATAAGTTTCTACAAAAATTATTAGCAGAAAAAGGTCATGATAACGACAAAGTTTGGTCTTCAATTTCAACCAATGAAGGTTCTGTACAACATTTAGATTTTTTAAATGAACAAGAAAAATTAGTATTTAAAACAGCTCATGAACTTGATCAAAGGTGGATTATAGAACATGCAAGTGATAGAACTCCGTATATCTGTCAGTCTCAATCCGTCAATTTGTTTCTCGCTGCAAATATACATAAACGCCATTTACATAGAATACACATGCTTGCCTGGAAAAATGGTTTAAAGAGCCTATATTACTGTAGATCTAAATCAATGCAAAGAGCAGATAAAGTTTCTCAAGACATCTCTGTCAAAATACAACAAAAGATAGAAATTGATTATGATCAATGTCTATCTTGTCAATAAACAAAGATTGATTTTTTATGAAACATAACTATGATCAGAAAAAATAAGGCTAAAATTAATGTTGATAAAGAATTCCAAATCAATAACCAAGGTTTCGCTAGCTGATGATTCTACTGAAAATTCTAACATAAATATAAAACACAACCCGCTTAGACATAAGATTTTACCTTTAATAGCACTTCTACGCTGCAACAACGACAGTGCTGTATCTGGTAATACCATGGAAAATTGATTTTCCAAGAATGGATGATGAGCTTCATATCAATAATAAGAGCTTAGAAAGTTTATATCCTATGGTTCACGATCAGTTCTTTAGTGATAGCTTAATAAGTTTAGGTATAATAGATCAATGCTGTGAAACAAATGAAACACGTAAGTTTCTTGCAGAGATTTGGCAAGGTCTATTTAGAAAAGCTGATATCAAATTTCCTGTAAATCACACCATAATAGATGAATTAATAACAAATTATAATCAAGCAGGTTACACTGCCATATTCTCAGTAATATTTAATCTCTATTTTAATGATAATCAAAAGTTCAAAGAATTTATTTTCTGTACAGTGGAGAATAGAAAAGTGAACATTGAAGTTTCTAATCAAGATCTAGTAAAAGTAACTTGCCTCAACACTATTACTGTATTTCAAGAGATAAAAACAGAGAAAAATAAAATATATAAATTTGAGTTAAAATCTAATAATAAATCCCTAGAATACAAGGAAATTAAGTTTTTAATTAATAATGTAGATGATTCCTTGAAAAAATATGTAAATAAAAAATACCTAGCTTAGCAGAAGACTTTGATGATTTAAAGGAAGGAAACTTGTTACATGTATATACCAAAATAGGTAGTATCAATGCAGTAAAGTTTTTAATTACAAGTGGAGCTGACGTATATCATCGAGATAAAAATGGTGCAACAGCTTTACACTATGCAAATATTCCGGAAATTATTTGCTCTTTAATAGAAGCGGCACCAAAACAAGAAAGGAAATTCTACTCTAACATACAGGATAATGACGGCAATACTCCATTACATTATCTAGCTCGACGCATTCAAATAGATAATAAGTATAGTGAAGTTGTACAAACATTACTTGAAAAAGGAGCAAACCCTTACGTGAAAAATAAAGATCAACTAGATGCACCTAAGATTTGCAACAATCATCATTTTTTAAAATGTATAGACTTGTTCGAAAGAGATAAACAATTCAAGAATTTTTGTAAAATTGCTGTAGGTGCTATTATTCTGCTGGGAGCTGCGCAACTTCTACTGATAAGTAATTCGATGTCATTGATTCTATTATGCTTTATATCTGCAGGAATTATTTATTTTGGAAGACGTGATGATCATTACTACATAACAGATGTCAAGGTAAATGAACTAAGTAAAAGCCTTAAAGATGAAATTAATGCATCGAGATAAATACCTACTGCTATCTGTACAAAATAGAATTAATTTTTAATACATCATTTAAGCTTTGTTTTCCTATATTTAATTTCATAGTATAAAAAAACGCTAACAGAAATTGGTAGAGAGGAATTTTCAATTACTTGAAGCAAGACTTAAAGTTTTGTGCAATATTACGGATTATATCCGAATATCTGTCTTTTTCTATTGATCCAATTGGATCAAGAATGGCTACTTTTATATCGCTGGAAAAAGCCTTGGTATTTTCCTGTAAATTAGACACTATACATTTAACATTTTCTCTTTTTATTATTTTTTTTAGCTTCATCAAACTTTGCATACCTATGTAGGAATCCTCTCCTATTTCGAGAATAGCACTTGGGGATCTCAAACCAAAGTATTGCTCAAAGTATTGATAAGCATCATGAGTAACTATATATTTTTGACCTTTATAAGCATTTAACTCTTTTCTAATACTTACCATCTCTTTATCTATTTTTTCTATTTCTTGCATAGCATTATTGTGATATGTATAAGAATTTTTCTCATCTATTACTGATAACTCTTTACTGATGAGAAGTATCATTAGCTTTGCATTTTCTGGACTAAGCCAGATATGCAAATCTTTTTCACCATGAGCATGATTAGAAAATGAAAGAGGTCTAGCAGGAAGCAATGTTACTGCTTGTGATAATTGTATCAATTTTTTCCCTTTTTTAGAGCATGGGTGAATAAATGTTTCAAGTTCATCATCAATATAAAATATAACATCACTTGATTCCAATTTACTAATATCTGACGGCTTTAATATATGCTCATGTACAGAAGATGTTTGATAGCTCAACAATTCCGGTTTAAAAACTCCATGTGCAACAGATGATACAAGTGCATATATTGGATTGATAGTTGTAACAACTTTTAAATTGAATGCAATTACGGTATTACTGTATATTATAGATACGAGCAGCAGACAAAAGTATATTACATGCTTCATGAACACTCTACTAAGGATGAAAGTCTTAAAATAGAAAACCTTACTCTTGAATATAATAATCAAAAGATTCTTGAGAATATAAGTATATCAATCAAGAGAGGAAGTGTCACTACTATACTTGGTCCAAACGGTGGGGGTAAAACTTCTCTAGTCAAAGCAATTGTGGGAATAAACAAAAAATATGCAGGTAATATTATATTTGCTGATAATATAAAAGTAAGTTATATGCCGCAAAGTTTTGATATTAATAGCTTAATGCCTATCACAGTTGAATACTTTCTCTTAAATAGTTCTCTAAAAAAAATAAAGCAAACTATTTTTGAAAAAATAGTAGAATTAGTTGGTATAAAAAGTATTTTACAACACCAGGTATTAGAGATTTCTGCAGGACAAACACAGTTGATGCTACTAGCTCGATGCTTAATTATTGAACCCAACTTCATTGTTTTAGATGAACCAGTGAGTTCAATGGATGTAGATGCACGAGCAAGATTCTATAATATTATTAGTGAAGTAGTAAAAGAAGGATTTGTATCAGTTCTAATGACATCACACGATCTAAAGTCTGTTCTTCAAATTTCAGATTATATAGCTTGCATAAAGAACTCTTGTTATTTTCAAGGTAAACCAAGTGAAATTACAGAACTAGCTTTATAAGATGATTCCACGTATTTTTCATATAACTGCAGTATTAACTTACTACGGTGTTATGCATCACTTACTTCCATTATCAAAGAAATCTCTCAATAAAATTAAAGGTTATAAACTGAGAAAAGCACTTGAAAAATTAGGTCCTGTATTTATTAAATTTGGTCAGCTAATGTCATCACGCACCGATATTTTTAATGAAGATATCACTAATAATCTATTGTTAATATGTGATAGATTACCATCTTTTTCATCAAAAATAGCAATAAAAACCATAGAGAGTGAATTTGATTCTGATCTTAATGATATTTTTTCAAGTTTTGATGAAGTTCCAGTCGCAGCAGCATCAATATCTCAAGTTCACAAAGCAGTTACAAAGGAAGGTAGAGAGGTTGCTGTAAAAGTTTTGCGACCTAATATAGAAAAAACTTTTTCACGAGATATAAAAACATTGTTATGGCTTGCAGAAATTGCTGAAAAATTTAGTAAAAAATCGAGAAGATTAAAACCTATAGAATTAGTAAAAACCTTTGCTGAGGTTTCTAAAATGGAATTAGATTTGCGTTTTGAAGCTGCTCATTCCTCAGAACTTAAAGAAAATACAAAAAATGATGGAGGTTTTTACGTACCAAAAGTAGATTGGAATAGAACTTCAAAAAAAGTTTTAACTTCAGAGTGGATAAAAGCAACACCTATATATAAGATAAAAAATTACAATAAACAAGTAGCCATTAATTTAATAGAATCATTTTGCAGTCAAGTATATCGAGATTGTTTTTTTCATGCTGATATACATTCAGGAAATCTTATGATCGATGCAAATGATAATATCATCGCTCTAGATTGTGGAATTATGGGCAGAATAGATCGAGAAACATGCTACTATATTATAGAAATATTAAGGGGTTTTTTAAATCGAGACTATAATCATGTTGCCAACATGCATTTTAAAGCTGGTTATATTTCACCTAAACATAAAAATTTTGTTACAGCTTGCAGAGCAATTGGTGAACCCATTATTGGTCAACCTATAGAGAAAATATCATTTGCTAACTTATTGGCCCAACTTTTCAAAGTAACAAGTGATTTTGATATGCAGGTACAGCCACAACTACTGCTGCTACAAAAAACTATGATTTTATTGGAAGGTGCATGCAGAAAAATTTTCCCAGAAATAAATATGTGGAAAGTTTTTGAAGGATGGATGCAAAAGCAAAAGACGAACAAAATGGGTTGTAAAGAAAAAATAAAAAGTTCTTATCCGGTGATAGCACTACAAGGATTATTTAGTTTTATAGAGAAGTTGAACTTAATAGCTGATAGAAAACTAGAACAAACTCAGAGTAATAGACTATATAAATTCTTACCTTGGATTATTATCACAGCATTAATTTTTGCTTTTTAAATAAAAAGTTAACCAGGAATTAGCCTTTTACTTTAGAAAAATATGTTAGAAATGAAACATTACGCCAATTCAACACCATGCATTTCAGGAACATAAAGCTTAATATTTTTGCTTGAGTAACTTTGTCTTTAGTAATTGTGTATATTGGTACCAGCCCTCTCTATTCCTCTTGTTTTTACTGATGATTGTAAGTTGTTGCCTAACATTATTTGCTTCAATCTTTGATAATTCATTAAAAAACCCACAGTAGCCATCATAAAGCTTATTATAGCATAATCTTTTAACTGAAAAGTTGGTTTTCACAAAGTACTATTTTCACATGTGAAAGACCAGCCCTAATATACGGAGTTACAAGCATATATTTGCTATAACGTTTACGATTCTGGTAAACCTTTATTTTCTTCGTCAGGTTTATATTTGAAATTTTCGTTGTATTCAGAAGAGTAAAATCCTTCTATTCAATTCTTATACCATTCCATGGTATAACCAACCACCAGCAACTAAAGAAGGGGTAAAATTAGGAGTGTATGATGTAATATTCTTATTGAATAACAATACTTTCTTTTGCCAGCTATACTTTTGAACTCAGTACTCTCTTTATACTCTGGTTTTTGACTATTTATGAAATTTAAAAAGTAACCATTCCAATGTGTACAAACGTAATAGGTATTTTCTTTATCTTTCGTAGAAACAGAATGTGATAAGCTTAGTAACGCTACTAGAACTATTGCTAAAAAGAATTTTTGCAATTCATAGCTTGCCCTCGCTAGTAAATAAAATTTTACTATAGTGAATAAAGGTTAAGAATTATTTAGTTTGATAGAGGAATCGAACTTAATGGCTGGCCAAAAGCTAGAACAAGTTCGGGGCAATGGTATATGTATGAGACCTTGCCTTGAATTATTATTGTGTGGCTAGTTTTTGCTTTTAGAAAAAGGCTAACTGGAAATTAGCCTTTTTTTTATTTAATAGAAATGTTAGAAATGAAACATTACACCAGCTTCAACACCGTGCATTCCAGGAAGGAAAAGCTTACTCTCTTGTTTTAGTGTTACCTTTTTTTCTTCTTGCGTCGTTTTTGGTGTGTTAGATTCACTATTAGTTGTTGTTTTAACCATCTTTACATCATTAAATTCATTGCTGTAAACAAGGAAGCCACGATAGCCACCGTAAACCTTAATTTCTGGAGTTATAGCATAGCTAACACCACCTTTTAATTGAAGAGTTGGCTTCCAGTAATTGTTACCTGCAAATGAAACACGTGAAAGACCAAGACCAGCACCAACATATGGAGTGATAGGCATATCTTCACCAAGATCTATGTCATAGTATGCGTTCACGATTCCAGTAATGTTACTAAACCCTTCATTTTTTCCAATGGAACTAGTACTTGCAGTACCATCTGTACCAAACACTTTTGCGTTGTCAGGTTTGTCTGTAGTACCTTCCTTATATCCAGAACCATCTACTTCTAGATTAGAATAAAAGCCTTCTAGTTCAACTCTTATACCATCCATAGTGTAACCAACTGCAGCACCACCAGCAATTAAAGAAGGGGTATAGTTAGGCTTGTATGTGGTCTCATCAACACCCTCTTTATTTTTGCCATGTAGACTTTTAAAGTCATTATTATCTTTGTACTTTAATTCTTGACCGTTCATGGAATTAAAAAGGTTACCATTCCAATGTGCACGAACGTAATAAGTGCTTTCTTCATCATCCATTAAATCAATAGAATCTGAAAAAGCAGAGTGTGATAAACTTAGCAATGCTGCTAGAGCTGTTGCTGAAAAAAATTTTTTGCAATTCATAATTTGCCCTCGTTAATAAAAAATAAATAAAATTCCACTCTAGGTATTGTAAATAAAAGTTTCATTAAGTCAAGTCTATATGTACTTGACACCAGAAAATATTTGAAACTTATGTTATTCTTGATTGAGGGATAAAGACTTTATTAGTGAATATACCGCACCACGTGACTTTTTACTTCTGATTTTTTTGTATTCTCTTACTAGCCCTAATATTTCTTTACTCTCGGCATTATCTTCTTCAAAGTTATAATTGAAGCCCTCTTTATCTTCATGCAAAGCGGTATTACTTGGAATATCTATAAAGAATTGGGATATATCAATTGACAAGGCTATTGCCAGATCATACAGCCTACTTACTAGGACTCTGTTTATTCCGTTCTCGTATTTTTGTATCTGTTGAAATGTAACTCCTATCTTTTCCCCAAGTTGTGCCTGAGTTAAACCACGAGTTAGCCTCCATTGCCTTATTTTCTTTCCTATCTGTATATCAAAAGGATTCGGTTGTGCTTTATGTATATTATCATTTTGTAAGTTATAAATACTCATATTCATATCAAGCTCTCCTTATGTTATCCAAATAAATCCCACATAAAACTATTAAAAAGGGAGTTTAAAACCTGGTGGCAAGCCCATCATTCCAGCGAAATCAGAGGAGATACTGGTCATATCCTCTTCTGCTTTCTTTATAGCATCGTTAGATGCTGCTACAATTAAGTCTTCTACTATATCTTTTTCCTCATTTCTCATGCACTCAAGATTTATATGTATTTTTTTGACCTTATAACTGCCTACTTTAACAACCTCAACTGTAACTGAGACTTGACCACCGCCAGAAACTCCAAGAAATTCCTTACCAACACATTTCTTCTGTGCTTCTTCAAGCTTTTTTTGCATTTCCTGTGCTTGTTTCATTATCTGATTAAAATCCACAACTTACTCCTTGCTTTCTATGTTAATTATCTTTGCACCCTTGAATGTATTGATTACTTCTCTTACTTCTGGTATATGGTTGTCTACATCAAGTACTTCAATTATCCATTGAAGTGAAGTAATCTTTCCTAGACAATCTCTCAGATTATTAGAGAAGTTGTCATCTAAACTGGACATGGACTTTAGCTTTAAATACCCAGGTGTACATTCTATTAATTCTAAATTATTATGTAGTTGTTTGTAAAGATAAATCTGATTATTCTCTTTTAATAATTTTAAAATCTTTTTAAAGTCATAGCTTCCTGGTTTATCAGTACCAATAAGCTCCCTCTCTGAGAGAATTTTCCTCATCACCTGTTCTGGTGAAGGAAGATCTGACATGTAACAAAGACTTACTAACATCATCTCAGCTGCTACTCCACTACACGTTGAGGCTTTAATATCTTGAATACTTTTAAGTAATGCTTTCCATAGTCTTGAAAAAAATATCACAGATCTTTTTGCACTTAGTGCCTTTATCTTATTCGCTTCATGCTCAAGAACTACACCGTCTATTTCCTTAGTGATCAGAAAGCGGCATATTAACTGTATTGTCTGTAATAAATGTTCAAAGACATTCAGTGAACCTGCAGCTTTATCAAAAAGCATTAAAGCTTTATACAAATCATTATCAAGTATTGATTGTAGTAGTTCAAATATAAGATCTTGATCAG
This sequence comes from Wolbachia endosymbiont of Fragariocoptes setiger, assembly GCA_019061405.1. Taxonomy (GTDB): domain Bacteria; phylum Pseudomonadota; class Alphaproteobacteria; order Rickettsiales; family Anaplasmataceae; genus Wolbachia. Next base: position 63,059 of record JAHRAF010000006.1, read on the forward strand.
TTAAACCTAATATATCTATCACGTCTGCAGTAGCTATAATATTGCCTTTGGTATATAATGCAGCCTGATTTAATAAAAACAGAGCATTACGCATTGAATTACCAGAATGACGGGCTATTAGTTCTAACGATCCCTTTTCAAGGGAAAAATTTTCTTGCTGTATAACATCTTTTAAACGTTCAACTATTTTGATCGCTGGTATATTATATAGGTCAAACCTTTGACACCGTGCAATAATAGTCATTGGTATTTTTTTTATCTCTGTAGTAGCAAGAATAAATTTTACATTTGATGGTGGCTCTTCAAGTGTTTTTAACAAAGCATTGAATGCATTGTTAGATAACATGTGCACCTCATCTATAATATAGACCTTGAATCTAGAGCTAATAGGTGCGTAGCAAACGTTACTCAGAATAATTCTTATATCATCAACACTTGTATTACTTGCTGCATCAATTTCAATAACGTCCGGGTGACAAGACTTCTTAATTGAAAGACAACTATTACATGTTCCACATGGCTCACAAGTCGGACCTGAAGAACAGTTCAGACACAAAGCGATAATTCTTGCAGTTGTAGTCTTACCTATTCCACTACTACCAGAGAGTAATACAGCCTGTGGAATTTTATTAAGAAGAAATGCATTTTTTAGTATACGAACTAATACATCTTGACCTATTAGATCTTTGAAGCTGCTTGGACGGTATTTTAATGCTATGTTCATAGCGTAAGATATAATAGCAAAAGAGGTATGTAACCCAAAAGTATTCTGTTTTGGCTGCTTCATTTCTGATCTGACCAGGTTACAGAATTTTTGCCTACATACCCAGAAGTATGTTATACTTTTTTTTTATATTTAGCAAGCCTTACATGTTCTTTAGGCGATAATTATGATATTATATCACTTTCCTCTTTGTCCATTTTCTCGAAAGGTTAGAATTTTTTTAAAAGAAAAAAGGCTAAACTTTAGCCTAGTCTATGAAAATCCTTGGCACAAAAGAAGCGAATTCATGGAGATCAACCCAGTAGGACAAGTTCCTGCATTGATAGATAATCGTTCTATTATAACTGATAGTAATGCAATCTGTGAATACCTTGAAGAAACCTACAATGGTACCGACAGGTTGTTTGGTCCATCTACTATGATGAAATCTAAAATACGTGCTTTAACTAATTGGTTTGATAATAAATTTTATAATGAAGTAACAAAGTATATAATAAACGAAAGAATAATTTTTGATCACAATCCTGATTCCAGATTCCTTCATGCGGCGAGACATAATCTAATGTACCATATGGAGTATATAGAATACTTAATTAGCAAAAATGTTTGGCTTGTTACAGATAAATTTACTTTAGCTGACATTTCTTTAGCATCACATATTTCCGTTATAGACTATTCAGGTAGTTTTCCATGGGAAAAGAGCAAGATCATAAAGGAATGGTATTCTATCATTAAATGTATGCCTTGCTTTCGTGATATATTACTTGATAAAATTTCAGGATTACCCCTTCCCCCAAAACACTATACTGAATTTGACTTTTAATTCAAGTCAGCTTTAAAGCAATAGTCATTCCATTCTCAGTAGGAATCAATATGGAATTATATTTTTCTTCATTTGACAATCTTTCATTAAATTCCCTCATAATATGCCATGATTGTTTCGATACATTACAAGGAGGCGAACTTAAAAATACTGTATCAAATAGTAACGTATTATCTGCTATTATTAATCCTCCTTGCTTTATATTTAGTTCTGCCCAATCTAAATACTTACAATAATTACTTTTATCAGCATCAATAAATATCATATCAAAAGGTGCTTTTTCTGATAATTCATTAAGCTTTAACAGAGCATCACCTTCGATTAAATTAATTTGATCACCAAAAGCAGAAAAATTCTTTTTTGCTATCTTTGAATGTTGAGAGTTGACTTCAATTGTATAAATACGACCATCATTTGATAATGCTTGGGCCATACAAATCGATGAATATCCATACAATGTACCAACCTCTACAATGTTTTTTATATTATAAGTTTCAATAAAAAAGCCCAGTAATTTTCCTTCATCTGAACCTATTTGAATTCCTTTCTTTTCCCCATAAATGTAAAGTTTCTCTAGTTTTTGGTATTTTCTTGCAAATAAGCTTTGCATATATTGCAATCTTAAGTTAGTTTTATCACGCATAATAGGGTCACCGGTTGTACACTTAATAATGATTACAACAATTAACTTTAAATTATTATTTAATAATATAAAATTTTAAGTGACAAAGATTATTACATATTATAGTGTCACTAATTAGTATAATGGTTGGCTATTAAGCCTAAAAGTATATTTTCTACATGAGTTACATAAATTTTATAATCAATTAGAGGGGTTATATGTCTTATACTATAGGAGAAACTGAAACACTTAATAAAAAGCCTAATAGTAGAAACGAAGGAGTTGCTATACTGCATAATCCAGCTTATCGTGAAAAGTGGATGGAGTTTTTTAATGAAGCTCAGAGGAAAGTTATGGATATGGTTCACTTCTATGATGGTACTATAGTGCTTATAGAAAATAGAATTGCTATGTATTACTATACTTGGAACGGTAAGAGAAGAGAGTTACAGCGTAAAAAGCAACAAAGTGGTAATAATTAACTAAAAATTTAGCTAAACAAGTTTAGATGAGATGTAGTTGCTATTCTTCTTGTAAATTAAGAAGTAACATTTTTAAGCTGTCTAGATAGAAGTTTCTATTCTTATCCATTGCATAATCGGTGATTAAATTTTAACATTCGAAACACATTGATGTTATACAAAAACATTGACTTTCGTTATTAATTATTGAATATTTATATTGCCTATATAGAGCTTATAATTAAACAAACTGGGTTACTTATTATGATTGCTAGTCGCAGAAGACATGAGAAAAGTAGTATATCTGGAAATTCTGATGTAATCAAAGCAGCAATAAAATTTTCAGAAGAAAAAGGCTTAGACTTTGAAGTTATAATAAGAGCATTGGAAAGTGCAATAGAAGCAGTTGCTTATCAAAAGTATGGTAATAAAAATAAAATTACAGTTAATATAGATAGAGCAACCGGTCAGTTTTCCGTATATAGAATACTGAAAGTTATAGATGACTCAGACTTAGTCAATATTGGTAATGAATCAATTCCTCTATCAAAAGCCAAGTCCATAAGTAACAAAGATATAAGAGTAGGTGACACCGTTAATGAATTACTCTTTCTTGATGATGACCTTACTTCAGCGAGGATTGCTCACAAAAAAATTGCTCAGATAATCAAAGAAGCGGAACTAAAAAAACAGTATGAAGAGTTTAAAGATAAAATAGGAGAAGTGAGATATGGTATTGTAAAGCAAGTAGGATATCCTGATATTACTGTAGATATAAATGGTGCCAACGCGTTCATTCTTCCTCGCAATTTAATTGGAGATGAAAGGTTTAGAGAGGGTGATAAAATAAAAGTTTATATACAAGGTGTAAAACACTCCGATGATGGACGTCAGATCGCCCTTTCAAGAACTCATGAAGGTTTTTTAAGGGGTCTATTAAGACAAGAAATACCGGAAATTGCTGATGGATTGGTAGTGATCAAGGCAATTACTCGAGATGCTGGTTCAAGGTCAAAAGTTGCAGTTTTCTCCCCTGATAAGAATATTGATCCTGTAGGTGCATGCGTAGGAATTAGAGGAGATAGAATAAAATCTATAATACAAGAGCTCAATGGTGAAAAAATTGATGTTATACAATATTCCTCAGATTTAGGACAGTTTATTATTAGAGCTATAACCCCTGCTGAAGTTTCAAAAGTAATAATTGATGAAGATGAAAACTGTGTAGAAGTTATAGTTCCAGAGGATCAATTGAGTTTAGCTATAGGAAAAAAAGGTCAGAATGTAAGATTAGCATCAGAGCTCGTTGGTTGGAAGATTGAAATACTGAGCACTAAACAAGAATCAGAAAGAAGAAATGTAGAATTCAATCATTGTTCTACTTTGTTTTCTGAAGCGTTAAATTTAGAAGAAATAATGGGGCAATTGCTAGTAACTGAGGGATTCTCAAGCGTAGAAGATATAGCTAACGCTTCAATTAAAGAACTTAGCTCTATAGAAGGTTTTAATGAAGACATTGCAGATGAATTACGCAGTAGGGCAAACAAGTATATAAAAGAAGAAAATGATAAAAAAATAGAAGAGCTTAAGGCTTTAGGTGTGGAAGACTACATAATTAACTTACCCTTATCAATTGATAGTAAGATTCTATTAGGCAATCACGGCATAAAAACTTTAGAAGATATAGCTGATTTATCAAGCTATGAGCTTCATAGTATACTTTCTTCATCAAATAAGATTGATTTAGAAAGTATGAAAGTCTCAGTGAATTCTATAATAATGGAAGCTCGTAAAGAACTAGGAATAGTATAGTGGAATTGTATGGATAATGAAGATATAGGTAATAAAAAGTTAACACTACAAGGCTTAAGTAAAATTAGGCTAGGTGCATCACTCAGCCCATCTGCTACTGGAACCACAGTGATAAAAAAGAGAAGAAGAAAAAATCAAGAGGACAATGATTTTTTTGATATTGGTAAATTAGGGTGTTTAACAGAAAAAGAGCAAATTTCTCGCATTAATGCCGTTCAGAATGCTGCTCTACAAAAAAACAACAAGTCCAAAGAAGAAATAGTAGATGAAGAACCTGAAAATAGTATAGAAATTCCACCTCAAGAAGAGGTAGACGAAAAAACCTTAGATAATGTTGATGTTCTCAAAGAGAGTGAACAAGAAAATAAGAATAAGGCTCCTGGTAAATTAAGTAAAGATATCTATTCTAAGCATTCAAAACTCGTAATAGAGCAAGCAATAGATGAAAAAGTTGAGCAACCTAAACAAAGGTTTGGTATCAGAAGTAAAAAGCATCAATTCACAAAGGGGAAAAATATATCAAGACATGTTGTTGTACCTGATACTATTACGATTAAAGAATTGTCCATGCGTATGGCGGAAGATAGTAAAATTGTATTAAAGATGTTAAAGGACGAGGTAGGAGAGAACTACAAGATAACTGATATACTAGATTCATATATAGCATGTGAAATAGCAAAAAAGTTTGGTCATGTAGTTCAAAAGATAAGCGAAACCAATAAAGAAAAAGAGCTATTTTCTCTTGAAAATAGGGAAAATTTACTCTGTAAACCTAAACCCCCTGTTGTTACCTTTATGGGGCACGTAGATCACGGAAAAACTTCACTACTTGATGCGTTTCGTAAGTCCAACATTGTTCAGAAAGAATCAGGAGGCATCACTCAACATATAGGCGCTTATCAAGCAATTACCGCTTGTAACAAGAAAATTACCTTTATTGATACCCCTGGGCATGAGGCATTTACAGCAATGCGTGCATGTGGTGCAAATGTTACTAACATCGTTGTGATAGTTATAGCAGCTGATGACGGAATTATGAAACAAACAATTGAAGCCATAAATCATGCAAAGTCAGCAAAAGTTACAATTATTGTTGCTATTAACAAAATCGATAAATCTCAACCTGACAATATAGATAAAATTATTCACAGCTTAACTCAATATGACCTCATTCCTGAAAGCTTAGGTGGTGACACACTAGTAATTCCAGTTTCAGCAAAAAATAAAACTAATTTAGATAAATTAGAAGAAGCAATTTTACTAATTGCTGAGTTAATGAATTTAAGAGCAATAGTTGATTGTCGAGCTTTAGGATGGGTAATAGAATCCAAAATAGATAAAGCTAAAGGAATATCTGCAACATTGATAGTGGAAGAAGGAACATTAAAAATTGGTGACTTTTTAGTAATAGGTACTATATACGGTAAAATACGCAACATGACTAATCACCTTGGTCAGAGGGAAAAAGTTGCTTTACCATCCACTCCAGTAGAAATTACTGGTCTAAGTGGAGTTCCTAACGCGGGAGATAAATTTGTTGTTGTAAAGTCTGAAAAGCAAGCTCGTGAAGCCGTGGAACACAGATTAGAATTGCTCAAGAGAAAAGAAAACTTGGACGATAATAATAGTTTAGACATATTTAGTCATAATAATAGAGAAATAGACGAGCTTTCTGTAATATTGAAATGTGATGTAACTGGATCGATTGAAGCTATATCAAATTCAATAAGCGATTTGGGTAAAAATCAAGTAGCATTAAATATCCTTCACAAAGCGGTGGGAGGTATAACAGAATCTGATATACTTCTTGCAGAAGCATCACATGGTGTTATCTTAGCCTTCAATGTAAAAGTAGACCCAAAAATTAAAGACCTGGCAAAACAAAAAGGTGTGGAAATACTTACATACACCATAATATATGAGCTTATTGATGATATGAAGATGTATTTAAGTAAGATGCTTAAGCCTATCACAAAAGAAGAGCATATTGGTTCGGCGATTGTAAGACAAGTGTTTAATACATCTAAAACGAGCAACATTATTGGGTGCTATGTAAATAATGGGGTCATAAAGAAAGATTCTCCTATTAAGGTACTTCGTGATACTAAATTAGTATATACAGGAAAGTTAAAAGCTCTACGTAGATTCAAAGAAGATGTAAAGGAAGTGAGAGCAAATTTTGAATGTGGAATATCACTAGAAGGTAGTTGTGATATCAAGGTAAACGACATATTAGAAGTCTATAGGATAGTACAAGAGGAAAGAACGTTATGATAAAAAAAGAAATCAGAAAATTAAAAATAGCATCTGTATTGCATAAGGCAGTATCAAAAGTTCTTATAAACGATAGAATTCTTTATAAAAATGTTCTAGTTTCTGGTGTAGAATTAAATAAAGATCTTAGTAAGGCTGATATCTACATAGTCACATCTTCTTTAAGTAACGAAAGTTGTGGTATTAATGCCATAGTAGATGAAATGAATAAGTCTACATGGTCAATACGTAAATCAGTGTCAGAACATGTTCAATTGCGTTTCATGCCTAATTTAGTGTTTAAACCTGACTTGGGTTTTCATAACTTTGTTAATGTAAATCGCATGTTAAAAAGTCAATGAATTTAAACTCCTACCTTACACTGATGAGAGTACAAAGTTTAACAGGATTATGGCTTGTACTTTTTCCTAGTTTAAGTGGAGTTCTTTTAGCTTCCACACCTTTATCATGGAAAACTCTATTCTATCTAATACTATTTAGTATAGGAGCAGCTCTCATGAGACCTGCTGGATGCATTATTAATGATATTTGTGATAGAAAGATAGATGCATCCGTAAAACGCACAAAATATAGACCTCTTGCCTGTGGTATGTTAAACATAAAGCAAGCATTGATTTTACTCTTTTTATTGCTTTTTATTTCTCTTATAGTCCTGCTTTTAACAAATATAACAACCTTCATACTTGGTGTTATTTCTCTATCAATGATCATTATTTATCCCTTATTAAAACGTTACACTTGGTATCCTCAATTATTTCTTGGTTTTACTTTCAATATGGGAGCTTTAATGGGCTGGACAGCTATTAGAAATGAGATTAGTTTAGCACCCATATCATTTTATATAGGATGCATATTTTGGACACTCTTTTATGATACAATATACGCCTACCAAGATAAACTTGATGATAAAAGGGTTGGAGTCAAATCAACAGCTTTATATTTTGGTGATAATGCAAAGCCATGGTTAAAAAAATTCAACATTATATCACTTGCAATGTGGTTTTACACAGGCATTCTCTTATCATTTAGTAGTGTTTTTTATGTTACATTAATCGCAATAGCTCTTATATTTTATTACCAACACAAAAACTTTGATGGCGATAATCCTGAAAAATGTATGAAAATATTCAAAAATAACACGTATGTTGGGTTATTACTTTTTTGTGCTATTCTAACAAATCAAATTATTTCCACAGTCCAGATATTCTATTTTCATATATGAAGAAGCTATATATAAGCCCAATACATTAAGAAAAATACAACTAGAAGAAATAACTAGGAATGCTTGATTATTTATTTCAAGTGTACATCGATGTCATATCATTCTTTAAAAGCTCTCTTGTTCTTATAATAGTAAATCTTCTATCTATATAAGATCATTACATGATGTAAGTTTTGATCTGCCTCTAGTATCTTGGAAGTGGTTTTTTCATCTGTTTTGACAAAATTATTATCTATAGATTGATAGTCTGTCCGAATTTCTATATTTTCTTGTGGTGCTCCTTTAAACCAACTAATGATATTACTAAAAAAAGTATATATAAAACTTCCTATAGACTCAAAAACATTCCAAATACTGTGTTTTACTTCTTGTAAGTTATTTGCCTCTACCTTTAAATTAGAAGCTATAGTTCCTTGATCACTATTGAATTCTATATTCTCATTTTTTTCAATTAAATTTTTATTTTCTTGGTTATTTGAGGTTTGTTTTTGTAAAAATTCTACATCTTCATTTTCTTCTATTGATCTTTTCTTATTTTCTCTCTCTGTGTGTTTATCATTTTATTTTTCACTATTAATTTCTACTATTTGTTCCTCCTTTTTCATTGATATAGATTCTTCCTTTGAATATTTTATACTTACTTCTTTTAGACGTTCAATCATCTCAGTTCTATTGAAATGGACAGCCATGTTAAGAGGAGTTAATCCATTACTGTCTTTAGCATTAACCATACTTGGACTTTGCTCTATTAAGGTATTGAATAAATTGATATTTCCTTGTACCACAGCATGATGTAATAGTGTTTCACCATACATATCTATATCTTTTTCTAAATCTATTACACCGTTTTTTATAAGTCTCACTATTTCGTGTGGAAGATAGTGAATAGAATCATTAAACCTCTCAAACAGGGAAATTTTAGGAAGTGTTGTACATAATATACGATACATCTCGTTATAATCAACATAGTTACTAATTGGCAAATGTTGATATGAGTTAAGAGAAAAATTAGAATGACCATTTAGCATCTTATATAAACCCGTTGCTAGATTAGATCGTGTATTATAATCACTTAAATTAACTACGAAAAATACATCATCTAAATTTTCCCAAATTAGTGATGACTCATTAAAACGTTCTGGTAACCTTGCGCACAAAGCTTGATCTTTGTTTATAAATAACCCATTTACCGGCATATTAATCACAACATCTCTACTCCCGTGAGGGAAAAACGCTGATTTACTTTCATTATTTAACTTTAAAGTGATCGATGCTTGTTCATTATCGAACTTTACCAATTTAAATATAACTACTTTACTATTATCTATTTCATCCTTTAAGGTGCTTGAGATCCTATCACTTATATAGTGTTCTATTTCTTCATTTCCCAATTTCTTAGCATAGGTAAGAGGTGTTTCACCAAGTTTATTGCTGTACATAATTGTGATCCTTTTTCTACCAGAAGTTTAACCATGTCTATATCCCCTTTTTGAGTTGCATGGTGTAAAGGTGTATTGCCATACTCATCTGTAAACGCCAAGTCAAGATTTGTAAAATTAGCACCTTTGCTTATCAGATAAAGTATCATTTCTGAATCGTTATTTCTCCCAGCTATGCGAACAGGGCTTTGTTCATCACTACCATTGGAATTTATATTCATACCTTTATTGATTAAGAGTTCTACTAATTCTCTAGATTTGGTACGTATAGTACTTTTAAAAGAACTTTCGTCATTTATAAAATGACTTGATTCAAATAAAATTTTTAACATCTCTATTTGGCGAGCACCAAAAGCAATGCTGAGGGGCTATGATTTGCTTTATTTCTGACATAGATGTCAGATCCTTCTTTTATCAAGTGCTTTGCCTGTTCTAAGTCATTATTATAAACAGCTATGTGTAAACTCGTATTTTTATATTCAGGATTAGAAGCAAATATATGATTATAGTCTATATAGTTATTAGATGCTTGTTGCTCAGATTCTTTTAGCAAATTCAAGCATATATCCCTGGCACTAATGTTATTTTCGTTATTTAAGAGCTTATCTAGTATACGTAGTGTACTATTTGGTGATAGTAGATCATCATAAATCACTGAACACGTACCTGAAAGGTCATTATAAAGTAATTGTATCGTGATCTTATTACTATCACCCCTATGAAGAGGAATATTGCCTTTTAGAGACTTTATTCCACTCGCATCTCTTACAAAGAGCTCATCATGCCAGCCTTTTTTCCATTATTATCACGGGAATAAATATAAAAACTTTTCGGACTAAGCTCAACGTACTTATCTAGACTATCAAATTTTACTTCTTTACTTAAATTTTTATATAAAAGATCTTTACTTTCATTTGATAACTTTATGCGTGCAGAGTAATAATTTCCATATATGTGTTGACCTTTTTCTATACATAATGTTAGAGCAATTCTAGAATTATTGAGGGTCTGCAGTTGACTATGCTCATGATTTGTTTCAGGTATCATACTTAATTCTACAGGAAATGTCGAATTATAGAATAATCTTCATAAAAAATATATTAATTCATACTATTCCAAAAGGACTCTACAAATTGAAATTAAAACGTTCGTTTTGAAACATTAAAAACGTATGATCATGGAGTACGCTCAACGTTTTGTGAAGATAACAACAAATTCGACATATAGCATCGATACATACGCTTCTAATAATGAGAAATTTTGCAACAGCATAGCCCTGCTCATGTATAAAGATTTATACCAGTTATCGTTCTTTTATCTTTTTTTTCTACCATTTACACCATGGCCTTTCGCTGCATCAATAAATGAGTTTTAGATGCAACTCTGCTCTTTTAATTTTTCATTATCTCTTTGTCTTTAAAAAAGCTGTAAGCTATAGTGAAAAACATTTTGGTAAATCTCTCCACCGTCTTTTTGTTAATATCGCATTTACAAATTCTCTACGATTTTCGTGTTTTAAATTATCTCCCATGTCGTCTAAATCCCCATTACCTCTTTTCTTCTCTCACTCACTATCATCAAAAGGTTCCTTAGTATCTTCTAAAATGTAACCGATTAAGTCTTTTAACTATCCATACTCCAAAATAAAACATGGGAGTGTTACATATAGTAAATAATACTTTAAATGAGTAACTACCAAAAATTATAGAGAACATTTTATCTTTTGGTATTACACCAAATAGAGAGAGAATGCTAACTACAATAAACGTGTCTACAAATAGAGAGATAATTGTACTGCAATTGTTTCTTAGCCATAAAAATTTGTTTTTTGTTATGTTTTTTATTCGTAAATATATTCTTACATCAATAAGCTGAGCTACATAACAAGCAATGATAGAAGCAATAAAGTTGACTGAGTATTTACCAAATACTGTGTGAAAAATTTCATTGTCAACTTGTGACCATGAAACAGCGTTTAAATTATCCATAAATATAATGATTATAGCTGTTATTATGTTCATAATAACAGCTAACTTAATACAAAATTGTGCTTTTACTTTTCCATAAAATTCAGCTATTAAATCTGTAACTGAGAAAGTTAATGGATAAAGTATCGCTCCAACAGATAGTTCTATTGATATAATAGGTAGAGAGATGAATTTTTGATATGTGAGGTTACCGATAACAATAAAGACTACAAATAGAACAGATAGACAAGTGTATATTTTTTCCTCTATTTTCATGCTAGCTTTAGATTTAACAGCCTTAATCTATATTCTTCCTATGTGAACGTCAAGCTAGTTTGTCCATAACTTATATTAAAAAGAGTTCTATGCTATTTAATAATAATTAAATTACAATGAACTACTTGATAAGATTTATGAAATTTTAATATAATTTTATTATGTAGAGTACAAACTTTGACTTTTAACAAGATTCAGATGAATTCTATTGTGCATGAATAAAATAAATTTTATTTACTTTTATAATATCTTAAGATCTAATTTCAACTTACAAATCAAAAAAGGAGTGTAAATCTAGGCCAGTATGTTTTTTACTCTTTTTTTTAAGATACTGCCTATTTATATTATAATACTTGTTGGTTATTTAGCGGGAAAATTTCTTAAAATCGACAGGAATACTATATCGCAAATACTATTTTATATAGCAAATCCTCTGGTGGTATTTAATGGTGTGTCTCACACAGACTTCGATCTTTCGATAGCTTCTTTGCCTATTTTAATCTGGTTTGTAGGTAGTATAATGTCTCTTACAGTATATTACGTTTCCTCTTTTTTATTTAAGGACAATACTAAAAATATACTAGCTTTCAGTTCTGGAAGCACAAGTATGGGTTATTTCGGCCTACCAATAGCTATGGCATTATTTGATGAAAATACAGTTTCTGTATATGTTGTTTGTTATATAGGAATGGTGTTATTTGAAAATAGTTTAGGGTTTTATATAGCTGCAAATGGTATATATACTAAAAAGGAATGCATGTTGAAATTGTTAAAACTTCCAGCTTGTCATGCAATGATACTTGGATTTATCATTAGTGCCTTTGACATACGTATTCCTGACTTCTTTTCTGATTTCATAATGAATATAAGAAGCATGCTTGTTACGTTAGGAATGATGCTTCTTGGTGTAAGTATTGCACAGATAACAAGTTTTAGAGTAGATTGGAAACTTGTTGCAACTACCATCATAGCTAAATATGTTTTTTGGCCATTATTTGTCTTAGGTATTATTCTTTTAGATAAACACTTTGTGGGTTTTTATGATGAGAATATATATAAGGCACTTATACTGCTGGCTATAATTCCCATATCAGGTTCTGGAATAATATTAGCTAATATTTTAAATTATCAGCCGGATAAAGTTACATTGCTGCTTCTCATTAGTATTACGGTTGGACTATTCTATGTACCTATGGTTATATCTCTATTTTTTGTTAAGCTTATTCCTTTTTAAATTCATCCTTTAATGTAAAATTAACCTTTTTGTATGTAAACTATAGCTTATAGTTTTAAGCGATTTAAGTGATGAGTAACACATTACGAGGTTACATAGTAAATTATATTAAGCTGGCTCTAGATCTACGCTACAGCAGTTATAGTAAATTATATAGGGAATTATCAAACAAGATAGAAGAGATTATAAAGTTAGCTGTGAGTGAAGTAAAGCATTATAATGCTAACTTAGAAGATATATATCAACAACTAAAGTCCAATAAGAAATTGCTTCATGCTATTTCTAAAATAGAGCTGTTGAGTTTTTTAGATACTCATCAAGTCAAAAAAGAAATTATTGATGAATTTAATAAACACAGTCTTAATAAAAGAGATTTGGAAATAGAAAAATTGGTGAATGAAATCAATGAAATAGTGCTAATTCAAAAAATTAGAGAAAGTGAAGAGTTAAATATTGCGAAAATACTTGCTCATACAATTCCTTTACCAGATGTCTCAAGAAGAAGGTTAAAGGTTTTTGAAGAAGCTCAGTAAAGATTCTTCATGACGACTAGTCCTTTTTTTTCATTTGATTTTTTGTTCACCACCTGTTCGGATCATGAACTTTAGAATATGGAGAGAAATTTTGTTAATAGCGCCACTCTGATTGTAAAGTGTTTTCAAGAATACTCATCTCCTCTTTCTTTAATTTATTTGAGAATTTAAAATAGATGAGACTACTACAATTGAAGAAAATTGTAGTAGTCTATGATGACAAATGACGTTTGTTTATAGAGAGTTGTATTCAAATAGGCTTACATGAGGAATAATACTTATAAAAAAATATTATTGTGTTAACTATAAGCAAAATAATAGAGTTTATTGATATATCTTACATAAACCACCAATAAACTGCACTGGCTATTTCATTTAATTTTATGTATCTTGCTGTCTTCAATCACGATTTTTCATGGTCATATTAGGAAGTTTTCAACTTATTTCTGCTGTCTCCCCTCTTTTTGAAGAACTAATTTTCATTTCACTCAAAAAACTGCAAACATTATCAACTACTTTATCGGAAGACTCATCTAAGTATTTAGTAAACTCCTTATTATTTCCGTGTTCAAGAAAGATCAGTGTTCCACAAAATAACAATGTTGTTATTAAACCTGTATGTAATATAGAATTTAATAGCAATACAGATGATAAAAAGCATGTTGTTGTAACTCCAATCTTTACGTATTTATTTTCATCACCATGTTTGCTGAAAGTTTCTGATAGCAATTTATAACTTGTTTTGCCTAGTTGAAAAAACATTGTAGCAACAGCAACTGCAGTTAATAACTTGATTGTAAACCATAGCGATGAAATAATTAATGCTGATAACACTAATCCTCCTATTATAAATATTGTGGATTCTATTAAATTTCCTTCTTCAGTATCATTATCTTGTTTTATTGTAGTATTGTTGTGTGTTTTTGTCATATAATACCTCTTGAGAGTTATATTTGATGGTTGAAGATATCTACATTCTCCCATCCTATTAAGTCTAATTGAATACGAGTAGGAAGAAAAGAAAAACATTTTTGAGCCAGTTCACTTCTATTTTCACGATTTAGCATAACATCTAGTTTGTCTTTTATTTGATGAAGATATAGGACATCAGAAGCAGCATATCTTTTTTGTTTTTCAGTTAGCTCTTTATCTCCCCAATCGGATGATTGTTGTTGTTTATTTAATTTGATATTCAATAATTCTGAACATAGTTCTTTTAAACTATGATTATTTGTATAGGTACGAACTAAACGTGAAGCTATCTTTGTACAGTAACAAGGTAGTGACCAAATTTTTAAATAATAATGCAGAATACTAATATCAAATCGAGCGAAATGAAATATCTTTGTTATATTATGGTTCTCTAGTATTTTCTTTAAATTGGGAGCACTATAATTATTTATGAGCTGTACTAAATGAACGTTGCCATCACCTACGGATAGCTGTACCAAGCATAGCCTGTCTCTACTATGCACTAACCCCATTGCTTCTGTATCAACAGCAATAGAATCTATATCACTAGGGAATACATTGTTTGGTAGATCATTTTGATGTAAAAATATTTTCATAAGCTATTGATTGTAATGCTAAAAGTATAGGTAGTATACTTTTTGTTTAGTTAAATAGTATATTATCAAAAAGATGGTGTGAAAATTATAAAATATGTTTGTGAATGGTCAAGGTAGAATTAGACTTATAAAAGAGGAACTACTCGATTATATCAACCTTTTAATTGTGGAAAGTGATGAAAATAATAGAAATCAATATCTGATAAAAGCTCTCGAATGTATAAAAACATTGAAAGAAATGAATGGAGTTAACCATACTTTATAAATCTAGATGGAGGTATAACTTTTTTAGACCTAATATGTATATATGATTCTCAAAGCGAAAAACGTCTAAATAATCCTGATTTACTACAACTAGAAAAAGCAATAAAGGAAGTAGGAGGAGAAGGTCAAGAATTAATTATGAATAATTTGAACAAATTTGAAGGAGAAGTCAAAGAATATTCAGATCAACATCAAAAAAGTGTTATTAAACTTAAATCAGATATAAGAAATTTAGTAAATAATCCTTTGCACAGATATTTCTTAAAAGAAAGCTTATTACATATAATAAATGAAGGAGAAACTTTTTTACTCGAAAAAGAAGAAAATTGGAATTGCTTCACTAAAGAGTATAGTATTCCTAATGAGGAAATTCAAAAAATCACTGAAGTATCTGAAAAAATTGCACATGAATTTTTTATATTGAAAAATAGTGTCATTGGACTTCACATCATAAGAAATCAATTCGATATAAACCCCCATTCTAAATTAACTAATCTTATAATTCATAGAGATAAAAGAAACTGTGATATTATCTAAAAAAGAAAATCATTTATCTTATAATGTAATTATTCTCTGAAACTTACCACTATATGATCACTTCAAGTTTTCCTATATACATATGAATCAGATACTTTAAAATCAGAAATTTAGTACTGTTTTATAATGATATAGCTTAATGTCTAAAAAAGTTATCTTAAAAACAAAGAAATAAGTTTTAAATAATATTAATTTAAAGAATGCTAGATATAATATACTATATTTGCAAAGCCTAAGCCATGGTTGTCTAGAACGTAATTGTCTTAAGATCAATTGTGATTTATCATTAAACATGTCGTAGTAAAAACTACATTAACTCAATGCAATTGAACTTCTTTTGCAAAAACTGAGTAAGTTCATTTCATTGTCTATTTCAAACTATTTAGAGTAAAGAAAATTATTTATGGAATAACTGTTTTCCTTCTCACATGATCTCTTTTCTAGATAGTACAAGAAAATTAAGTTGCCAAGTATTCAAAATTTTATCATGCATTAACTTAGCTTATATTTGATGAAAGTTCTCCATTTTTGCCTCTATTTTCTTATCATTAATTGATAAATTATTGAACTGTGTTAATGGCTGTAGCTTATTTTCTTCTGCTAATTTTTTTAATTCAGATAATTTTTTGCAATAATAGCCTCTGCTATTTTAAGATCTTTTTCATAATTATACTTACTATCTGTTTCAATTCTTTCAGCAATACTTTTTAACTTGCTAAATTCATCAGATGAAAATTGTGCTAGTAGCTTTGGACTATTTAACAACTCTTCTAGTGTATCGAATAAAATAATTTTGCGTTGTACTTTGTCTTGTTTTCTGTTTAGTTGCTTTTTATAACCATTTGACATACTAGCAATTTGCATCTTTTCCTTCTCTTCATGCCACTTATCTAGTTTCTGTTTAAATTGACTTAAAAGCGGATCATTACTCTCTAATTTTTCAAGTAGCTGATCATTTGTCATTTTATCTAGTTCTTGCCTCTGTCTTTTTTGTAAATGTTTTACCTTTATTTTGATATAATATTGAGAGTTTCTATTACAATGATCATGTTATTAAAAAACTGTTCAGAGTACTTCATTATATTTATTGCATTTTGCATAAGAGATTCATTTTTTGATGACACTCGATTCAAGTTAGGTCTTTCTTGTAGACAGTTAACAATTAAATTAGATTCATAAATTATAGGTAAATATTGTTCTGAAATTTCTTTAATTGTAGAATCTGAGTATGTAATAACTTGTCCATGAGTAGAGGTGTATTACTTAGTTTTTTTCTTTCATTAAACTGCTTACGTTCAAATTTTAATATAGCCCCACATTCTTTATCTTTTTCCACATCATCTTCTTGTATTATTTCTTCTCTTTTGTTCTTTGTTTTTTTAGATTTTTTATGGTAACTCTTTCTTACCTTTACTTTTTGTGAAACTGATGAGAGCATAGAGTTGGCAGATTTAATTTGTTCATTTAAATGATGAATTTTTCTATTAAGCTCTTCTACTTTTATTTTCTCTAAATTTAGGTCTGTTAATATTTTATTTAAAGGAAAGTATTTTTCTTTAGCGTCTTGCAGTGTCTGATCTGCATTATGAAAGCGACTTGCATCTTCTGTTAATTTACTCTAACCTCTAACGTCTTTTTGCCTCCATACAGGTTGATGCCTTGCTCTTTTAATTTACTTTCTGCTATAAGTTGTCTATCTAGATTTATTGAATTATCATATTCTCTTTTCTTCTTATCAATTAAATCTTCAATTTTCTTATCATTAGGAAATCTTTTCAGTAATTTTTCTAAATCTTTTATGTCTATAGCTAATCTCACTAGCTCATTTGACTTAGCGATGGAATGACCATTATTCCAACATAGGTCAGCTATATTTTCATCTTTATCCAAAAATTCCATACCTTCTAAAAGGTAAATCAAATTCTTTTCTATTTGATTCAAATCATCATTGAAGTTTTTTATTTCTATGTTAAGGTCATGTAATCCATTTGGAGACCAAGAATTGTAAATTAAAAATATGATATAAAGGAGATAAGAGGGAAAGATAACCCTACTCACTATAGGAATAAGGCTATCATGGGCATGTGCGACCGTAAGAATATTGGTATTACAACCGTTTAAATCAAGGGTACACTAGCCCTATCCCTCGATACGTTTGAATAGTTGCATGGGACATATGTATGCACCCGTTTACAATCTTAAATTAATTAAACTATCGAGGTTATTATGACTACATCCTATCACAATTTTATTGGCATTGATATCGGAAAATTTAAAAATGTTGCTGCAGTACACAACCAAAAGAACACTATCAAGTTTGATAATAATGCTGCTGGTTGGCAACAATTGTTTCAAGAATTTTCAAATCAACTATGTTTTTTAAAATTTTTTGCATTTTACAACTTTTATTTATAATTT
>JAHRAF010000013.1 GCA_019061405.1 Wolbachia endosymbiont of Fragariocoptes setiger
CTATACCCATTAAAACCCATTCTTGCTTTATTTCACAGCAGCTTAGTTAAAAGCTAAAGAAATAATAGCCCTTTTATTAAAATTTTGTGCTGATTAAATATTTTATAAAAACATACCGTTTTTTACCAAGGAGTAAACTATGTTTAATAATAGAGATAATAATAGAAATAATAATAGAGATAATAATAAAGAAAATAGGGATCCAGTAAGAAATAATCGACAAGCTGAAAATGCAGAAGATAATCTGATGGGTGTTCAAATAGAAAGGGCTATGGCTAACCCACCATATAGAGGCTTTTCTGATAGTGAAAATAGAGGGTTCAGAAGGTATTAATATATTTCAGACCTAAAGTGAGCAAATAAGAAGTATCTCTAGTAGCATATATATTTGTTACCTATGCTAGTGAGGTACTTCTTTTTACTTTCTTTAGTGAAAATTTAATTTTAGGATATAGTTATACATTTAGTAAAGCTTTTTCATACTTTAGCTATACTGTAAAAATCTACAAAAATAAATGCGCTTATCCTATAAATCTCTGTATTATATCTTATTAAATGTTTCATAAAAAATACCACTCTCTACCGCTGAGTAAAATTCTTTTGTTTACTTTACCCTATATTGAAGAGAAACAGAGAGCTTTCTTAATCGATTATGTAAAAATATGGATTTTTATAGCGAAGAGTTTTAGGTAAAACACCGTGTTTGTTAAGCTAATCTTTAGTCGAATTCTTTGTTCTAGATTTTAGCCAAAAGCTCTGAATTGAGTGGGCGGTGACAGGCTCGAACTGCCGACCTCCTCGGTGTAAACGAGATGCTCTACCAACTGAGCTAACCGCCCTTTTCCTCTACATCGTTTGGTGGGCCTGGGAAGAGTTGAACCTCCGACCTCACGCTTATCAGGCGTGTGCTCTAACCACCTGAGCTACAGACCCGTAAATCACTGATAACGTCAATAAAGACTTTTTTGTTGGATGATCTCCTAAAGGTAACATGACCTACTACCTTAGCAAAAATTGTATGGTCTCTACCAATTCCAACGTTTTTCCCAGGGTGGAATTTTGTGCCTCTTTGACGAACTATTATATTGCCAGGAATAACTTCACCATTCCTTTTTATCCCTAGTCTACGACCTTTCGAATCCCTGCCATTACAAGAACTACCACCAGATTTCTTAGTTGCCATGATTTAATCCTCAGAGGTAATGTTGTTAATACGAATAGTTGTTATATGTTGCCTATGCCCTGTCTTTCTGCGATAGTTTTTTCTTCTTTTCTTTTTGAAAATGACTACTTTATCTCCCCTTTTATGTTCAAGTACTTCAGCCTTAACTTTAACGCCATTTGAGTGGTAACTGGCAAGGGAGATTGCATTATCAAATTCTACTTCGTTTCCTTTTTCGATGTTCAATTTCTCTACCCTTATTATACTACCTTCTTTAACTATGTACTGTTTTCCGCCTGTTTCAATTACTGCAAACATAATCAAGTATATATAAGTCTTCCATTTTGAATATAAAGAACGTTGCCTATAGTGTCAATACAAATAACAACTAAAATTAGGCAGAGAATTTGAGGCAAGATACAGATATATTATTTAACTTTGACTAGCAGAGATTTCAACAGATTATTATACATTTTAGTTAGTTATTCTCTATCTATTCAATACATTGGGTCTTTAATAAGTAAGAAATTACCCAATCTGGAGCATCTCTACCTTTATTCCATTTCGCAAATGCCATTTTTTCTTTAACATAATACTTTCTATAAGCTTCCACTGCATTATCACACTTATGCTGATCAGGTAATGCTTGAACAAAATCTTGTAAATCAATTGATTGAAAGACTAATAAATTTTTATGATTATTACACCAATCAATTACTTCCTCTGATTTATGGTTTTTCTTATATCGATAAGTGTATTCTCTACAAAGTTCTTTTCCATATTCTATTAACCAATCAAAATTTCCCCTTGATCTTCTTGTCCATATAGAACAGGGATGATTTTTATGAGTAAGCTTGTATGGAGCTGAAATGTCTTTATTTATGATACTTACAAAAGAATCTTGCTCTTTTAATGCTATTGCAAAAACACCGCTAAGTAGTTGAGCTGTCTCCAAAGTCATTTTTACTATGTGCTTATCACATAACATTCGTGCTGCTGTTATCTGATTTTCATGTAATATAAAAACATTCAATTTTATATTTTTAAGGAAAGCGTATAGGTTATAAACCTAAGTATATACTATTAGTTTTTGAATGCAAAACTTCATTTCATAAAATATATCATCTCTATTGCATAAACTTTATCTTTTAAAGAAATAAATAACACTTACCTATATCATTAAATTCCGAGCAGAAAACTGGTTTCTATATAAATTTTACAAGGTATTTATTTTACTATATCTAAATATGATAAATTTCAGCAAATTGAACGGTAGGATGCTCAATATGAATAGCACGCACAAGCGAAGTAGGTCTATAGACCATTCTAGGCTGCTGAACATCAAAGGAAATAACCGATAATTTAGTTGAAGGATTCCAGAAAAAAAGCTTTTTTTCATCAGTCCTTTTAGCTTCTCTAATAAATTGCTCTAGTTCTAGTAATATAAGATTATTTATCCTAGAGGGGGAATCTATTTCCCTGGGAATCACAGAAAGCTATTAATTTTAAAGGAGTCATTGTTTTATCCCCTGGAATACTAATAATAGGATAGTTGATTCTACCTTCATTCTTTATTCCTTTTACAGCTTCAAGAGCTTCTTGTTTTAGGCATAAAACTTCACTTTCATCACTTTCTGCAAGTAACATGATAATTGCATTAAGGAATTTTTCTTGATTCTTACTATTCACCATATATCATTAAAGCTAACCTTATCTTCATTACACTAGAACGAGCTAAAGTTGTAAAATGCTAGTTATGGCTGTATTAACTCTATTATGCTTAGAAATATTCTCACATTTGGTTTTTTCACTTCTATCTCAAGGGTTTTAGGACTAATACGTGATATATTAATTGCTGTAACTCTTGGAGCCACTTCCATTGCAGATATATTTTTCTCATCATTTCGTTTTGCTAATTTATTCCGTGCATTTTTTGCTGAAGGAGCATTTACTAGTTGTTTTATACCATTGTACTCATTAGAGTCAGATGAAAATAAAAAAGAGTTCGCTAGTAGTATAATATCTATATCAATAGTTATATTGGTTATTTTTACTTTTATAGTAAATATTTTCTTTCCACATCTTATCAGAACTTTTATTCCTGGTTTTGAGCAGAATAAACTTGCATTAACAATAACTTTATCAAGAATTATGTTACCTTATATAATTTTCATTTCAACTGCATCATTAATAGGTGGAATATTACAAACAAAAGAACATTTTATCTCAACTGCAATTTCACCAGTTGTTTTAAATATAGCTCTTATTATCAGCTTATTTGTACCTTATATAACAACACCAGCACATAATTTAGCTATTGCCGTCCTGATAGGAGGAGCATTGCAATTGCTATTAATATCAGTTAGTGCATATAAGTTTGATATATCTATTTCATTTATCTTACATTTTAACAGCAGAGTAAAAATGTTCTTTAAGCGTGTGATACCAGCAATAATAAACAATTGCACCATACAAATTAGCGTTTGGATTGACATGATTATGGCAAGTTTCTTACCTAATGCTGTCTCTTACATATACTATGCTGAAAGACTGGTTCAACTGCCACAAGGAGTTATTGGTGTTGCTATTAGTACAGTATTACTTCCTCTCATTTCTAAAAAAACAGACAATATCACTAAGATACAAGAGAAAGCTTTAACTATCGGGTTGATGCTTATTTTACCAATTACTGCAGCTTTTATTATTATTCCTGACTTCATTTTGCTTACACTTTTTGCTTACGGTACATTTGATTACCATGCAGTACAACAGACAGCTCCCACACTAATAGCTTTATCTCTTTCACTACCTCCATTTATTATTAATAAAGTACTACTACCAATTTTTTTTGTAAAAGGTGATTTCAGGATACCAACTATATTATCATTAATATCTCTTACAATAAACATTATATTAAATCTTTTATTAATGAATAAATATCAACATGTAGGAATCGCAATTTCCACCTCTGTTTCCACTTGGATCAATACTATCATGCTGATTAATCATTTTAAAAGAAATAAGGTGTATAGAGTGAATCAATTCATGTTAGTTAATGGTATCAGAATACTTATAGCAACAATAGTTATGTCAATTTTTCTCTATACCTGTCGATTTCTATTGGTAGAGTTATTCTTCGATAAACTCCTGATCCGCATTTTATGCTTACTTGTTCTAGTGGCTTTAAGTATTATTATCTATTTTGGTACTCTTTATCTAATGTCTATAAAAAATTTTAGTCACCTCAAACATTCGTAAGTATTACCTATGAAATCCTATTTATATGCAGGTTTATTTATTCTACTGTTTTTAACAGTTGCTCAATTAAGTGTGAAATTAAAAGATTGGAGTAGTTATAAAGACTTCATTACACATCATTTAGAAAATACATATAACGCTAAGGTCTATATTATCGGAAAAGTAGAGATTTCATTAATTACACCAAAGTTAAGTATTCATAATGTGTATATAAAGTATAACAACGGAAACGCAAAACAGAGATCCTCAGACTTGATTAGCATGAGTAAGATCGAAATAAAGCCATATTTCCTATCATTACTCAAGTTTTCCCCCAAACCAAGTTCTTTTGTTCTATTTAATATGAGAAGCAACAAAGAAAATCTCCTTAAGATTGCTCATAAAAGTGGCAATATTGATAACGTAATAATAAAAAATGCACATATCAACAATGAAGATATTTCCATCGATATAGAAGAGTTGGAGGTAAAGAAAAACAAAAAATTTTCAGGCAAAGCAAAAATAAACGATAACTACTATAACTTCTTAGGAAAAATAAGCATTACGAGTGAAAACATCGACATCAACATCGAATCAAACATGATGAGTTTGTCATTTAAAGGCAATAAAAATCAAAAAACTATTAATGGCTCTTTATCAATAGTACTGAATAACGACTCGAGTTTAATAAACAACGTTATTAAAGTGATCAATATCAATCTACCATACGAGTTTTTACCCAATGAAAAGATCAAGATATTATCTGAGATTAGTATAAGTGAAAGTAAATTTGCAGTCACTAACATCAAAATTGGCTCAAGTAGTATACAAGCTGATGGTATGATGAAGCATGACAAAAAAAGTAACCATAGTAGTATAAATCTTGTCTTTAAAAAATTTGATTTAGATTTAATAGAAAGTAAGAGACAAAAAAAGATTTATATAAAGGATGTATTAGAATGCTTCAAAAACGTTATTCCTAAAAACTTAAGTTTAGATCTTAATATAGATTCCTCTAATATTCAGTATCGAAGAAAAATTTTAAGCAACCTTATTATAGGTATAAAATTTGCAGATGGTAAAGCAGCAGTGCACACAGTACTCAAGTTACCAGGAATCAATAATATGTTTTACTTATCAGGAAAAATTTCAAGCAATGACATATTATCTAGCTTTGATGGCAGCATTGAAATTGAAGGTAACGACTTTACATCATTTATCTCTTACTTCTATCCAACTTTGCTCATTACAGACAATAAAAAAAATTCATTTACATTTCATTCTAAGGTACATGCTGCACCTAGAACAATATATATTTTGGATGCAACACTAACTAATGATGAGGAGTTTATTCAAGGATTGATACGAGTAAATTATACCAAGAAAAATAATATGATAGATGGAAGAGTCACTGCCTATAATATTCATTCAAATAGATATAGTTTTAATATTTTAAATAAAGCAGATTGGTTAAAGAACTTTATGTATGAGGTCAATATAAAAGCAGACGTAAGAAATTTACTCATTAATAATCAAAAAATAAAAAGTTTGGATTTTTTATTACATATAGAAAAAAATAAGTTATCTGCTAACAAAATAAAGATTGATGGAGAAAACTTTAACACTTTTGGTGATATAAAAGTTTTAACAGAGCAAAAGTATATTAAACCTTTAATAAATATAAACCTCGAGGGAAAAGAGTTTAATGGTAATATTTTAAAGTTACCTCAATTTATAGAGAAGACCAACCGAACAATGGAATGGTCCAAAGAAAATTTTCATCTTTTAAATAAGTTGGAAAATTTTGATGCTAATATACATATAAATACAGAGACGTTTCTCATGAAAAAAAGTAAACTAAAGAACTTTAACCTAGATGCATTGATCAGAAATAATACAGCTACAATTAGGCAAATTGAGTACCTAATCCATGATGGAAAAGTAATTTTTCAAGGTCACTTGAAACCCGACTCAATTTACGTAAAGTTTTTTGTCTCAGAAATAGAAATTGATCGTATTAGCGAGTTTAATGATATTAAAGGTTTAGTAAATGTAAATGGTTCAATGAGAACGCAAGGAAAAAGTTTTTATGATTGGTCTAATAACTTATCAGGAGAAGTAAATATCAGAGGAAAAAAAATGCTACTTTCTCATTTGGATTTAGATTCATTTATTACCGATTTGCTAAATAGCAAAACCAGAGCTGAAATTGTCACTCTTACTGGAAATAAAATATACAAAGGTAGTACGCCTGTTTATAATCTTAATGGAAAAGCAACAATCATCAACGGCACCTTCTCAACAAGCTTACAATTTGCAACTGATAAATCATCTGGATCTATTTCTGCAAATCTAATCTTATCAAACTTTACTGTAAACTCTATAATGAGGCTGTTTTTTATACCACCAAACCGTAACAACCCTATTTATATAGATGCTCATATAGATGGACCTATTTTAAAACCTAAACTAAGTTTTGAAGTTGAACAGATATTTACTGCTCTTAATTAACAAAAAACCTAAATTCATCATAACTTCTTTCTTAAGTTTGAAGATAGATGTTATGATAAAATTAACACGTCATAAATTACTATATAGTGATTAGCACATAGTTAGGTAGTTTATGAATAAAAAAATAAGAATACTAAAAAAGATACTTAGTAATACAAAAGAGTTTAAACCCGTTCCTCAATCACCTACTATCAACAAAGATACCGATTTAGAAGAACATATTTTTTATTGTTTAAAGGCTACTTACGATCAGAATAGAATTTATAGTAAGTTAAATTACGAAGAACAGCAAAAATTAAGGAAAGAATGGATCAGAATTTACAATGAATCATCAGATGAGATTAACGGATCAAAAGTTATAGACTTAAAAGAGAAAGCACAATATGCACAAGCATTAGAAAATATAGTAATAGAAACTAAACTATCAACTTTCATGAAAGATAATAAAGTTTATAGTTCTCAGGATAGTGGTATTGCATCAGATATCAGTACATCATCATCTATAAGTGTAAAAGGCTTGTCTAAAAGATTAGAAAAAACATCTGGTTGTGAAGATGAGTCAGTATCTAACATAGTTCCTCAACAAGCAACACCGTCAGCTAATAATTTAAAAAAATCCTATTCTATACTCAAAAGTAAGGTTCTCTTAGAAACTAGTAATGAGAAAGATAATGTTAATAAAAAAAAGGTAAAACAAAACCATAGAACAGCTGCAAGAAAAAAAAGATTAGCTCCTCAACCACCTATTGGTGACACACATAAGAATATTGATTACGACCATATTTTTTATTGTTCAAAAACTACTTACGATAAGAATTTAATGTTTAATAAATTAAATTTCGAACAACAGCAAAAGCTCAGAGAAGAATGGATTAGAATTTATAATGAATCACCAGACGAGGTTAACGGATCAAAAGTGATTGATGTAGGAGAAAAAGATTCAAAATATCAACAAGTACTTAATAACATTGTTATTTATGATTCTATTAAACATGAAGAACTACAAGGAGAATGGTCAAAAATTTATAACGCATCGCTATTCAAGGCTATGAAATTAAGAGTCATGGATTTGACAGATAAAATCAAACTTTCTCAATCTACAGTAGAATCAGTAGAAGAAGCATTAGTAGAATATCTAAAAAGTAAAATATGTATTGAGAATTGTAACAATACACAGAGTAATACATTAGAAAATCAGTCTAAACAAGTAGTAAAAACTATAACAAGTGAATTAATAAATAAATTAAGCAAATTTCAAGATATGTTAGAGATAAAAAAACTTCACTATAAACAAAGCTTTTCTCAACAGAATAAAGGTAATATTTGTGGCTCTGATACTTTTTCTGGTTATAACAGAGTTTATGATCTTTTAGATTTAGAAGAAAGACGAAATTTCAAGTCAGAATTTTCAAAAATTTATAATTCATCATTATGCAAACTAAAGAATTTAAGAGTAGCTGATTTAATAGATACTCCTGAACCTAACGAATGTGAACAAAATTTAAAGAAAGCATTAACAGAATATATGAATAATAAACTTTATCATACACTCTCAGAATTATATCTGAAAGATGAGTGTGTAAAAAAGTCAAATACTAAAATACCGTCAAAAGAAATAAAGAAAGAAGTAATATTTATTACACCGGAATCTGATTCTAAAGATAGAATAAAAGTTAAAATTAGTGATATACCTATTAAGCATACCAACTTAATATCTCCTACAACTCTCAGAATAGATAATAGTACATCATCACCTACCCTAGATGTGAAAGATTTATCTAAAAGATTAGAAGAAAAAGTTGGTTTTAAAGATTTAAAAAATGAAGAAGTATCTAAAATGACTCATAAAATAGATATACAAAATGCTCACTCAATATCTCCTACAGCTCTCAAAACAGATAATATTTCATTATCACCTACCCTAGGTGTAAAAGACTTAGTGAAAAAAATAGAAGGAAAAATTGGTTGTGGAGGATTAAAAAACAAAGAAGTATCTAAAATGGCCTCAAGTGAATTATCCCAGATTACTATCAAGCATAGAGCAAGGGGTATATAATATAAAATTTAACCAACTGAAGAAATCTAAAAATGATAGAGCTAAACTCAGCAGTAAATATCTACTCATTATAACTGTGCGTTAATATAAAACTATGCCGAGTAGCCTATCTCTTTAGTGTTGGTAAGTTAAATCTATTCGTAAAAGAGGTTTGATTTATAAAATAAAAGCATCCATAGAATGCTAGAGTCATGTTTTAGATATAACTAGAGAAAGATTAGTTAAAATTAGATATAAATATTTTTAACCATCATTATATTCTAATTTTTGCAATCCTAATCTTTGAAATAAGTAGTTATCTGCCTCAGGTACTGGATTTTGAGCTGTAAGCAACCTTTCACCATAAAATATTGAATTCACACCAGCAAGAAAGCAAAGTGCTTGTAGCTCATCTGACATTTTTTCTCGTCCAGCAGATAAGCGAATATAAGAGCTTGGCATAATTATTCTTGCAATTGCAATAGTACGAACAAAATCAAATGGGTCAACGTCGGGTACATCTTCAAGAGGAGTACCAGGAATTTTCATTAACATATTAATTGGAACTGACTCTGGAGGTTCATTCAAGTTTGCAAGTAGAACTAGCATTTTTATTCGATCTTCATTAGTTTCTCCCATACCAAGAATACCACCACAACAAACTTTGATTCCAGAAGCACGTACATGCTCTAATGTATTGAGACGATCTTGAAAAGTACGTGTTGTTATAATCTTATCGTAATATTCTTTTGATGTATCGATATTATGGTTATAAAAATCTAGACCTGCTTCCTTCAACATATTGGCTTGATGTTTTTTTAACAATCCAAGAGTTACGCATGTTTCAAGACCTAGTTTTTTTACTTCTTTAACCATTTCACAAACAACTTTCAGATCCTGATCCAGTGGTCCACGCCAAGCTGCACCCATACAAAAACGAGTGCTTCCCGCTTCTTTTGCACGCTTTGCAGCTTCTATTACTTCAGTAATCTCTGATAAAGATTCTTTTTTTAATCCAGTATCATAGTGTGCTGATTGTGGACAATAAGAGCAATTTTCTGGACAACTACCAGTTTTAATGCTTAAAAGTGTGCTAATTTGTATTTCCATAGGATTAAAGTGTTTCCTATGTACCATTTGTGCTGTATAAACCAGTTCAGAAAATGGTAGGGCAAAGATTTTTTCTACCTCAAGGAAGGTCCATTCTTTTCTCATTATTAGTTTTAACAAAATAAGTTATGTATAGACTATACTGTAAGTATTATAGCATGCTACAAAATAAAGAAAAATATCGACAATTACCAGAAGATAACTCACCTTTAGACAAGGGCTTTATAGATTTTTCTAGCAATGATTACCTTGGTTTAAGTAAATCAGAAATATTATTCAACGCAGCAACACTTGCAGGTAAACAATTTGGAGTAGGATCTACTGGATCCAGACTACTTTCTGGCAACAAAAAAATATTTGAAGATTTTGAATCCCAGATTGCTCAAGATAAGGGAACTGAATCAGCTCTTATTCTCAACTCAGGATTTCAAGCTAATGTAACAGTACTTGCAAGTTTATTAGATCAACTAGTGCTAGGTGCAAAACCTATTGTCTTTTTTGATAAATTAAATCATGCCAGTTTATATCAAGCTATATTTCTAAGTCGCGCTGAACTTGTACGATATTGGCACAATGATATGAACCAACTAAATAACCTACTCATACAGTATAAAGATGACTTAAGACCAAAATTTATAGTTACTGAAACTATTTTCGGAATGGATGGTGATACTGTGGAAATGGAAGAAATTTTAACCTTGAGTGAACAACACAAAGCTTTTCTATATTTAGATGAAGCACACGCAACCGGTGTTGTTGGTCATAGGGGATATGGTTTATCTACCAATTTTAATCTTGAAAAGGTACCTCATTTAGTGTTAGGTACCTTTAGTAAAGCTTTAGGGTGCTTTGGTGCATATATTGCATGTTCTAAAGTTATAAAAAACTATTTAATTAATAAGTGTTCAGGCTTTATCTATTCAACTTCTCTTTCTCCAATGGTAATTGGTGCAGCAGCTAAAGGTTGGGATTTAATAAAAAATCTTGCTGATAAGCGCGAATCTTTATTTGCAAAAGCTGTAAATTTAAGGAGTAAATTAAAAAAATTAGGGTTTGATACAGGAAATTCATCTACACATATTATACCAATAATTTTAGGTAATGAAGAATCTGTTATGAATGCAAAAGAAAAACTTTTAAAACAAGGTCTGATTGTTTCTGCTGTACGTCCACCAACTGTTTTACCTGGTACATCAAGATTACGTATTGCACTTAACGTTCATCACTCCAATAGTGATCTAGATTATTTAATTTATGTTATGGAAAAAATATGAAGTACTGTTTTATATTTTGTCATGGCTGGGGATTTGATCATAAATTTTTCCAGCCCCTAATACATGAGTATTTTTCTCAAACTTCTTATCATTGTTTAGATCTTGGTTATTTTGAAAAAGAAAATCTACACTTGCCACAACAAGATGACAGTATATTCATCGGTATTGGTCATTCTCTTGGATTTATAAAATTGATTTCTTTAAACATAAAATTTAGTGCCCTTATAGGAATACAGGCTTTTATCAATTTTTTGGGATTTAATTCACAATTGTGCAAAACACGAAAATTAGAATTAAGAACAATAATCCAAAATTTTCAAAAAGACCCAATGTATACACTAGTATCTTTTTATAAGAGATGTAAAGCAAACTATGATTTTCCAAATAACTTCAACAAAGTAAAATTGATGAAAGATTTAGAGTTGCTTAATTTAACACATAGACTACCATGTATACCTATATTAATTTTAGGTGCAATGAATGATATTATCGTACCTCCTAAGCTTATCTACGATAACTTTAGCAGAGATAATAAGATCGTTATATATAATAAAGGCTATCATAACTTAGGTTTATGTGAGCATAATTTTGTACATAAGCAAATTACAACTTTTATTAATGAAATTAAAAAAGAAATTCATAAAGAGTAACTTTGATAGAGCAAGCTCATCGTATGATAGGGTTGCTTTCATTCAAAAGCTATGTGCTACAAGGCTAGTCAGCTATCTAAAAAAATATTTTCCTGAATTTTACCCACATTCAATTTTAGATTTAGGTACAGGTACTGGGTATGTTACAGAAATTTTATTTAATTTTTTTCCACAAAGTAAATTTATTTTAAATGACCTTTCATTCGATATGCTTATAAAAGCACAAGAAAAATTAGTTAATAAAGAAGTTGAAGTTATTTTAGCTGATATGGAAGAACAAAATTTTAGTTTTCATAACCTTGTCATTTCAAATCTAGCACTTCAATGGGTAAATAACTTAAATAACGTTATAAGAAGGTTTTATAAAAATTCAGATGTTTTTGCTTTTTCATGTTTACTTGATGGTACATTCAATGAATGGTCTCAGATCTTTTTAGAATCCTTTCTACCTATACCAACCTATCAATATCCACTTAAGCAAGAATTAGAAAGTTACTTACTCTCCTTGAAACCAAGTAAATACTTTTTTGATTCACAAGAATTTAAACTAAAGTTCTCAAGTTCAAGTGAATTTATTAAGTACTTGAAAGATTTAGGAGCAAATCATAGTAGTCACAAAATTTCCCTAGCTGAACTAAAAAAAATCATTACAACCTATAAAGATGAGTTTTGTATAACCTACAAAGTATTTTTTGGAGTTCTAGGTAAATGCAAATCTTTATAACAGGAACAGAGATACAAATGTTGGTAAAACTATTATAAGTAGCTGGATTTGTATACACAGAGGGTATTCATATTTTAAGCCCATTCAAACAGGAAGTATTTTAAGTACAGATAGCAATGAGATAGACAGATTGGTTGGTAATATTAAGATTTATAAGGAAAGTTTTGTTTTTAAAGAACCCTTGTCTCCTCATTTATCAGCACTGCTTGAAAGAAGTAGTATTGATCTCAATACTATCAACTTACCTAAGAAAAGCAATTTAATTGTAGAAGGTGCCGGAGGAGTTCTTACTCCAATTAATGAACATACATTTATGGTTGACTTGATCAAGAGATTTGACATTCCTGTGATCTTAGTTGCTCGTTCCACTCTTGGTACAATCAACCATACTTTATTAAGTTTAGAAGCATTACGTACAAGAAATATTAAAGTTCTAGGAGTAATTTTAAATGGTCCATATAATCAGGGCAATCTTCAAGCAATAGAGTTTTATGGCAAAGTATCAGTACTCGCATCGATGCCTGAACTTAAAGATGTAGAGACAGAATCTTTAAAAAGCATAGCATTATCAAACCAACTTAAAAATATTTTAAAGTCTTATGAATTTCAGTGAACGTGATAAAAAAATAATATGGCACCCATTTACGCAAGAAAAGACAGCCGAATTTTCGATTGTAATTAAGCAAGCAAAAGGCTCATATCTTTATGATGAAAATGGAAAGTCATATGTGGACCTAATATCTAGTTGGTGGGTAAACTTGCATGGTCATGCTCACCCTGATATTGCTAAAGCTATCTACGAACAAAGTATGACTTTAGAACACGTAATTTTTGCGGGATTTACTCATAAACCTGCAATACATCTTTGTGAAAAATTACAACTATTGTTACCAAAAAAATTTTCTAGATTCTTCTTCTCAGACAACGGGTCTACTGCTATTGAAGTAGCACTTAAAATGGCTTACCAATACTGGAAAAACCAAGGTGAATCTAGTAAGACTACTTTCTTGAGTTTTGATGGTGGATATCATGGTGACACATTTGGAGCAATGAGTGTTGGTACAAAATCAGGTTTTCACGTTATATTTTCAGAGTTATTATTTTCTGTTTTAACAATACCCTTTCCTGAAACTTGGATCGGAGATCAAGAAGTAGAAAAAAAAGAAACTCACGCACTTAATATATTAAAAAGTCATTTACGTATTAATGGTAATAAAATTGCTGCGTTCATTACGGAACCTCTGGTACAAGGAGCAAGTGGTATGAAAATGTGCCGTCCAGAATTTGTTAAAGACGTTGTCAACTTAGTACGCGAATATGAAATATTAGTAATTTTTGATGAAGTCATGACAGGTTTTGGTCGCACAGGTAGTTACTTTGCTTTTGAACAAACTCAAGTCACACCAGACTTTTTATGTCTTTCTAAAGGATTAACAGGAGGATTTCTACCACTATCTTTAACAATCACAACTGATAAAGTTTATTCAACATTTCTAGATGAAGAATTTACTAAAGCTTTTGCACATGGTCATTCTTATACTGCTAATCCTTTAGGTTGTGCAGCAGCAATTGCTTCTTTAGAGCTATTGCTTCAATCAAGTACCATGGAATCCATAAAAAGAATTCATAATATACATACAACAGAGTTAGCAAATTTACCAGGAAGATATACTCGTGTTATTGGTACAATAGCGGCATTTGACGTTCATGATACAAAAACTTTAACAAAATATTGTTTAGAGCAAGGGCTTTTAATTAGACCACTAGGTAATTCAGTTTATCTATTACCACCTTATTCAACCACCACATCTGATCTTAAAGAGGCTTATGAAAAAATTAGAAAGATTATGCTAACAAGCATATAAAATTGGCTTGATTACTCTCTCAATAGAATTAAGCATAGGTCAACGTCAATAAGAAGGAAAAAGTAGTTCAGTCACCTTGCTATTTTTACTGTTTCTCTACTTTTCTGTACAGAGTTTTGCCATTTTGCTTCTACTTCTTGATTAATATTCAAAGGCTTAGTAAAGTAACCCTGTTTAATAGCTTCCACAACAGATAAACCTCCTAAGGTGCAGTCTTCGTTTATTTTCTCATTTAGTAAATCTTGATTATTTACCTTCACGACTATATGTCTATCATTCTCTTCACTTGCATACATTGTTACTTGAAGCTCTCCTTTTTCAGTATTAAAACTTAGTACAGCTCTTCCTGAGACATTTACGTAATTCCTATTACCATTATTCACTTCAACTTCCACTTCAGTACTAGCTCCAATTTTTATTATATTTCTTGCATGAGATACTTCTTCATTAACTATTTTTTTCATATCTACAGTGCCATTTTCTGAATATTCTAGATAAACATTAGAATTGTCGATCTTTAGATCATTCAGTTTTCCATTTGTTGCATTCTTTGCTGATTCAATAAATTGATGTGCATTATTTACATAATATTTATAAGCTATTTTTACACAATCCTTATGGATTATACAACCCGATTCCAGTTCAGCAATTACGTTCATACTCTCTTGATTACTAAATACGCCTCCCCTTCCGATTAACTTACCTAATGTCTTACTGATCACTCCCTGTTCATCAATCACACCTAAGTCTCTAATTTTTAGTACAATAGAATCTGTAAAGCTATTCAAAACTTCTCCTTTCACTAAAGGTCTATAATTTAATTGCATTCTATCTTGTATTGCATCGTTGACAACTTTTTCTAACTCAGATATATCCTTGGCTTCAGCGATCTTGTACAAGTACGCAGCTAACTTCTCTTGTTGACTGTGACTTAAATTTTTCCATAGAGCACTGGTTTGTTTTACATCACAGCAATAATTACCACTCGCAGCTTGCCATGATGTTTTTCCCTCATTATTACTGATTGTAGAATCAGCTCCCATTTCAAGCAATGATAACACATTTTTTTTATTACCAACAAAAGCTGCGTAGTGTAAGGGTGTATCACCCTGACTATCTTGATCATTGATATTCGATCCTGCTTTTATAAGCAAATTAATGATTCCCTCTTCAGGAATATTAGCTGACGAAATTGCATGTAATACAGTTGAATTAGATTCTCCTCTTTGAAGATTTAAAACAATTTTTAGGTCAGGATTGTTTTGATTTTCCTGTAAAAATAATTGTAGAATATCAAAACTACCGTTGTCACAAGCATAAGGAGCGTGCTCATCATAGTAATCTAAATATTTTAAATTCTCTAATAGTTCTTGGTTTAATGCTTTCTGTTTCTCTGTAAGGTTACAATCCTGTAGAAGCCATTTATCTATTTTCTGGCTTAAAGAGTACCCATGATCCATCAGTGATGGAGAAACATTAGTAGGCTCAATATCCTCAAAAACCTGATCTGTATAATCGTACCACGTATCTTCAGGTATATCATCTTCTGAACAACCCCATTTCTTCAATATTTCTGATCTATCACTATTTATAAATTGTGATAGATGTCCATCCACGATTAAATCATATTCATAATCAGTTTGTTGAGTAAAATATGCTTCAGATTGAAATAGCTCTTTTTTACTTTTAATATTCGCTGTTTCTATCTGATTTAGAAAGTCAATAGCATTAACCTTTTCTTGTAAAAGAATTTGTTTCATTTTATCAATCGATTTATGTTTTTTTGATATAGATTTTTTAATACTTAATGGATTAGACCTGTGTTTTACAGAAAGATTTTTTTTCATACCTCATACCTTTTAAACGCCACTTCACTATAAGAGAATAATGTTACATATATACTAATATTATATTACTATGAGCATGACAAGATTAAAATTAGCTATGCTCGTTAACAATAAAAGCATTGAAAAATCTATCTCAATAAAATACGATCAAATTTGACCATATAATAAAGCCTAAAACAATGAACACTTTTAAGTTTATTCAACAGAATTCTCTTTTTTACATCATGCTATTAGATAAGAGTTTAAGTCCATTAGTTATGTGATGAAAGATAAAATAAATCTTAATGAAAGAGATAATGAAGGTAATACAGCCATTCATATTGCTGTTGAATTAGACAAACTTGAAATTATAAAATATTTAATAGAGAAAGGAGCCAATATTCATCCAGACTCATATGG
>JAHRAF010000026.1 GCA_019061405.1 Wolbachia endosymbiont of Fragariocoptes setiger
TGCGTTGATTTTGATTCCAAATTCTAGTGCTTTATCGACAATCTTATTCAATCTTTAAGAAATTGAAATTTCATTGTTAATAATATATAATATTTCTTTAGTCTTTTTGTCATGACTATTTCAAAATTCCTTGATGTTAAAAACGATATAGCATTTCGCCGTATCTTCGGTACAGAGAAAAATAAGGATATACTTATTCATTTTTTAAATGATATTCTAGGATTCACAGGTGTCAATGAAATAAAAGAAATTGAATTTTTAAGCACTATTCAAGACCCAGACATTGCTGCTAAAAAGCAAAGTATTGTTGACGTGCTCTGTAGAGATGAAAGTGGAGTACAAATGATCGTTGAAATGCAAGTCGCTAAGACTAAAGGCTTTGAAAAACGTGCTCAATACTACGCCGCTAAAGCTTATTCAAGACAAGCTGACAAAGGAGATCAATATCATAATCTCAAAGAAATTATCTTTATTGCTATAGCTGACTGTATTTTATTTCCTGATAAAAAAGAATATAAGTCTGACCATGTTATTCTTGATCGCAATAGCTATGAACACAACCTAAAAGATTTTTATTTTACGTTCATCGAATTGCCCAAGTTCTCTAAGACTAAAGAGGATCAACTAGAAAATATAGTGGAAAAATGGGTGTATTTTTTTAAGTATGCAGACGAAACCAGCGAAAAAGATCTAGAAAGAATAATAGGTAGTGACTTAATAATTAAAAGAGCATATGAAGAATTAAACAGATTTAACTGGTCTGAGAAAGAGTACATAGCTTATGAGCAGGAAATCAAACGTATCAAAGATGAACATGCTGTCCTCCTTCATAAACTTGATCTTGCTGCTGAAAAAGGTAGACTAGAAGGTAAAAAAGAAGGCATTCAAATAGGTGAAGAGCGTGGTAGAGAGGAAGGTAGAAGAGACAGGGAGATTGAACTCGCAAAATCAATGCTTGCTGAAAACATGGAGATTAATACTATTGCTAAATTTACTGGACTATCAGTCAAAGAAATAGAAAAGCTCAAGTAGTTACTCCTTTAAAACCTGTTCTAGCTTGTTCTCTTCATAAAGGATGTTTATTTGGAGGAATGACTATCAATGATGCAATAGAAAGTTTTATTAGGTCTGGTAGCTTTAACAAGTTTACTACCTGTGTGAAAAAAAGCGATAAAACCTCATCTATAGCACGTTTGGAAAAGATTTAAACGAGCTGACCCTTGAAGTTATTTTTTATCTTTCAAATAAAACTTTCGTAATATGAGTAACTTATCAGCTTTTTACGACATGTTGAAAATGATTTCTTAGGTATTTCTATTGAATCTTAATGTTGAATGAAATATAATTATTGAAGTTACTACAAGTACAATTTCATGGCTATTTCTAAGTTTCTTGATCCA
>JAHRAF010000014.1 GCA_019061405.1 Wolbachia endosymbiont of Fragariocoptes setiger
CTCCATCTAATGCTTAAGCTTAAAACACTAGATGCTTTTTTCAAGATACAAGTTAGAATTCTTGATGTCTTGTGGCATTGGTGACTTATCATTTAGGTAATGTTTTACAGAAAATGCTTGTTTTTCTTCTAATGTGAAGCTTTTTTCACCTTTTTTAGCGTTTAACCACCATGCCTTGGCAGAATCTACATCACCTTTAATTAAAGTCCAAAGGTCTACTATATCTCCTTTCTTTTCTTCGATTAGGTTGTACCAATTTCCTGAATTTTTTCCTTCTATTTCAACTATTATTTTATTTCCATTTCTACTTCCAATGTAAAATTTATCTTGATATGATTTGCCATCAGGTAGTAAATAAGATACACAATCTTTGATGTTATCAATTAATTTTGTTTTCAAAACAGTTTTAGATGAAAAATTCATAGAATCCTCCTTATTTATTTCAAATTTATTCAACATGCTTTTTAGACGTTGAAAAGCCAGCTCACAAACGGTTTCAAAAGATCGTGAGCGAATCCATTTACAAGCCTCTTTTTTAAGTTTAAGGTTTTTTCCTGCTATATCCTGAATAGCTCTAGTAATAACAGCAACCCATAACTTTCCTTCGTCGTACTTCAAAATGGTAACCAGTCAGATGGTAACCAGTCAGATTGAATGCTTTGTTCTGGAGTGATAACTGTAGTAATTCTATTCCGATCTCCATATGTATTATTGGCTTCAATTCCTATTTTTGCTGTAAATTCTAAACCATTTAAGTCTGCAATTGAGTTGATTTTTCTCGCAAGAACTGCCTTTTCTGAGGTGTCATTTGCATTAATATTACGAGCTGACTCTAAAATACTTCGAATCATAGAACGTCCAGATTCTCCCCAAGTGTCTTCTGTACCTTCTGCTTTGCCACTTTTAATACCAATTATTTGGTAAATCTTACATTTTGCGTATGGACCTTCAATGACAGTAAATTCAGCATTTAAATAGATGCTGCCAGTATCATAGAGCTTTTAGTGAACCAGTTTTCGTAACCACCAGGCTTTATTGCCATTTTTACCTTGACTATTATACCTTTAGGTATTAAACTACTTTGTAGTTTTGCAGTATTGAAATCAGTTAAAAAATCTTCTAGCATAAATTGCCTCCTTTATATCAATTGATTTTTAAAATGAAAAAAGCTCAACTATTCCATTGATCAAGAAGCTGCCAGCTACCGTTGATCTTATCGATAAGCTTATTTGGAACACGCTCACCATTTCGTAGCTCAAAAACTATTTGACGTGTAGAACTATCTTCATCTTGTCCATACATAACCATGCCGGTACTATAAAATCCTCTTAAAGATCCAGCACCACTTAGGCCCTGAAACGGGTCTTCTTCAAGCATCTTTCTCGATAATTTTTTTGTGTGGTGAGTAAGTATTATGCCAGAATCAGGATTAATAGCGCTACGTAGTCTCTCAAGCGTTTTTTGCAAAAAGAATAGCATAGCACTGTTGTCATTTTCATTACCATATTCACTGCTGAAGATATTGCGCAAAGGATCGATAGCTAAAACATCGGGTTTAAAGCGCTCTTTGGCGATTTCTTTAATTTCATCTATTTCATCATGATTAAATGATAAATGTACTTTTGGTGTAATAATTAAGTTTTCAGCAGCTATGTTCAAAAGTTCTTCATTAAGTTGAAGTTGTTGCAAACGTTCTTTCATGTACTCATACTCAATCTCAGTTTGCATATAAAAGATTTTCAAAGGTCTACTTGGCGTCATTCCAAGAAAGGAAATTCCAGCAGCCATATGAACAAGCCATGAAATCAAAAAGTCACTCTTTCCTATTTTAGGGGGCCACCTAGTACCAATAAACTCCTCTGAGTTAGAATTCTCGGGTGAATA
The DNA here is from genome assembly GCA_019061405.1 of Wolbachia endosymbiont of Fragariocoptes setiger. Lineage (GTDB taxonomy): Bacteria > Pseudomonadota > Alphaproteobacteria > Rickettsiales > Anaplasmataceae > Wolbachia. The sequence continues at coordinate 1,885 of JAHRAF010000014.1, forward strand.
ATGTCTTCTGGTATAGGTGACTGATCTTCCAAGTATTCTTTAACGCTGAAAAAGGGAACTTTTTGTGTAATAGATAATGAAAAGTTTTGATTCATAAACAATTCTCCAAAAGTTAACTTTGTTCAAAAAATTGAGTAATAGAAAAGGCTTTAGCTTTGATTTTAGTAAGTAATTTCCCGAGATGCGGTTCTTCAACCATATTCAGGCATCCACTACGATCTTTAGCAGGGTAGCCCCAAGAATTAAGAGTATGACAGACAAAGGAACGCACCTCTGTACCATCGTCTTTTTTAATACCAACCATGCTAATTACTTCATCAACAATGCCAGGTATTTCACTGGCAGTTTTAGCTCCTTCACACTGAGGAAGCCAAGTTGGGCGATTGAAATCATCAAGATATTGACTCAAAGTGCCAACTGTAATGATGTCTTTATTGGGAATATGTTGAAATTGATTTAGCCAAGCCATCATTTCTTGAGCAAGTAATCCATATGCAGCTCTCATATCCTGTTTACCATTTCTGTCAGAGAAAGCTTCAGGTTGCATTTTTGCCCATAAAAAACATAAACGAGATGCTACTGTTATGCTGTCAATGAAAACACACCTGTACTTAGAAAACTCTAATTCCTTGTATTTACTAAGTACATGCTCATAATGTTTTTGACTGTAATAAGAATTTATTACGTATTTGCTTCAAGATATAGTAGACAGAAGATAAAGGTATTCCTGTAATTTCTGCTGCTTCAGCAATAGTGAAATCTTCGAGTAACATGCATAAATTTTTCCAATTTTCAGGTAGTGTTAAAATAATATCTGCCACATCAAAGTACAATGCAACTTCATCTTCAAAATGCCTATAAGTTGCATTGTACTTTTCAGATATATTATCATCAAGACCAAATATCATGCTATACTTCATAGATTGATGTTTATTCAACAAATTGCGAGCACGAGAATTAACTAACCTATCAATATAAAGTGTTAAATTTGCTTCTTGTTTCGTCATAATGATTAAGATAAGGCCAAATCTGACAAATAAGTTCTTGTTCTATATCTTCAAGACTTTCATCGGCAAAGCAACTCTTAGATTTAAGTTTTAAAGCATGATACTTAACATACTTGATGATTGTAGGATTGATACCTTTATAAATGTTTTTTGATTTCATATAATGACCTTCATTGATTAAAGGCCTACAGAATGCCAGTTTTTGTATATAAAGAAGAGAGGATACGTGAAGTCATACTTCTTATGAATTTAATGGCCTCTAAAAGCTGATCTGGATTTTGTAATTTCCATGATTTCCGGTAAAATTTAAGAATTTGGAAATAAAAACGTTATGAGTCTAAACTATTGAATTTCAAGACTTTTTGTAACTAAGCATATGGAGAAATTATATTTCCATTGCTGAAAAATTTGTCATTTCAGAACACCACAAAACCCGCTACAATAGCCAGCTTTCCAGTTTCCGAGAATCTATATATACATATATATAAAGTAATATAAAATAATGATGAAATAGAAATATAATACAAAATAGTTTATAGTTGGCTATGAAGTTAAAAAAGCAGAATTTGTAAATGTAATGTATTTGCGTTTCAATCGATCTCCTTTTGAGACTAAAGAAATTTTATGATTCTGAGTTTTTTTTGCTTTTCTTTAGAAAAAATGAAATCTGCTTTGTATATATATAACATACAACTAAAACTTCTACAATACAGATGTCAGTTTTAACATTAGATTTAGGCAAACAAACAGGATGGTCAGTTTCACATGAGGGGTAGTTCGAAGTGGCAGTGAGAGTTTTCATACTAGCCGTTTTAGTGGTGGTGGAATGGTATTTCTAAATTTTTGTAGGTGGCTAAATGAAATGAAAGAAAAGTTTCCAAAGATTGAAGCAGTGTATTTTGAAGAAGTAAGAAGACACCTTGGAACTGATGCTTCCCATTGTTACGGAGGGTTTTTAGCACATCTCTCTAGCTGGTGTGAAGGAAAATCACATTCCCTACCAAGGTGTACCCGTTAAGACCATTAAACGCTTTATCACAGCCAGAGGTAACGCAAGTAAGGCTGACGTAATTGAAGAAGTGCAAGGTAGAGGGTTTTTTCCTATAGATGATAATGAGGCTGATGCATTAGCTTTAATGTTTTACTCTCAGAGTATTAACAAAGAATATGAAGATATAAAGAATATTTCTTAAATACTTTTGTATACTGAAACGCGAGATAATATCTTATATTATTAAATAAAAGCTCTGAATAAGAAATAATATAAATGAATAGGTTAATTATAATAATGAATAAATTCACGTATATTAACTATATCTATTAAGATTTTAGGGTCCTTCTCTACTCACACGCGAACTGGGTGACATGACCTCGGGCCTTTTCTAGCGTCAGAATGATTTCAAATGTTAACTATTTTACTAATCTATTAATTTTCCATAATTTATGAACTTAGAACTTCGCTATTATCCTACTCAAAATCTCGTCGAATATGAACGCAATCCTCGTAAAAATGATGTTGTGGTAAACAGAATGTGTGCTGCTATTCGCGAGTTTGGCTTTCGTATACCGATAGTTGCAAAAAGCGATGGTACGGTAATTGATGGTCATTTAAGGCTAAAAGCGGCAAGAAAGCTTGGTATGGAAAGTGTTCCCGTAGTTTTAAGTGATAATTTAACTGAAGCGCAAACTAAAGCATTTCGCATACTTGCAAATGAATCAGCTAACTGGGCAAAGTGGGATGATGATCTTTTGAAACTTGAGCTTCAGGATCTTGATAACTTAAATTTTGACTTAAAATTAACCGGGTTTGAGCTTGATAAAATTCAGCGTTTTATTGACAACGTTAATGAAGAAAGCGGGGAAGATCTTTCTAATTTAAGTGATAATGCCTTGAGTGATAATACAAGACCAACAGTTAGCAAAGCAGGAGATTTCTGGATTTTAGGTAATCATAGAATTTATTGCGGTGATAGTAAATTAGTTGAATCTTTTAAAGCTGTCTTGGACGATAAAACAGCAGATATTACCGTTTGTGATCCTCCTTACAATGTTGACTATGGAGCAAGCCAGGAAAGGAATGATAGAAAAATACTAGGTGATGATCAAGGTGAAAAGTATGAACTCTTTCTTTTTGATATTTGCTCTCATATTTTAGCTCATACCAAAGGAGCAATTTATATCTGCACGTCATCGTCAGAACTTGGAACTCTGCAAAAAGCATTTAGAGAGGCAGGAGGACATTATTCAACATTTATTATCTGGGCAAAGAATCATTTTACGATAGGTAGAGCTGATTATCAGAGACAGTACGAAGCAATACCCTATGGCTGGAGGAAAGGAAATAAACGTCAGTGGCACGGTGGAAGAAATCAAAGTGATGTGTGGTCTTATGACAAACCTGCTCATAATTCACTCCACCCAACAATGAAGCCAGTAGAGATGATGGAGAGAGCAATAGTAAACAGCAGTAGACCTGGCGATATAGTACTTGATCCATTTAGTGGCTCTGGAAGTACATTGATTGCCTGTGAGAGAACAGGAAGAATCTGCAGAACTATAGAACTTGATGCGAAGTTTGTTGACGTAACAATAAAGCGTTGGCAAGTGTATAGTGGAAGAGAAGCAATACTCTCTGGTACTAACAAGACTTTTTCAAAAACAACTTCAAGAAGACCAAAACTAAATTCTTAAATAAAAGGAGCAAAAGAGGCTATGACACTCATTACACAAACAGAATGGGCAAAGAGCCAAGGATTTTCCAAGCAATATGTCTGTTATTTAGTGAAGCAAGGAATCGTTGAGCTAAAGAATGGTATGATTGATAGAGAACAAGCAAATGAAGCACTTATGACAATTCGGAATCCAAGTCAGCCACTTAGAAGAAAAGGTGAAGTAAGCAGTAATGAACTCTCTACTATGCTGCTTAAAACTCGTATTAAAAATGAAGTAGAACGTGGCAAGTTACTGGAGGCTAAGGCAAAAGCTGAAATTGGTGAACTTGTCAGAGTAGAAGAAGTAAAGCGTGATGCATTTAATACCGCAAGAGTTGTAAGAAATAACCTTCTTAATATTCCAGACAGAGTATCAGCATTACTTGCATCGATGAGTGACGCTGAGAGAATTCATGAGACTCTAGCGGAAGAAATAAGAGCTGCCTTGGAGGAACTCCATAACAATCAGTACGTAAACGTAAACTAGAGAACGTTAGAATGACTACAAACTTATACTCGGAAATAATCAAATGTCTTGTAAATCAACCAAGTATAGATATTAATGCTCAAGGATTTGGAGGAAAAACACCACTACACTCAGCTATAGAGCTTGATGAGCTGAGTTTAGTAGATTTACTGCTAAGCAAGAAAAATATTAATCCATTAGTTGAAGATACTGAAGGTAGAAGCTCATTAGACTATGCAGTCGAAAGAAAAGAGATATTACAAGCACTTATTAATAACAAATATGGCATTGAACAAGATAATATTCTTCACCTAGCTGCAGTAATGAACGAAGTAAATGCGGTTAGGTTTTTAATAAGGAGCGGTGTTAATGTTAATGTGAAAAACTCTCTACTTCATACACCGCTACATCTTGCAGCAGGAATGGGAAATGAGCAAGTTATAGAAGTTTTAATTAAGGAAGGAAATGCAAATAAAGATACTTTAGATGCAAGAAATCATGCACAATTCATTATGCAGTAAATAACAAGAGAATCGGAGCAGTAAAATTACTACTAGACCTTGGAGCTAGCGCGAGTACTGTTGGCCGAGGAAAGGGTTCAATGAAATTATCTCCTATTCATATAGCCGTAAGCAGTAGTAATTACGATGAAAGAGACCTATGCTTAGATATAGTAAGATGTTTAATAAATGCTCCAAACTCCAAAATTAATCTGCAAGATTATGAAAACAAGACGCCACTGCATTATGCAGACAGATTAAAAACCATAGATACTTTTCTGACCAGAGAAGACATAGATCCACTGATTAAAGATGGCAGCGGAAAAACGCCTTTTTGTTGTGCAAAAGAAGCAGACAGACTTGATATAATAAGGATTTTAATAAGCAATAGGTATGAGCTAGAGAAAAACAACTTACTGCATTTAGCTGCAAAAAAAGGATATGTAGAGCTTACAAGTAGCATTCTAAATGAAGGAATAGAAATAGACGCTTTAAATGATAGTGGAGAGTCAGCAATATACCTTGCAGCAAAGCACAAAAATTTCAACGTAGTAAAATTACTTCTAAAGAGAGGAGCAGATGTCACTGAGGTTTTTCAGCATGCAATAAGATTAAATGATAAAAAATTAATAAAGCTGTTACTGAAAGAGAAAAACATAGTTTTATTTGGCAAATGCGATAACTTTCCGACATTTCATATGCTAAGCAATAAGTATCTGAAAGAGAGAAAAATAGCCGATGAAAGGGTAAAAAAATACAATAACATCATCTGTATTTTCATAGCAATATGTGCAATAGGATTAGTAGCGGTCTACTCTGAGATAGGAATTGCAATAGCAGTGGGAATAGTTGGGCTTATAGCTGCAATAACAACGAGCAGTTTAACTCAAAAATACGTAGAAGAGAAATTTCAAAAGAAAATGTCTACTGAATTAGAAAGTGAAAAAGGGAGTGAGGCAACAGATACAACTCCTCAGCTAAGTGATGTTGATCCTGCCTTAAGTGACGTTGAAATTCAAAGTAATTCATCTGATTAAGAAAGCTCTTTTCCAGAATTGCAAGCAGGAAAAGAACAAGTTTTAGAAACTAAAATAGCGGTAAGTGGCAGGTATGGTATATAGCACAAGTTTTTACTTAGGATTAAAGCAAGATTCGACACTTAAAGTATCAGAGTGGGCTGATAAATACCGCGCTCTTTCTGCAACTGCAGCATCTAAACCTGGAAAATGGCGAACAGAGAGAACTCCTTATCTTAGAGAAATAATGGACTCTTTATCTCCTTCTTGCGCCATTGAAAAAGTGATATTCATGAAAGGAGCGCAAGTAGGTGGAACAGAAGCAGGAAACAACTGGATTGGCTATATTATCGATCAAACACCAGGGCCAATGCTAGTAGTTCAGCCTACAGTAGAGATGGGAAAACGCTGGTCCAAAGGAAGATTTGCGCCACTTATTGATAGTACGCCATGTTTAAAAAATAAAGTAAAAGATCCAAGATCAAGAGATTCAGGCAACACTGTTCAAAGTAAAGAGTTTCCAGGAGGAATAGTAGTAATAACAGGTGCAAATAGCAGTGTAGGTCTTCGTTCTATGCCTGTGAAGTATTTGTTTTTAGATGAAATTGATGCGTATCCTGGAGACTCTAGCGGTGAAGGTGATCCTGTTTTGCTTGCAATTGCTAGAACTAACACTTTTACTCGGCGAAAAATATTTTTAGTATCAACACCAACAGTGCATGGAATAAGTAGAATAGAAAAAGAATTTGAAGCTTCAGACAAACGTTATTTCTTTGTACCATGCCCCAATTGTAATCACTATCAAGTATTAAAATGGCAACAAATTAAATGGAAAGAGAAAGATTCAAGTACAACTCATTATGTTTGCATAGAATGTAAAAGCAAAATAGAAAATCATCAAAAAACAGAAATGCTTGCCCATGGTGAATGGAAAGCAACAAATCAAACTACAAATAACAAAATAGTAGGATTTCATCTATCGAGTTTATATAGCCCAGTTGGCTGGTATAGCTGGAACAAGGCAGTACAAGATTTTTTGCATAGCGAAAAGAATGAACAATTATTAAAGGTCTGGATAAATACAACACTTGGAGAAACTTGGGTAGATAAAGGAGAAGTACCAGACTGGAGGCATTTATTTGAAAGGAGAGAATCCTATTCTATCGGCACAATACCAAAGAGTGAAGTAGTACTGACTGCCGGTGTAGATGTTCAAAAAGACAGAATTGAAATATAGAGGTGATAGCTTGGGGAAGAAATCGTGAGAGCTGGTCAATAGATTATCAAGTATTTGAAGGAGACCCAGGGCGTGATGTTGTGTGGAGTAAATTAACAGAGCTTTTAAATAATCATTTTGTCGGCGAAAATGGGCTTGAATACACAATTAGCATGATGGCAGTGGACGCTGGGTATGCAACACAAGAAGTATATAATTGGGTGAGAAGTCATCAAAGTCAGGGAAGAGTAATGGCGATAAAAGGTGTAAATAAAGCACTAGTGCCACTTAATAGTCCAAGTAGAGTTGATGTGACAGTTGCCGGTAAGAAGCTCTATCGAGGCATGAAACTCTGGCCAGTTGGAGTATCGATTTTAAAATCAGAGTTATTTCAATTGCTGAATATTTTAAGAGAAGGCGAAAAAGTTCCACCAGGATATTGTCATTTTCCAGAATATGCACCTGAATATTTTAAGCAACTGACAGGAGAGCAATTAATTACCAAAGTGGTGAAAGGATATACCAAGCAAGAGTGGCAAAAGATAAGAGAGCGTAATGAAGCACTTGATTGTCGAATATATGCGAGAGCTGCATCTATTGCCCTTGGTGTTGATAGATGGCAGGAAAGCAAATGGAGTAGTTTAAGTGAAAAAACTGTAAGTAAAAAGTCAAAGAAAATAGTCAAAAGCAAATGGATTGGTGAATAGTAAAATGTACGATCAGGAGTATTTAGCTAAAGTCGAAGAAGCAATTAAAAAACTTCAGAGTGGAGAAAGAGTTGTCTCAATTGCTTATGGTGACCATGTGGTGAGATATGCAGAAGTACAGGTAAATGATCTTTTAAACTTGAGGCAGAGAATAAAAGCTGAGTTAAAAATTGCAGGTATGAAACCAAAAAGGAAGATTCTTATTGCTACTAATAAAGGAATTATATGAAGAGATGCTCAGACCTTTTTAGAAGATGGTTATTTGTCGTAAAGGATACAGAACTGAGCAGAGTGACAAATGATAATATAGAGCAAAAACCTGTAAATGCAGTAATAGATCTTTCTCATTGGAATAGAAATGTAGATTTTAAGTTAGCTAAAGAGAATGGAATATTAGGTGTAATTCACAAAGCAACTCAAGGGTTGAAATATGTAGATTCAAAATATGAAAAAAGAAGAAAGAAAGCTGAGGATTTAGGGCTTCTGTGGGGAGCATATCATTTTGGAGTAAGAGAAAATGGAATCTATCAGGCTGACCACTTTTTAGAAACAGTTGGTGAGACTAAAAATACTACTCTTGCTCTTGATATCGAAGAAAACAAACATGGAAAAAATATTATAGTTAAGCAAGCTGAGGAATTTGTTCAGAGAATCGAAGAAGTGACAGGCCGTCTGCCATTGATCTATGGAAGTAGCTATTTTCTTAAGGATTTTGCCACACCAATTTTGACAAAATGTCTGTTATGGATAGCAAACTGGAAAAGAGAAGTCAAATTACCAAAAGGTTGGAATGATTGGGTTTTATGGCAGTATACCGACGGTAAAAATGGACTCGAGCCACATGAACGTTAGCGGAATCGAAAAATGTGATAGAAATAAATTTAATGGCACACTGAAAGAGTTGAAAGAATTTTGGTTATCAGAAAGTTCACTTTTTCACAAGAACCGTAGAGTTGATATGCATAATGTTAGTGTAAGTTTCACAGGTGAATTGGCTCAATATCTTATAGATATGACAGAAATAGAAAACAAGACTATAGAAGAAGTATTAGTGAACTTTGTGAAAGAAGCATTTGAAGCAAAAAAAGAGAAATCAAAATGTTATTAAAATCGTTTAAACAACTATTTAATAAGCCAAAAGCTAAAAGTTCAGCATGGGACGCGTCAGGGTTTGGAAGAAGAGTAATGTATTGGCAGCCAGGCAGTGAAAACATAAATAGTTTACTTGCTCATAATCTTGAAACTTTGCGCAGTAGATCACGTGACATGGTAAGAAAGAATCCATATGCGGCAAATATCATTGACACCATAGTTAGTAATTGCGTTGGTACTGGCATAAAACCTCAATCAAAAGCAAAAAATGCTGATTTTCGCAAAAAAGTTCAAGAGTTATGGCTGAACTGAACCGATGAAGCAGATAGCAATGGAGTTAGTGATTTTTATGGATTACAGACTTTGGTATGTAGAAGTATGATAGAGGGTGGTGAATGTTTTGTACGCTTAAGAAATCGTAAACTCGAGGATGATCTCTCTGTTCCCCTGCAACTTCAAGTATTAGAATCTGAGCATTTGAATAACAAAAGCAATCAAACTTTAGCAAATGGTAATATTATTCGTAGTGGCATTGAGTTCAATAAACTTGGGGCACGAGAAGCTTATTACCTCTTTAGAGAGCACCCTGGTGAAGGATCATTTGGCGAATCAGTTCGAGTTCCTGCAAGTGAGGTTTTACACATTTATAAACCCTTAAGACCTGGACAAATAAGAGGAGAGCCATGGCTTTCCAGTGTTCTTTTAAAGCTTTATGAACTTGATCAATACGATGATGCAGAGCTAGTTAGAAAGAAAACTGCGGCTATGTTTGCAGGATTTATAACAAGATTAGATCCAGAGTCAAACATTATGGGTGAGAGTGAATCAAATGAGCATGGAGTAGCATTATCAGGATTAGAGCCTGGAACTATGCAGCTTTTAGACCCAGGTGAAGATATAAAATTTTCAGAGCCATCTGATGTTGGTGGAAGTTATGAAGCATTCATGAGACAGCAGCTCAGAGCCATAGCAATTGGTATGGGAATAACCTATGAGCAGCTTACTGGAGATTTAACCAATGTAAATTATTCATCCATAAGAGCAGGACTCATAGAGTTTCGAAGAAGATGCGCAATGTTACAACACAATATTATGGTCTTTCAGTTCTGTAGGCCGATATGGAACAGGTGGATAGAATTATCCCTCTTATCTGGAAAGCTTTCTATGAACAATAAAATAGAGAATGAACAAAGTTTCAAAGAAGTGAAATGGATACCTCAAGGGTTCGATTGGGTAGATCCGCTAAAAGACCAGCAAGCACAGCAGATGGCAGTAAGAAATGGAATTTAAGAGCAGATCAGAAGTTGTTTCAGAACTTGGTTACGACGCTCAAGAAATAGACCAAGAGATCGCTGAAGATCAAAAGCGTGCTGATTTTTTCAACCTTTCTTTTGATTCTGATGTTAGAGGAAGTAATGTTTCTAAATAGACTATTAATGCTTGAATCAAGGAGCTTTGAACTTTTGTCATTGCAGAGTAATAAGCAACCAATTTTTAAAAATCTAAAGCATTCTCTAAAAAACAATACAGCAGAAAAAGTTGCAATCATACCAATTCATGGGATCTTGACCAAAAAACCAGGAGCTTTTGACGATTTTCTGGGCATGACTTCATATGAGAAGATTTATGAGCAAATAGAAGAAGCTTTGAAGAATAAGGCAGTTGAGACAATTTTATTTGATATAGATAGTCAGGAGGAGAAGTAAATGGTTTATTCGACCTGGCTGATTTTATTTATGAATCAAGAGCAAAAAAGAGAATTGTGGCAATAGCAAATGATGATGCGTACTCTGCTGCGTATGCTATTGCTTCAAGCGCTGAAAAGGTTTTTGTGAGCAGAACTTCAGGAGTAGGAAGCATAGGTGTCATTGCAAGTCACATAGACCAGAGCGCTTTTGATGAGAAACAAGGAGTTAAGTATACAACTGTTTTTGCAGGTAAAAAAAAGAATGATTTAAATCCACATGAGCCAATCACATCTGAGAGTCTAGAAAGTCTGTAAAAAGAAGTAAATCGCTTATATGAAATGCTGATTGAACTTATAGCACGTAATCGAAATCTTTCTACGAAAACTATTCAATCAACAGAAGCAGGACTTTATTTTGGTAAAAGTGCAATAGAAATAGGTCTTGCAGATGAAATTACAATTTTTTCGGAGTTTAAAGAAAAAATATCTATTAACGAAAACAGGAGTTTTATTATGACTGAACAAACTATTGAGGAACAACCTAATGATTTAATTGAGCAGGGTAAACGTATAGGATACAAAAAGTGTCGAAGCGAAGTTCTAGAACTAATACGTCTATGTAATTTATCACGAATGCCAGAGAAATTGGAAGAGTTTATTGAGCAAAACGTCAGCGTTCAAGAGGCACGAGAAACCTTAATGTCAACATTAGCAGAGCGAACAGCAAAGGCTGAGATTTTCAGTGCATTGCCACAAGACTCATCGGAAAATTTAATGATGAAAGCTGCTAAAGCCCGTTGCAATATTTAAAAAGGAGGGAAAAATGACTACTATAACAGAACAAAATAATCTAGGTGATCTTCTGAAATATGAAGCGTCAAACCTTTACTCAAGAGATCAAATAACTGTAG
>JAHRAF010000027.1 GCA_019061405.1 Wolbachia endosymbiont of Fragariocoptes setiger
TAACTTGTATCTTGAAAAAAGCATCTAGTGTTTTAAGCTTAAGCATTAGATGGAGAAGGGAAGAACTCTGAATTTTAACTTAGATATAAAATCTGTCCTGGAGATAAGAGTTCCCTTCTCAAAAGTAGAGGCTGGACGGTATCTTAGAAAGACCTAAATGGTTTTAATTCTGTATTCACAAGGTTAGCCTTACTTTTCATTTTAAATAGTAACTATGGGGTTATATATGATCAACAACTTTTTAGGTATTGATGTTTCAAAAGAATGCTTTGATGTTTCTTTCTCATTCATAAGTAAAAAAGGAAACCGTGAATCTAGGAAAAGGAAATTTAAAAACGATGATACTGGGTTTCAAGGTCTGGCAAACTTTCTACAAAAACATAATGTAGAAGAAGTAAGGGCTTGCATGGAAGCTACCGGTTGTTATGGAGAAGCTCTAGCTGAATTTCTCCACAACACTGGACATTTTGTTAGTATTGTAAATCCAGCTTGCATAAGGTTTTATGCAAGAAGTAAGCTTGCACGCCAAAAGAATGACCAGACTGATGCAGAGATTATTGCAGATTATTGTCAAAGACAGGAACCAACTCGCTGGACACCCTCTTCTTCCAAAAAGAGAAAATTAAAACATCTTTATCGCTGTTCAATTGCATTAAAAGATGAATTGACATTCGTAAATAACCATCTAGAAAAAAAAAGAGAGATTACCTGAAGAAGTTGTAAATGCTTGGGAAAATCTTGCAATAAACATAAAACAAGAAATAGAAACAATAAAAAACTCTATACGTGAACTATTAAAACAACACAAAGAGTTGTTGGAAGATTCTCAACTCCTATTAACTATCTCAGGAATAGGAGAGGAATCAGCAATAGCTATTTTAGCTGAAATACCTGACATAAAAGCTTTTATAAATGCTAGACAATTAGCAGCATATGCAGAAACTATACCACAAAACAAAACATCAGGTTCATCTGTGCATGCCAAACCCAGATTAAGTAAATCCGGTTCACGAGCATTATGCAAGGCAATGTACTTTCCTGCTATAGTAGCTAAGAATTACAATCCTATTGTTATGGCTTTTTGTGAGAGGTTAAAAGAAAAAGGCAAGCACAACATGGCCATTTAATTTTTGGTGTTTTAAGTTCAAACAAGGCCTTTGATCCAGATCATATTAAGAACTATAAGGCTAGGAGGTTAGCTGAAGTTTTAGTGCTTTAAAATCAAAATATGTAATTTATATGCAATTTTTATAATTTTCTTGTTGACTAACAATACGGTATCTCCAGG
>JAHRAF010000015.1 GCA_019061405.1 Wolbachia endosymbiont of Fragariocoptes setiger
GTTATTTATAACTTATTTTTTTAAAATGTCAGATTAAATCTTGTTTAGTACAACTAAAGTCTTAGAGAATTCGCCTAAATCGCTACCATCTTTAGTATCTAATCCTGGCGCAGTAATTAGTACAGTAATAGTGTTGTGTGTAGCATTCTACTATGCTACTTCTTTAGAATTTGCCACTTATGCTATATTGATAGTAGCTGCTGCTATTGTCGTATTATTATATCATGTTATTGAGAAACTTAGTGGTAAAATTACTGAAGAAAGGGAAAAAGAACCAGATATTAGTACACGGACTGCACTCAAAAATGTTTTAACCCCTGAATGTTTCAAAAAACAATCTAAACGTGAAAATCTTTAATATTTTCTACCTTCATATACGATAGTGAGTATTTAATACTACAGTTAAACCTTCTTGCAACAGAAATGTAAGAGGTGATATTAGAACGAAAACAGCCAGCACATGTCAGACTCAATAACGTTCTGGTCACTAAAATGAGTATGCCTTTGGATGAGCAGGTTAATAACTTAATATGCTAACAATTATATAAAATTCTTGACTTACCTTTTTGATCTTTATAAGATGGCTTTTTATTTTTTATTCTAATTGTATATGACTAACTATTTTGAAACGTTATCTATAATTAAATCTCCTACTGGTAATTTAGATACAACTACTAATTCGAGTGTATCAAATAATAATGTATGTATTGATCAAGAAGAAACATGGCATAAACTCTTGAAATTACAGAACAATCTTTTCGCTAACGTTACTAATAAACGAATGCCAAAGCTTCATCCTCACAAAGATATTAACAGTGGAAATGTGTATACTGCAAGAGACGAGAATAAGTCCAATGGTAAGGACCTTATAGGTAAAATTCCTAACCTTCTTAAGGAAGAGATATTTAAAAATCGAGAGTAGCCCTAAAGATATTATAAGAATTAAAGAGGCCAAAGTACCAGAAAGTAACGTTGTGTACTCTTCAGTGAGAATGCTCCTTGATTCTAATAGAAACAAAGAAATAAATATGGCTGAAGCTCTCAGAGGTGATCTATGCAAAAGGTGTGAAGTAAGGTCGCTGACATTGATGCTCTCTAGTAAAATAAGAGGCATACGTTGCCAAATCAATAAGAGTGGAGTAAGAATTTATGAAGTAGCTAATGGTTCATATCAGATGAATCTTAAGTGGTATATTGAAGGAAAAGAATGTAGTATAAAAATTAACATTTATGATAATGGTTCTATAGAACTTATTGAAGGCAATGATGTCACTGAAGAACAACTAAAGGGAAATAATAAAGTAAAGATAGGAAAGCAACATGAGGCAAAATCTTTACACAAGGTAGTAGGTCCTCTATTACCAAAACAGCAACAGCATTTTGAAAAGGTGAGGCTGCTATTAAAAGATGTAAATATACTACAGCCTGCTGTTGAAGCAAGAAGATGAACTTTTCTTGAGAATAAATAAAAGATCTAAAGAAACATTGCTAGAAAGATATAGCAGTAGACTTATTGGAGTAAAAGTAAAAAACATTAGCATTTAATTGGTAAAACTTATGAAAGATACGGTCAAAATAACTGCTGATGAGCTAAAGGGTTATATAGAAAGGATAGAAAAACTAGAGGAAGAGAAAAAAGAGGTACAAGATCATATTCGTGAAGTATATGTTAAAGCAGCGGATAGTGGTTTTGATGTAAAAGTTATGAAGTAGGTAATAAAACTAAGAAAGATAGATGAAGATGATAGAGATGAACAAGAGATGTTACTTTATACATAGAAATGCATGCATTAGGAATGAGTAGCGAAGAGACATAGGCCTAAGTTACTATCATTTCTTTCTATAATACAGAAAACACATCTGATATGAAGTTCCTTACATACATCCATTGAAACAAAAAAATCAATGCTTATATAGTAGTATATAAATATTATATTATTGAGGGGAGGTTGATTATGAGTAATCTAGTTCGTTCAAGTAATAAAAATAATGATCTCAGCTTAAGAGGTTTACAAAAAACAGTTGACGATATGTTCAACAGCTTTTTTACATCTTCAGGACATGATTCTCTAAAAAATAGAGATGCTCTAGCAGCTTGTGATTTTTACGAGACAGATAAGGATTATTGTTTGTCTATCGATTTACCTGGTGTTGCTAAAGAGAATATAGATATCAGCATGTCTGGCGATAATTTAGTGATAAAAGGTGATAAAAAGTCAGAAAATGAGTCTTGTGATAAAGACAAAAAGTACTATTGTTCAGAGAGGTATCATGGATCATTTTACCGATCTATTCAATTGCCAGAGAATGCTGACAAAGAAAAAGTTTCTGCAGATTTTGCTAATGGAGTGTTATTTGTCACAATACCAAAGTCTGAGAAAAACATTAGAAAAATTGAAGTAAAATAATGCTAAAATAAGGAATTGTGTGTTTTTAGCTCACTTTTCCTTAAAGTTTCTTAAATAGCATGATATATCAGTCATATATTAATTTGGTCCTAGATATGAGGAAAGGTGTCAGTGAAATAGGTAAAAAAGTTGCTACTGTGCTTCCTATGAAAAGGGTTGTAGTTAAATAATTCAAAGGTTTTAGAGTAATAGAGATAGATAGAGAAACCGTCAAAGTATCTCCTATCAAAAGAGGACCAGAGGAAATAGAGCAAGGTATAAAAAGCAATTCTAGCTCAGAAATCAAGCATTACTGGATTTAAATTTAGAAAATGACCAAGGACAGAGATATTTAAGATTAAAAGTCTAATTCAAGAACTAGAGTCACTATTCAGTGAGAGTGACATACAAAGAATCATGGCGCTTAAAGAATATGCAACAAAGACTAAGGAAGAAGAAATAAAAGCTATACAGGATAAAAATGAAACTATAACACAGCAAGAAAAAAAGTAGCTAAACAAAGTAGTAGAATCAGAGTGTGATATGCGGATAAAAGCAATAAAATTGATGTATACTTAAGGACCATTACAATGATTCTCATATTCATGCTACTCTTTCTCTTGCACGGTGTAAAAGAGTGTTTAACCAATATAGCGATGAGCTCTACTGGTTGTTGATGTACTATCAAGGTTAGTTGAAGGCCTTTCCCTTAGCATATGTGACAGTGCACCAGCGATATCTTTATGCTTGTTAGCCAATGCAACTTGAAGAAGCGTATGCCTATGACCATTACGTGTATTAGTAACAGCTAAAAATTCGTCACTTTTCAAGTTCTTTATTTTGTCAATCACCTCACTTTTGCCACCTCTTACTTTCTCAAAAAACTCTTCAATCTCTCTGAGTAAATTACTAATATTATGGTTCTTTGACAGATCAATAGGTGTTTGACCTTTTTTATTCTGAATATTGTAAATAGCACCATGTTTCAGCAATGATTTTGCTATTTCTAAAAATCCTTTTTCAGCTGCTACATGTAGTGATGTAGTACCACCGGCAATTGTAGTAGCATTGACAAAATTACTTGTTTTATCATGGTTTAAAAGAATTTCCACAATCTCTTGGTTACCTTTCAAAACAGCTGTATGTAAAGGTGTGTTACCTTTATTTGTGGCTTCAGTAACATTGGCTCCTTTTTTTAATAAGAGATTTATAATACTCACATTCTCACTATTCACAGCATAATTTAGAGGAGTTCTACCATCTGTATCTCTACCATTAACATCAACTCCATTTTCTAATAAGCGTTGAACTTCATGTACATTACCATTATTAATGGCAACATTAATATCTTCCTGTAAGTGCTCTAAAACTTCTGATATATTACTTCCTTCAACTTTAAGAGCCATATTGATTATTTTTATTTTCTCCAAGGCATTTAATACAGTTGGGTGATCAACTCCAAAAACAATCTTACTTTGATCTAGCACTTCTTTATAAGTTTTTAACGCACTAAACCATTTTCCCTGAGTAATGAAAACATTTGCTATATTATGACTAGTATTTAGTGTATCAGGGTGATTTGATCCTAAACAACTTTTCTGAATGTCCAAAACCTTTCTGTTCTCCTCCAAAGATTCATTATACTTCTTTTGACTAAATAGTATTCCCGCAATATTATGTAAAGTTCTCAGAGTATCAGGGTGACTTATTCCTAGTACTCTTTTTTTCTTTTCAAGGACTTCTTTATAGGTTTTTAGTGCCTTATCATGCTCACCTTGACTAGCAAGAACCATTGCCATATTATTTTGCGCGCGAACAGTAGCTGGATTACTCTCTCCTAACATACTCTTATACTTACTAAAAAGCGCTTCGTTAATACTCAATGCTTCTTCATATTTTCCCTGTCTTTCAAGTACTAGTGCCATGTTCAACTGAGTGTTTAAAGTTTCTGAATGGTCTGATCCAAGTATCTCCTTCTGCTTAAAATAAACTTCTTGATAAATACTGAAAGCTTCATCATTTTTCTCTTGCCTATGTAGTACTGTAGCAATGGTACTTCTTGTGTTAAGAGTATCTTGACTATTTGATCCTAACACTTTCGATTGTTTTTCAAAAGTTTCTTTAAGCATATTTAAGGATTCATAATATTTTCCCTGCTTGTATAAAGCTTTAGCCATGTATGTTTGCATTTCTAGTGTAGCAGGGTTATTTACTCCAAATATTCCTTTTCTCACTTCAAATATGCTTTTGAAAATACTAAGCGCTTCTCTATAGTTACCTTGTTCAAATAACACAAGTGCTTGTTTCATTTTTATAGATGCATTCTCTTGAAATAATTCTTTTAACTGATCAATCTTTGCAAAATTATTATTTATGGCAACAGCTACTAATGTTTGTCTGTCTTTATTATTAGCATTCATTATTGCTCTTATTTTGTTGATATCACTTACTTTATTTAAGTCATTGATAACATGAGAATTATCATTCTTTAAGTTTCTAAATGATTTCTCTATAAGATTAAATAGATCTATTATATCTTTATTTGTAGCAAAATTCAGAGGAGTTTTACCATTACTGGAAAGAGCATTGTATATGGCACCATGATACAACAGGCATTCTACTATTTTGATATGAGAAAACTTAGCTGCATAATGCAGTGCAGTGAATTGATCATTATTCACTATATTTGGATTAGCCTTATAACGCAAAAGAATATCAGCGACGTTATCATAACCTTTCCATGCAGCATAGTGTAAAGGAGAAAAACCTTGAGCATTTCTGGTATTTATACATGCTCCTGCTTTTATATGACCTTCAATCTCGTCAAATTTATTAAGTTTTACAGCTTTAAATAATCCTTCTGTTGAATCTAGTATGCTTTGAATATCCTTATCTCTTGTCATATGTAGAGGCTTTAGGTTCGTCTTGTTTACGGCATTATAAACTGCTCCATTTTCTAATAAAAACTTGGTAACATCTTTCTGATTGAGGTAAGTAGCAATATGAAGTGGAGTTAACAATTCATCATCTTTTGCATTGACATCAGCACCCTGTGTTATCAGATATTTCATAACCTTCAAATGTCCTTTCATTGCAGCATAGTGTAGCGGTACCTGATTCTTTGAACCCGGTTCATTTACATCTAAACCGCTATTGAGAAAAAACTCTACAGTATCTTTCTGTCCTTCTCTTGCTGCAATATGTATAGGTTTTGAACCTGAATAATTCCTAGCATTTACGTCCGCACCTTTGTTTACCAGATATTTTACAATTTCAAAATTATTCTCTTGTGAGGCAATATGTAGAATCGTATAACCATCATTACCTTTAGCATTGATATCTGTCTTTCCAGATTCAAGTAAAGTTTTAACAACCTGTAAATGTCCATATGCAACTGCTAACTCTAAGGCTGTTCTGTTTTTATCATCTCTGAGATTAATCTTTGCTCCTCCATCAATTAGAGCTCTTATAACGTCATTATCTCCCTTAAATGCAGCCATATGAATTGGAGCCCCTTCTGTAGAGAGAAAATTAGCATCGGCACTATTTTTTAATAAAGCTTCAACAATTTCTTTGTGACCTTCCTGCGAAGCAATGTGTAACGGAGTAATATTATTATCAGCAACAGCATTAACGTTTGCTCCTGCTTTGATCAATACATCTAATATTCCTTTATGATTTCTTCTGGCAGCTAGGTGTAAAAGTTCACAGTTTCCAGGATACTTTATATTTATTAAGGCTTTGTTTTTAATTAAGAGTTCAACTATATCTCTGTAGCTACAAAGCACTGCTAGAGGTAATGGTTTACCTTCTTCTTCATTTACATTAGCCCCATTTTTTATTAGAATTTCAACTATTTCTCCGTGATTACCCTTAATAGCAGAAAGCAATGGTGTTTGATTGGCACTCTTAACATTGACATTAGCTTTATTTGCTAGCAAAATCTTAACAATTTCCTTATTACCACTTTCAATAGCTATATGCAGTGGTGTACTATCTTTAATACCTTTGGCATTCACTTGAGCACCATTTTTAATTAAAAGATTAATAACTTCCTTGTGTGCTCCAACAATTGCTCCATATAATGGAGTCAATCCATGATTTGCTTCAGCATTAATTGAAGCTTTATTTTTTATTAGAATACTAGTTGCCTCTTGATTTCCGCTAAAGGCAGCCACATGTAACGGAGTCATATTCTGATTGTTTTTAGAATTAATTTTAGTTTTGTTTTCTACTAAAACTTCGAGCACTTCTGTTGTATTACCTATAGCAGATAGGTGTAGTGGTGTATTACCTTTAGCATCTTTGGCGTCAATGAGAGAGCCTTTTTGTATTAGAAGAATAGCTATTTCTTTGTTACCTTTCAAAGCAGCTAAATGTAGGGGTATAAACATATTAATGTCTTTTACAGACACTTCAGCTTTGTTATTCAATAAAAATTCTGTTACCTTTTTTTTACCATTTTCTACTGCATAATGTAATGGAGTAGTATTGTTCTTATCCCTGACATTAATATTAGCACCATGTTTTAGCAAGGTATCTACTATTCCTATATGTTCACTTTGTGCTGCAAGATGTAGAGGAGTTGTACCTGTAATAGTAACAGCATTAATGTTGGCTTTATTTTTTATTAGTGCTTTGACAATTCCTTCGTATCCATCTTTTGCCGCGTAGTGTAAAGGTGTATTCTTAAACGTTTGCTATTTCCTCGTGACCATTTTCTACAGCATAGTGTAATGGTGTACAACCATTTATTACTACCACATTAACATCGGCTCCCTTTGAAATTAGAGCATTTACTATTTCAGTGTGGCCATTTAGTGAAGCCAGATGTAGAGGAGAACATTTTCTGTCATTTTGAGCATTAGGATTTGCTCCTTTATTAAGTAAGAAGTTAGTAAGTTCTAAGTAATCAAATTCTGCAGCTGCATGTAATGCAGTAAAACCACCCATACTTTGGTTGATATCAACATTTGTATCTCTCTTCAAAAGAGTTTTGACAACATGTAAGTGATCATTTCTTACTGCGTGGTGCAATGGTGAAAGACCTGCTATGTCGTAATTAGTAGTGTTACCTCCATTTTGTAATAAAATTTTAACAGTATCGTTATGACCATTTGCTGCTGCAACATGAAGAGGAGTTCTTCTTTTGTTATCTTCATCGTTAATATTTAAATCCATTTCCTTTATTAAAAATTCAACAGTATCTTTTCTTCCATATGAGGAGGCTATGTGTATTAAACTTTGACCATCAACATCTTTCATTCTGTAATTAAGGCCCTTATCAAGAACTAGTTTTATAATTGTAGAATTACCTCCCTTGGCCGCAAAATGTAATGCAGACCATGAGTTGATACTTCGAGAATTAATGTCAGCTCCGTTTCTAAGACAATTCTCCAACTCTTCTATATTTCCTTCTTCTAAAGCAACGAACATTCTTTGTTGATTAACAATAGTAGTAAGGCCTTGATTGTATTTGGACCGTAATCTCTCAGGATCATCTATTACACATTTACCCAATTTTCTTTTATTACTTACTATACTTTCCTTAGTAAGCTTTTGAGCATTTGAAATAATCGCTGTCAAAGGATTGAATAGAATATTAAACAAGGCATTATCATGAGCAAGGTGATTGCGAAGACACTTACCAGTCAATAAGGGAGTATTATCATCTAAAAAAAGTAAATTGTTTTCTAGAGAACTATCTAAAATTGATACTATGTCTAAAACAAGCATCTCAATCACTACTTGTAATTTTTTATTGCTATTACAAAAAGAAAGTATCGGTGTGATTTCATCATTTATTTTATTTTTTGTTAAAATACTTTTCAATTCAGATACCTTACCTTCAAGGTGAGAATTATATTTTGTATTAGCATACGTCTTCTTTTTCTGTCTATCCTCATAAATTAGTAAAGTTCTTTCATTCAACTTTTCCCTGAGTTCTTCAATCCATTTGAGATCATTTACTTTGAATTCGGCTATATAGAAAATCTCATGAATTATCCTCTCAATTTCATCAGATTTTTTTCTTGTACTCACACTATCCAAAATTTTCATCGATAGTTGAGCAATGTCTTTAAGCTTATGCTGTTCTACTTTTGTAGACATGTTCTTCAGTGTTTGATTGGCGTGAAATTTTATTTGTCTGATAAAGTTCTTATCATTCTCATTTCCATGAAAATCCATAGATAAGCTCTTCAAAGAAGCAAATCCCATAAAATAATCATCTCTAACACCCTTAAGTTTATCTTTTTCAGAATCAATTATTTTATGAATTTGATCAAATAATTGTTTTTCATACATAGTCTTATCATTTATTTTAGTACTCAGTTCAGCAATCACTTTTTCAAGCTCTTCATGCTCATTCATCTGAAAGTTTTCTGAAACTGTCTTCATTAGTTCCGCATTGTTAAATGCCTCAACCACCTCTTTTATTTCATAAAAGCTTTCACTATCAATTATCTTTTGCACAAGCTGCTTTATTATTTTGATTTTATTCTTGTAAAGAATATTAGTAACCACATTCCCGATTTTTTTAGTATCGCTTTGTACACCAGAAAAAAAATTAACATTTGCATTTTCTTCAATCTCCATTCTTCTTGAAAGTGAGTAAGAATGTGACAATGAATTACGTAAATCTATAACAATTTCTCTTGTACCTTTTGGCAGAGATAATAGTAAAAGATCACTTGTAGTGTCAGATAGTTTAGGAGATTCCAATGTATTTTTTAGATATTCACCGATAGCTTGGAGAACTCTTATAATAATTAATTGTCCTTCTCGTTCTTTAGGATTAGCTGATAATGCAAGTTGTACATAGTTACTTATTCTCTCTAAAGAATGAATATCTCTAATCTGTTTATAATCACTGTATAGGTCTTCAAATTCAGGGCTATTACGAATAATGTTTTTAACTACTTTTTCACGCTTTAATTTAGGAATATCATTAGGCTTATCAAGATTCAAATTTTCTATCTCTTTCTGAAGCTTATTTATAAAGTTTTGCAAGTAACAAAGTATCTTATCTTTAGACTGACAAAATAGATTGTTTTCTTGTTGAGTTGTATAAGAAGATATAAAGCTCACTAAGCAAAATTCTATTTCTTCCCACGGTAATGCACTATAAGTTGATTTTAGCTGACGCTTTAATATGTAGACGTTCTGAGCAATAAACTTTGCTACAAATAAAAACTTTTCGTCTACTTCTCTCTTTAAATATTCTGAGTTCAAAAGTTCAACAGCCTCAACAAATAACTTCACTCTTTCCTTAATACTATTTCTCTGATCTTTTATAGAGTTATCAGAAAAGAACCGTAATCCTATAATTTTACTCTCAACAAATACTTCCATCTCATTTGAGATCGAAACATTCTTTAACTTTAACTCTTCATAAGCTTGCGACAATAATTCATCTAATTTCTCTTGTGAATGTTTGATTGTGCATTTGCTAATAAGGGTTTCTAGAAGCTTTACATCACCTGAGCGTATTGTTTGATAAAACGAAGTATATTCTGATTCTAAAGTCTTACTGGTCTGATGATTAAACATATGTTACACTCTCTATATCAAATTAAATATATAATAAAATCTCTTTACCTTAACTTTACTTGTATACTTGAAGAAGTTTCAACACCACTTAAGCTAGTATTAGGTCTGTTCGATTGGCTTTCTAAATTATCACAACAGAGTATCAAATTTCTTAGATCTCTATTCTCTAAATAGGAAAGAATCTTTTCTACTATTTCACTTGGTAAAATTGGTAGTATAACTCCAATGACTACTTTCATGAGTATGTTAAAGGACTTCTTACCTGATTCAAGTAATACAATTCTCTTCTTATCACTTTTAAACTTGCTTTCTATTAAGCTTCCGTACACGGGAAATTCCTCATAGTTAAAAGATTCTAGATCCCGTACTAGAGCTTTATTTAATATATATTTAGGATTGTTAGTGGTGAGAATATCATGAAGAGAGACACTAGTATCTAACCTCTTGCTTTTTATTTTCTTCAATTCCTTTCTACATTCAGGCTCAAATTCATATAGCTCACGTTCATAACTAAAGAACATAAGATCCTCTTCACTTTCATTTTCAAATTGGTCTACATTATAATCCACTGTACGAAGATTTTTTTCACTTACATATAAACCTGCAGCTTTTAATTTAATTGTGTAAAGTTTGATATCTTGAGCTATTAATTCATATTTTTCATGTAGAGTGATTCCACGGCCATCAAAGTCATAATTCTCCTCGTCATTATAATAATAGTCATTTTGATTTACATCAATATCATGTTGTAGAATACAATCAATTATTTCCGTACGCTCCTCAGTGCTATTTGCAGCAATATGTAACGGCGTGATATTACCTTTTAGGTTAAGTTCAACATTTGCGCCATGCTCCAATAAAGTTTGTACAATTTCTGTATAACCTTTTTTCACTGCGATGTGTAACGGCACTAACCCATTTTCACGAACTGTATTTACGTTAGCACCATTATTTAGAAGAATATCTACAATCTTTTCATATCGATTTTGTACAGCAATGTGTAACGGTGTGAAACCATTTTCTGTAGTTGCATTAACGTCATTCCCATATTGAAGGAAAATTGATACGACTTCTTCATACCCGTTTTGTACAGCAAGATGAAGAGGTGTATCACACGATCTAGGTGCCGAGCAATTAACATAAGCTCCATGATTTATAAGAAGTTCAACAATGTTCAAGTTATTTTGTCTACTACAAGCAATATGTAGAGGAGAATTCTCCCAACTATCAGTTAAATAAGTAGATGCACCTCTACCGAGAAGTAGTCTAACAATCGTTTCGTTGCCTTTCTGAACAGCTAGGTAAAGAGACGTTTGTTTTTCTTTGTTCTGAGCATCAACATAAGCTCCTCTGTTTAGCAATGTTTCTATAATATCTGAGTATTCTTTAGAGACGGCAAGGTGAAGAGGTGTATTAACGTTGTTATTGTTACTCTTTACTTTTGCACCATATTCCAATAGAAACTTTACAATCTCTAGACGTTCATTTTTGATGGCATCACAAAGTAATGTGTATCCTTCAGACCATCCTGGTGAATAAGAGAGACCAAAAGAACTCACTAATTCTCTAACTCTTTCTAATCTACCTTCGCGTACTGCACAGATCAGTGAATAGTTTACTTCGTTATTTAACATTTTTGTTTTACTCCAATAAGTTTAAGTTTTTAGTATACTTAGGGTTAAGCATTAGACTTTTAGAAACCTTTTATAAAAATATATAGCATGTTATGCTATATATGAATAAAATACAATATCTAAAATACTCATTTTCAAGATTTCTAGTGCGTTTATTTAAGCATGAGGTGCTACAAGCTTCTACTTTTAGCTAAATTTACTATGCTCACATAGGTATATGATGTTCTAGGTTGATATTCTTCTTCTAGTCTAGTTCTTATTCTTTCTGATAAACTGTATATAATCATCTCATACTCATTAAAGCCTGGTATACTTCTTTCGTAGTTAGGTAGAAACCTTTTTATGTTATTAGTAAAGTATCTATTTATCTCTGCTAACAATTTCTCTTGCTTAAGGCTAATAGTTTCAGGAACATTAAAAGTTACATTACATGAAGCAAAATCTTCTAGAACCTCATTGAAATTTAGAGTATTTTCTCCTCGTTTAATAAGATTATTAGTTAAATCTTCAGTGAAAGGTTTAATATTTTCTGGTGTAATAATGGGTTTTTGCATTTCCTTTATGAGCTCTTTCTCTAACATCTTCTATAAGTAAGATTGGCACATTGGCAGTAGCAAATAATAACATGAAGAGATAGTATACTGAAGCCTGTCCTGTATTTAATATGGAGCAGGTCTATTTAAGTTGTTCTACTTCATCAATTTCAAGACCTGTAGATTCCGAAATAATACTAGTTGAAATTCCAGCTTTAAGTAAGTTTTTTGCCACCTCAACCTTAGCTTGTTTCTCACCCTCAGCTTTACCTCTTTCCTCACCAATTTGAATACCCTCTTGTTTACCTTTTTGAGTAGCGATATCGAGTTTATGAGCAA
>JAHRAF010000016.1 GCA_019061405.1 Wolbachia endosymbiont of Fragariocoptes setiger
AGAGAAGAATAGAGGATTAAAGTACGTAGAGAACAAGCCCAAAGATTATTCAACTAGTTCACAAAATTTATTTAAGAATGAAGAAAATAAATCTCTTATACAATTAAGCACTGGAGGAAAGCGTCCTAATTATGATAAGATAAATTCTCAGTTATATAATGTTACGGTTAACAATCACTTAAGTCATGGATTGTCAAAATGATAAGTTTATATTGAATATTTGTAAAAAATTTGCAAGAGTTAGTTATTAGTTGTAAAATATCAACTAATAACTTTAATCAAAGACAACATGACATCCATTACCTTTGTTTTATCCGATGGTAGCAAAAAAAAATATGAAGCTGTAGAAGGTGAGACTCTTCTCAATCTAGCACATAGAAGTGATCCAGACTTATTAGAAGGTGCATGTGAAGGATCTCTTGCTTGTTCTACATGTCATGTAATTGTTGATCCAAAATTCTATGATACATTAGAGAAATATAATCCTATATCTGATGAAGAGAACGACATGTTGGATCTGGCCTTTGGATTAACAGAAACTTCAAGACTTGGATGCCAAATTAAAATTACAAGAGATATTGACGGTTTATGCTTTACTGTTCCAAGAAGTACAAGAAATATATCAGTAGATAAGAAATAATTATGCGTAAAGTTTTTATTTACTCGATCGTTTTGATGCTACTTATCCTTCCAGTTATGTATAGTGGGTTATGGTATTTTACTGCGTGGAAAACAAAAAATGCTCTAAGAAACTTCTTACTTAGTGTTACAGATAAAAGTTTTGATATATCAAGTGATCTCAGCTCATTTCCATTTAATTTTGTTTTTCATATCAAGAATTCAAGATTTTCTTTTTATCCAGTCACTATTTCTTTTAAATCTCTGACATTAAAAAATAGGTTATTTGGCAACTCTTTATACATCTATGTACCAAATGATGAATTTGACATCATTGTAAGTGATGAAAAAGGCAAAAATGTTAAATGTACTCTAAATAATAATAATTACCTGCTTATTACAATGAACAGTTTATTGTCTTCTCTACAGTTTGATGAAAACAAAACTTTGTTGGACTATATGAAACTTCTAAATTATAAAGATAATGGATTAAGTTGTGTTAATGAAAGTGGCAATGGGATTGTAACTGAAGTTAATGATGAAAAAAGTAATTACATTGAGTTTACTCTTAATAACAAGTCAACAGAGAGAATACAATTTGAAGTAGATTATCATATTCATCAAATCAAAGATATTAACTTTTCTGAAAGTTACCTAAGTATTGATAATAAATTTAATTTTGAATTTATTCATGATGTTTCAGAATCAAAAATTAATTTCAATTTGATAAATCTTTCAGTATACAATAAGGATTTTTCTCTTAATGCAAGCGGGAAGATAAATAATTACAATCTAGTTTCATCTGCATTTGAAGATCAAATTAACGTTAATATATCAAATTACAAAAATTTGACATCATTTATGACTCAAGATAAATCTGTTGGAGAGAAACTTCAAAATCTTCTTTCTTCTCTATCAGAAAAAACAGTTAATGAAAATATTCAATTTGTGATAAAGCATGAACCTGATTTAGGTACTAGTTTTATTGGTAAATTGCCTGCTTCTGACTTTATGAATAGTCTTGTTATCACTGAGAGTGAAAATAATTAGTTTATCTGTGCTCTATATTAGAGTAAATATGTCCTTCTTAGAGGATAAGTCTCATAATAGAGATGTGAAGACAGGATTACTTTTTAAATTTATAACTTGTTCTTGGAAAACACTTTTAGAATTTAATATATATCAAATAATTTACAAGAATAGTTTTACTGATCTGTCAGAATCAAGATACTCATATGATAATTCAATAACAGTAATTTACACAGAACACCTATTGTTTGTATTATTGTCAATTTTGAAAATATAGTTATGGCGATTATTATATTAATAATAAAATAAATATGTATTATAAATTGTTTTTTTTGGTTTTTATGTATCTTTCGCTTTTTGCAGAAGTTCCTACTCCGATAAGAAAAGATCAACTTCAAGCTGATACTAACTTTCTTCAACCTTTTCCAAAGAGAAGAAAGGTTATTAAGCCAATAGAAGAATTTAAGATACAAGGTGATATACAAGTTACTGAAACGATAATTCATTCTATTAGAACTCAACTTGAAAAATGTTGGAGTATACCTTCAATCATAGGTGATAAGGAAAACTTTAGTGTAAAAATTAACTTACTATTATCTCCTCAAGGAGAAATAATAATGGCAGATATAATAGATAGTGATTCTTATCAAAGGAACTCGCTCTTTAGATCAACTGCAGATAGTGCTATGCGAGCGGTCTATAAATGTAGTCCACTAAGTTTACCGAGTGAGCATTATCATATATGGAAGGAAGTGATGTTAGATTTTATTCTGAATGAAAAGATGTAACTATATTAGACGTTAAATCTAAAATGCATGATGTCTCCATCTTGGACAACATAATCCTTACCCTCAAAACGCATTTTGCCTGCATCTTTACATGCTGATTCATTAGCATATTTTATATAATCTGCAAAACTTATTGTTTCTGCTTTAATAAAGCCTTTTGCAAAATCAGAATGAATTACCCCTGCTGCTTGATCTGCTGTTGAGCCTAATCTTACAGGCCATGCACGTGCTTCCTTTGGGCCTACAGTAAAAAAAGTTATCATATTTAGAATTTCGTATATAATTTTTGCTATGGAGTTTAATCCTGATTTCTGTAAGCCAAACTCTAATAAAAATTTTTCCCTCTCTTCTTCACTTTCTATATCGGCTATATCAGCTTCTAACTTTGCTGAAATAAAATGAATTTTACTTTCGTTTTTATGAGCCATATCTTCTACTTGTTGGGTAAATCGATTACCATTTACAACATTAATATCCTCAACATTGCATACATACATAATAGGTTTACTTGTAAGTAACTGTAGTGCTTTCATTTCTTCTGATGGAATATTTTTTAAACTTCTTGCAGGTTTACCAGATCTTAATATAGATAACACTTCTTGTATCAAATCCAATTGTTTTTTTACTATTTTATCACCTAATTTAGTTTTTTTCTCCATTTGAGGTAGTCTTTTTTCAATGCTGTCAATATCAGCTAACACTAATTCCATTTCAATTATTTCAGCATCTGATATAGGATCTACTTTGTTGTTTACATGATTGATATCATCATTTTCAAAGCATCTGAGCAAGTGAACGATTGCATCTACTTCCCTTATATGACTGAGAAATTTGTTGCCAAGGCCTTCTCCTTTGCTTGCACCTTTTACTAAACCTGCAATATCTACAAATTCCATTTGATTATAAATAATTTTTTCTGAACCAACAATTAAAGCAATTTGCTTGAGACGTTCATCCTTTA
This sequence comes from Wolbachia endosymbiont of Fragariocoptes setiger, assembly GCA_019061405.1. Taxonomy (GTDB): domain Bacteria; phylum Pseudomonadota; class Alphaproteobacteria; order Rickettsiales; family Anaplasmataceae; genus Wolbachia. Next base: position 3,397 of record JAHRAF010000016.1, read on the forward strand.
TAGGAACTTTACCTATATTTGGTTCTATTGTACAAAAAGGATAGTTTGCGGCTTCAGCTAAATTTGATTGAGTTAGTGCATTAAATAGTGTTGATTTTCCTATATTAGGTAATCCAATAATACCACAATTAAAACTCATATTTATTATACAAATTAAAAATATACTTACTATTATGTTATTGTACAACGTAAATTTACCCTTTTAATTTGTACGTAACTGAGTTACACGAATGATTACACTTTTTGAGTGTTTAAAATAATTTGACTTTATTTTTGCTGAGAAAAACCATTCTGTATAATGGAACATTCGTATAAGCTTCCTCTAGGAGGCATACATATTTTTCTTGTCTTTTTTCTTTATATATACAAGTATCTTCTGTAATCACTTTATTATTACAAATGCATACGATAAAAGTATTGTTTTTTAGTTTTCCTGTTAATTGTATTTTATCATCATTCTTAGCATGTTTAAAGCCTTTGTATAAGGATTTTGCGATACCATGTATCAAATTCAAATCATGAGATAATACCTCTGCATTGATTATTTCTCTTTCTATTAGGTTCAATCCACAAGAAATATTTTCTTCGATTTTGTTAATAATTTTGTTATGAGCTATTGCTATTTTTCTTGCTCTTCGTGGATCTACATATCGGTTTGCAATATCATTAACATCCACTTTAATGTAGCACACTCTATCTATTATCGTTATATTTTGATAATGCAACAGCATTTTTATCATAATGTCTTATAACTGTACCAAACTTTTCACTTTCTTTATTTAGATAAACTTTTGACGTTCTAAATGCACGTGTTGTCTGTACAAGTGGAAGTATTATTCTATTAACGAACTTAGCAAAATTATTTTTTTCCCCGCCTATCATAAAAACCCTTCTTATAATCTAATAGTATTTTACATAAATAATTAATCAATGTGTAGTTGTCAACTATATTTTGTATATTTAAAATTAGATTTATTACAATCTATACTACTTCTTCTTAGTAAATTGCAGTAAATATTTAACATAAGGTTAAAAAAAATTCTAAAAATTTAAGTAATAATTAAATTATTGTCTTTATATAGAAATGATGCCAAAGTAGATACTATTAAATTTGATATAGCAACAATTATAGAAATGATACAACCAAAGGATAGAGAAAACATAAACACATCTTTAGTGCGAGCTATAAAAGAACAAAATATAGAAGATGTAAAAAGCGCTGTAATAAGTGGTGCTGATGTTAATAAAGTATATAAAGGAAAAACTGTTTTACAGATTGCATGTCAAAAAGATAGTGTAGAGATAGTTTCATATCTTTTATTGGTAGGTGCTGACCCTAAAGTATCAGATGAATCAGGTAGATTACCTATTCATGTCTCTGCTTTTCTAGGACAATTGAGGCTTGTAGAACTTTTTAAAGAAAAAGGAATCGATTTCAATGTTCAAGATTCTTGTGAAGCAACACCACTCCATTATGCTTGCTCTGAAGGACACTTAGAGGTTGTACAGTATCTTATAGAACATGGAGCAAATCTTAATATAAAAGGTAAAAATGGAAAAACACCACTCCATTATGCTTGCTCTGAAGGACACTTGGAGATTGTACAGTATCTTATAGAACATGGAGCGAATCCTAATATAAAAGATAACAGTGAAAACACACCTTTAGAACTTGCAATAGCTAAGGAACAAGACCATATAGTTGATTATTTTATTAAATTACAGAACAAATCACCTAGAATTAGTATTACTCTTGCTATATGTGTAATAGCATGCATTGTAATAGCTTGCTACATTGATCCCTTGTATATGGGGTTGTTTTGTATAGCTGGTGTCGCATTAGTGATAACAGGAACGAGGAAATCAGATAATAAAACAAATGTTCATTTATCAACCTCTATTGTAGACCCTGAGTATTGCGAAGTGAATCCTGGGTTAAGAGAAAATCTAATATAACGCTCAGCTGTAGATATATAGTACCAAAAGTCTCAGAGTTAAGCTATAGAACTGCTTGGATGATTGTTATTAACTCTTACACCTCTACTGCACGGTTCATAGCAGCAGTATATGAAACTATACTACTGATACTATCAAACTTACCACTCATGCTAGGGATTTGTTCATTATTGAATTCTTCACTTTCTGCTATAGCTGTGTGTGATCTATTATTTGAGTAAGGTAATGGTTCTGTTTTATGTTTTATACAAGAAGTGTAAACTTTTTTCACTAGAAAACCACCTACCATTATTCCTACTACCATTAACGGTATGTAAAAGATGGGTTTTTGTAAGTATGTATCACAGTAATCTTCTGTTGTTTCCGTGGTTGATATATCATCACAATACTTTTGTGCTTCTTTTTTATAAGAATAAGGAATTCCTTCGAAAGAACAGTGATATTGTTTACATGTACCTATAAGCAAATCAAATATTTCTTTAGAGGTTTTTTCCAAGTATGTCATGTTATTATTGTTATCGATTATATATTCGATTCTTCTTGAAGAAGAACTGCACTGTAAACTGATCTCAGTGTGATCAAGATTTTTATCAAGGTAAGATGATTTTATCTTAAAAGAGGAGACACCCTCACTCTTCAAATCAAGATCTATTTTATTGAGAATTGTGAAAGGCTTTAATTCACTTAATTTATGGTTATTTATTATATTACAAAACTTTGATAATATATATTTTAGTTTGTTTTCCATTCTTATTTACTACACATTCTTATTTAATATATCTGATTATTAAAAAAACTCAATCATTATTCGTTGAAAATAGATTGATTTATAACAATTTTATTTGTAATACGAATAAGTAAGTTAATTTACTTAAAAAGCTAGTAATAAGTTTGTAAAAAGTATTATAAAACCTAAAAGGTTATCAAATTAGGAACGGAAGATCTATCCTAATCTAAGTTCACATTTATTCTAGATACAAAGCTGATGAATTTTCATTTTACTTACAAATTTTAGTTCTGTATTTCTATAAATGTTAAAAATGTCAGGTATAAAGAAATATTATCAAAGAAAGTAAAGCCTTAAGAAGGGATAACCTCAAAATAGATAAAATATGGTTTCCTATTTGAGGTGTCAGCTTATGGAATAAGGGAAATATGTAGATAAAGCTATAAATATGTAGATAAAGCTATAAATAAGTAAGAGTATAAGAAAAATTTAAATGTATTTAGTAGAATTTAGATCTTAATGACCTTTCAGTGTCAACTTTATTGATTTTCATCATCTTTAATGCTGTTGCTTACCACAGTAATAGCATATGAACATAATTCACCAAAAGATATACCATTTTCTTTAGAAAGAATGTACAACTTTTGTAAACTTTCTTTTACTTTATTAGGAATATTTCCTCCTCTTTCTTTTGCAAGCCAGGAATCTTGATGATGAATGGGATGCACATCACTTTTGGGATTACCTATGTATATTGCAAAGGGTGAGCTCTGACCCTTGAAGTCACATTGTACAGTGAATTTTTTTATACTTTCAACCATTTATATACCTATACCTTTTTTGTTTGGTAGTTTCATGTTAGGCACAGTAGGTGAGATTTTCATAGAATCGTGTTCAGTTGAAGATTTTCTACCTTTCAAGGTTTGTCTTACACTAGCCTTGGTAAGCTTTGATTCTTTTGGTATTCTCATACCGTGTTTTACCATAATTCCTGCATGTAACAATACTTTTTTAAGTAAATCTAAATCACCGTTAAGCATTTCAATCAATACTTGTAATACTTCTGCTAAAGTTAGTCCATCATCACTGATTACCTCATTTTGTGCAAAACTGGTAATTTCTTTCGAGTTGCTTTGTATATTATTAACTATTTCTTCTAATTGATCTTGAGGTTTAGTATTAGGTTTATAGTCTTCCATAGCTAGAGTATTGTAGTTCATATCTCATACCATCAATATATACATATAATTTCATTCCCTGAATAGTATGACATAATATAGTTAAATATTGACTAATAATATTATATGCTGACTTATATACATAAATTAATTGATCATAATCACGGATCAATATCAATAAGCGATTTTATGAGCGCTGCTCTATACCATAAAAAGTATGGTTATTACATGAAACACATTCCATTTGGAGTAAAAGGTGATTTTATCACCGCTCCTGAAATCAGTCAATTGTTTGGAGAAATGCTAGCAGTTTGGATAATATGTACGTGGGAAAGATTAGATAAGCCTGAGAAATTTTCTTTAGTTGAACTCGGTCCAGGGAAAGGAACATTAATGCGTGATATAATCATGACTACTAAAAAATATATTAGCTTTTTTAAATCTATGTCAGTTAATTTAGTTGAAATAAGCCCTGTTTTATGTAATGTTCAAAAACAAACTTTAAAAGATTTAAATATTAAATGGCATAAGGATATTGATAGCTTGCCTAATTTACCAACTATATTTTTAGCAAATGAATTTTTTGATTCTTTACCAATAGACCAGTTTGTTTACTATGATAAGAAATGGTACGAAAACAGAATATCAAGATGTGATTATAATGGATTAAAAATCTCACAGATAGAAACAAATAATTTTTCTGACAGCTTTGTCATATTTGATGGTGCAGTAACAGAGATCTGCCTAGCTGGAATTAAAATGATAAGAAAAATTGAAGAAAAAATATGCAAAAATAGAGGAGCTGCTTTAATTATAGATTATGGATATATCTCTCCTATATATAAAAGTACTTTACAATCAATAAAGTTTCATAATTATACTAATTTCCTTGAAAATATAGGTGACAGTGATATTACTGCATTAGTGAATTTTCATGCACTCAAAAATTCACTCAAGCATCTTAGCTGTAAAATTCTCACTCAAAGAGAGCTTTTATATTCTCTTGGTATCAGAGAAAGAACACAAATTCTAACAGAGAATAGAAGTTGTGTTCAAGAAAGAAAGATAATAAATGAGTTCTTAAGATTAACCGAAAACATGGGAACCATATTTAAAGCAATGTTAATTTAAATTTCTATTTAATTTTGTATTACTCCAGTCTATGTAAACTAAATTTTAAAATTAGATATTTTGCAATTATTTCGAATAAGTAAAATATCCTCTCTTTTTGACTATAATTCTTTCATGTTTGTTTTATAAAAAGTTGGTTTTATAGTGGTTTCTCAGCTTGATATAGTTTTTTGAGCACTTCAGTTATCATTAAAAAACTTGTGGGTTTTGAATGTATTTCTACTTCGTCAATTGAACTGCTTATTGCTTCTATCGCTTCATCATTAGTGATTAATTCTTTTAACTTATCTCTTATGGTAGCTCTATTAACTTCTTTTCCATATCTTTCATAATAATGAACATAGCACTTCTTGAAAATAAACTCTTTTACTTCGGTAACTATATAATTTATATTGTTTCTTATTTCATCACTTATATCTTTTTCAGAATAGAAATTGTTAAAATTCTCTTTTAGATAAATTATTTTTTTATTTCTACAATGGAATTGTAAAAATTCTTTGGCAATTCCAGGAATTTTTTCGTACACCTGAGAATTTAATTCAAGTTGAAAATTGTTTTTTGCTTCAAGGCAACTTAGTGAATAAATGATACGGTTAAACATTCCAAGATAGCATTGACCGTTACCCTCCTGCAAACGTATCAATAATATACTTTTTAGAAGGTCCATCTCTAGATTTTGTTTATGTGCTGCCATCAAAACTAAATTTACTGCTTGTGTGAGTGTAAGGTTAGTTCTGGATTCACGCCAAACAGCTGTATTCGAATTATCAAAATTTAAATATAGTTTCAGTTGTGTTTTTTGTTGTGTTGTCAGCTCACTTGATTTATTTATATATTCCTCAAATTTCTCATTTAATTTATTACACTGATTTCCATACATTTTTTGTAGTTCTTGAGTACATTGATAAATGCTATTCTCAAAGCTTAATGTATGAACACTTTGAGGTCTATGATCTACGTCACTTATATTAAACATAAAGCTAAATTGTTTTATTCCCAAACCTAAAGGAGAAAATAATTTTATTAATGGGTATTTTATCAATTCAAGGATAATGGTTGGTACAAGCATTATCCTGTTGAACAATAACATTCCTGTTGTCAATTCTAATATTCCATGATTAGAAGCTAGTTTTTGAATGTCTGACATTTTTGATATACAATATAAAAATGGTAGTTGGGCGTAATATATAAAATATATTGAGAAGAATAATATCTTATCTTTGAAATTTATTGTTGGGTCGTTACGAATTTCATAAAGAGAATCGGCATCATATATGAATGATTGATGATTGTTTGTAATTTTATTTGATAGGATAAAAAATCCTTTGTTCATTACATTAGATAATATAAATACAATACAAGCTAAACACAGGAATCCAGAAAATCCTAGGAGTAGAGATCCATAATCAGAACATATTTCACTTGCAGTTATAGAGAAAAGAAATTTATAAGATTGTGATATGAAATTTAGAATAAGTTTATCAATTAAAGGATTAATAAATAAAAAATATAAATAAAGAGAGGGAATTGTTAGTATAGTAAGGTAACATATATTAAGGAATATTTTTAGTTTTGGATCCATACTTCTAAGCTATTTGTTTAAATATTAAAAGTAGTTGTTGAATTCTTATTAGTCAACGACTTCAATAAAGAATTTTTTATTGAGCTAATTCTTACTTGTATACCTTAACTTGACATAATAACTATAAATATGATTAACTCTCTTAAATATATCGTTATCAACCCAATGATAGAAAATCTAGCTTATCAATTAATCAAAGTTACTGAATCTGCAGCATTAGCTTCGTATCAATTTGTAGGTTTAGGTAACGAAAATCAAGCTGATCAAGTTGCAGTTGATGTAATGAGAACTGCTCTGAATTCAATAGAGATAAATGGTACAATTGTTATTGGTGAAGGTGAACGAGATTCAGCACCTATGCTATATGCTGGGGAAAAAGTAGGTACAGGTAAAGGTGATGAAATTGATATAGCTGTTGATCCGTTAGAAGGTACTACAATTTGTGCTCATTACAAATCAGGAGCGATGTCTACTATTGCAGCAACTAGAACAGGTAACTTTTTATGTGCACCCGATGTTTATATGAAAAAAATAGCGGTAGGAAGAAATCTTCCGAATGGTATAGTTTCACTTTCGAACAGTGTTGAAAGAAATTTACGTAATTTAGCTGAAGTAAAGAAATGTAAAATATCTGATCTTGTGATTACTGTATTAAATCGAGATAGACATAATGAGCTAATATTAAAAATTAGAAAACTTGGAGCAAAAGTAAAATTGATAGATGATGGTGATATTGCCGCTGTTGTTTCGTTAATAAATGGCAAATCTCATATGTATATTGGCATCGGAGGTGCACCAGAAGGAGTTCTCGCAGCTTCTGCACTCAATTCACTTGGTGGGCAAATAGAAGGAAAATTGATCTTTGACACTATAGAATCTAAAAAGAGAGCAAAAGAGTTAAACATTTATGATACAGAAAAGATTTATTACACGAAAGACATGGTCAGGGGTGAATCAGTATTTATTGCAACTGGTATAACGGATGGGGATCTTTTACGAGGTATTGATTTTAAATATGAAAATTATTCGATCAATTCATTGATAGTACTACCTAATAAGATTATAAAAATAAATACTAACAGATATTGTTCTGATTAGTAGCAGTAAAGTATACTCACTTTAATGACTATTTTACCATATTGAGGAATGCTTAGTTATAGAATCAATATAAAAATAGAGAATGAATTAAACAATAGCGAGTTGATGTTATTGTTATGAATATAGATTTTAATACAATAAATTTATTGATAGTAGTCTAGAATAACAGATCTTATGATGGAAAAATAAAAGGAAATTTGATCTTTTGGTAGCACATTATTGCAAATTTGCATTAATATTCTGAAGTGACGTATATTCTTGTAAGAGTACAGTGTAGAAGAAAATCATAGAGTTAATATTAATACCTTTTATCAACTATATACTTGTATAATAAAAGAATACAACAGAAGACTTAAGTGAAAAAATATATCATACTAATTGAATATTAAAGGGCGCTTTTTAGTGTACATTTGTGTTAACTGAATGTGATAACACAGTTTGATGAGACAAAAAATTGCTAGATACACTTTTTCTTCAGCTAAATAAAATAGCAACGATTACTTAGAAAATAATGATTAATCATATTCAAGATGCAGGTATTAATACTTCAATATGTTTAGTTGCAGGAATATAGCATGCCATGTTATTTGCTATCATTTTACCCTATCTGTGGTTATAGCTGTATTAGTATTAATAGGTATGTTAGTAAGGGCCATGATTGATAAATTATAAAAAAAGTAAATGAAGAAAAAAGCTAAAATTTAAATATATCTACTGCACTTGAAGATACCTTAATTTCTGAGTGTTTAAGAGTAAATACTGAGGATTAAAAAGGAATCTTAATATGTTTTTATTGAGTATATAGAGAGTTAAGATACAGTATTGAAACTAGATATAGATATGAGATGACTTATTTGATATAATTTTATTTAATATTAAATAAAACATGTTCAAATCATTACTAAAATATTTTAAATACATTGTAGTTTTGATTATAAATATGAGTGCCTTTTCGAATGATTTTTTGCAAAATAGAAACTTAATTCCTGATTGGGAAACAGACGTAGTATTTTTGTGGTTTTACCACACAAGATGAATGAAGAGTATCCAGATAAAGGGTTACAATTATTTTATGATGATTTGCTCAAAGCAATAGTGAAATATGATAAAGTTATTGCTTTTATTTAGGACAATAATTATATTCACATTCCTGGAGATACCGTATTGTTAGTCAACAAGAAAATTATAAAAATTGCATATAAAT
>JAHRAF010000007.1 GCA_019061405.1 Wolbachia endosymbiont of Fragariocoptes setiger
GGGTTATCTTTCCCTCTTATCTCCTTTATATCATATTTTTAACTTACAATATTCTTTTGCTTGATCAGTTAAAATACGTCCTCTTGGAGTACGCTTTATAAAGCTAATCTTGATTAAATGAGGTTCAACAGTTTCTTCTATATTTCCAGAATCTTCAGAAAGTGCTATCGATATAGTATCGATACCTACTGGACCTGATGTATTAAGTAAAAATTTTAGATAATTCATATCTAATTTATTTAAACCCATTTTATCCACGCCAAGTTTGAGCAATGCAGAATTAGCAATTTCATTAGTAATTTTTTTATCATTTTCAACAAAATCTCGTATTCTTTTTAGTAATCTCAGAGCAATTCTTGGAGTACTACGTGCACGGTAGGAAATTTCTTGTGCAGCATTGTCTTCAATATGAACATTAAAAACTTTTGCTCCTCTTTTTATAACTTGTACTAACTCTGTGGATGAATAAAATTCCAGGTGAAGGGGAATGCCAAAACGATCTCTAAGAGGAGCTGAAAGTAGACCAAGGCGGGTTGTTGCACCAATAAGTGTAAAAGGCGGTAAATCAATTCTTAAAGTACGAGTAGATGAGCCTTCACCAACTAAAACATCTAAGCAAAAGTCTTCCATAGCAGTATAGAGAACTTCTTCTATGTTACGATTTAATCTGTGAATTTCGTCAATGAATAAAACATCTTTTGGATTTAGGGTTGTAAGTATAGCTGCTAAGTCTCCTGCTTTGTTTAATAGAGGACCAGAAGTCGCTCGAAAGCTCACTCTTAACTCTTTTGCTATAATCTGTGCTAAAGTTGTTTTGCCAAGACCAGGAGGACCATGAAGTAAAACGTGATCTAAGGCTTCAGTTCTTGTTTGTGCAGCACTAATAAAAACCTTTAAGTTTTGGATTAAATTTTTTTGTCCTATAAAGTCATCAAGTCTTTCAGGTCTGATATGAGTGCCACGTGTATCTTCATCGTATTCTTTATCGCATAATATTGATTTCATATTGCTGAAAGATTCTTGAGTGCTATACGAATCATATCTTGTGTTTCTAAATTTGGCGATTCATTCTGTATTTTCCTTATACTCTCATAAGCTTTGATTTTTTCATATCCAAGGTTAATCAATGCTGAAACTGCATCTTCTCGAATAGGATCATTGTTTACATCAGTTATGCTTACCTTACCGTGTAATTCAGTGATAATTCGATTTATAAGTTTTGATCCTAATCCGCTTATCTTAAGTAACACTTTGTCCTCGGTTGCCACTGCAGAGAAAAACTGTTCTGGAGTTAATTTGCTTAAAATTGACATGGCTATCTTATAACTAATACCATTAACTTTTACGAGTAAGCGCAGACATTTCTGCTCTTCTTTGTTTATAAATCCGTAGAACTGAGAGGTATTTTCTCTAACATTGAAATAGGTTTCAACAAAGAGTGTTAATTTTTTGTTGAGTTTGCAAAAATTCAAAGATTTAGCTGAAAGATAAATTATATAGCCAACGTCATTAACATTTAATATTATATGGTTATTGTCAATTTCATCTATTGTTCCACTTAAACTTCCTATCATTTGATTATTTTACATTAGTGATGTTTTTTTTCAATATTTACTTGCTCTAAAAAACCTTATTTTATGTCCTTGATCGATAGCTTTTTGATGATACTTAGTAGTAGGGAAATGTGAGAAATCATCTTCTTTATAGGACAAAAAATGACACCCTTGTAAATGAGTCTTTATCCATTCTGCATAGTTCTGGTGGTCAGTTGCGATCAGTATATCTTTTGTCATTTTTTTTGCTAATAGACTTAGAAAATCATAGTTAATAAGCCTTCTTTTATGATGGTTACGTTTTGGCCATGGATCTGGAAAGAAAATAAAAAACCTTTCAATACTGTTATCTTGAAAATTATTAATTAACCACCTGGCATCTTCTATCCATATTAAAATATTTCTTACATCATGTTCTTCTATATTGATTAGTAATTTAGTAACACCTTTTAAATAAAGTTCACAACCTATTAGTAGTATATCTGTGTGATTTTGTGCTTGATGAAAGATATTCTCACCGCTACCAAAACCTACTTCTACCCATATTTGCTTACGTATCTTTGAAATGTTTTCTATCTGGTTTTCATCAATTAAATATTTGTTCAACACCTTCTTGACATCAGGGCTTAATTTTGACCTTCTGGAAAATGACTTAATCCATTTCTTATGAAGATCCTTATCTAAACCTTTATTGTTATTCTGTAGCAGCATAAAAACCACTTGTCATTAATTATTAACATTATATAATTTTAGTACGTAAATAATAGGTCATAATTTATGAATAATATTCATACTTCACTCACAATAAAGAAATTATCATCCAATAAGTTTATAGAAGAAATATACCAAGATCAATCAGAAGAAAATAATGATATTCCATTTGAACAATCGTTTATTAGCAAGGTAAGAGAAGGTGATGTAGTTGAAGGAACAATTACCAGAATTAACCCTAATGATATTGTAGTAGATATTGGTTTAAAGTCTGATGGAAGAATTCTTATAAAAGAGTTAGGATGTAATGACCAAGTTAATGTTGGATCAAAAATAAAAGCATATGTGGAAAGAATTGAAGATTGTAATGGAAATGTAGTGCTTAGCCGTGAAAAAGCAATTAAAGATGAAAAGTGGAATAAGCTAGAAGATGATATGGAAACAAAATCTGAGGTGAATGGAGTAATTAAACGCTCGATCAAGTGTGGTTTTATCGTTGATCTTGGTGAAGGAATCACTGCCTTTTTACCTCTTAGTCATGTAGACTTAAAACAGATAAAAGACGCTAGTCATCTAATAGACACTCAACAGAAATTTATTGTGCTAAAGATGGATAAAAGGCAAGGCAATATCGTAGTGTCAAGAAAACTAGTATTAGAAAAATCACATGCAGATGAAAAACTAAAGTTTCTAGAGTCCTTAAGTGAAGGTGATATAATAGAAGGAAAGATAAAAAGCATCACCAATTATGGTGTATTTATAGGAATTCATGAGTCAGATACAGTAGGAGTAATAGATGGTTTGCTACACATTACAGATATATCTTGGACTAGAGTAAGTCACCCCTCAGCAGTTTTTTCTTGTGGCCAAATTATTAAAGTTAAAATCATTAAAATAGATAAAGAGAATGCTAAGGTTTCCCTAGGTATAAAACAACTAGAGGATAATCCTTGGCAAGATATAGAATCAAAGTATGGAGTTGGTAGTGTATATAGAGGTCATGTAACCAGCATAGAAGACTATGGCTTGTTTGTTGAACTTGCTCCTGGTATTGAGGGTTTAGTACATACATCAGAAATTAGTTGGGTAAGAAGTAATCTGCCAGTAAGTAATTTTGTTAAGAGAGGACAGGAGATACATGTTAAAGTTCTTAATATTGATACCACTAAGAATAGAATGAGTCTAAGTATGAAAGAATGTACTGCTAATCCCTGGCAAACATTTATTGATAAATACCGTCCTGGTTCAATAGTTTCTGGTAAAATAAAAAATAATACTGGTTCATACTTATCAGTCTCTTTTGATGATCATGAAATAGATGAGAATGTAGAAGGTATAGTATACTCAAAAGATTTATGTTGGTCCAGTAATGCTATAGATGAGATTAAAAAATATATTATAGGTGATATAATAGATGTAAAAGTACTTAGGGCAAATGTAAATCGAGAAAAAATTTATCTTGGTATTAAACAAATAGACTATGATCCTCTTGAGGAATTGATCAAAAAAGTCAAGATAGGGGATAAAATGCAAGTTACTATCAGTAAGAGAGAAGACAGTGGTTTAATTGTTGAAGTTGGAACTGGTATTGGCGTCTTAATAGAGCAGCAAAATCTACCAGAAGACAGAAAGCTTTCTATATCAGAAGTAGTAGAGGCTGAAGTTATGGATATAGAGGAGTATAGAGTAATATTATCTATCAAGTAAACGAATTCATACTGCAATGGTAAAAAAATCTGATATAGTGGAGAGAGTCATAGTAAGAAATCCTTCTCTAGATAGAAGAATAATTAGAGCAGTAGTGGATCGTTTTTTTGAAATACTCTCTGAAACACTAAAAGATCATAATAGAATTGAATTAAGAGGATTTGCTTCTTTTTCGATAAGAAGTTACAATATAACAGACTCTTCTATTATGCACAGGCTTAAAAAAGACAAATACTTCAAAGTGTATTTTCGTAGTAGTAAGATTATATCTAATTTGATAAACCGCCAATGCAAACAGTAGAAATAGTGATACGAAATAATAAATATAAAATATCCTGTCAGAATGAAAAAAAGGATCATCTATTTTTTTTAGTGAATCGTTTTGATAAGTTAGTCAATTGTATAGCACAAAAGACAAATGGAAAAGGTTCTGATGCATTAAACTTTCTTCTTGCAGCTCTTACTCTTGAAGATAGAATAATTGAACTGAATAATGAGTTACATAGAGTAAATCAAGATTATAGATTTAGAAAAAAAACTGAATATACCGAAATACTGAGTAAAGTAAACAAAGTTATTACTAATCTTGAACAGATGAAGAAGTAATTAAGTAAAATATCTTCTTGCTTAAGTGTTGTGGAATATCTTCTTTGCCAGTAATGTAACTGTATAAATCGTGATCATCTAAATTGACTATTTTTTCATATTCAAGAAGTTCATTAAATGAAAACTTTTCTAAGTGTTTTAATGCAAAATTACCTAATAATACGTCAGTTTCCTTACAGCCTCTGTGCCAACTTCTATACATTAATTTTCTTTTTAAATTCATTATTTAGTGTGAGTTTTGTGTTAATTTGAAGACAAAATTAAAAACTTGTCAAGTATAAGGTGCTTTCATTATAATCAAAGCTTAATTAATATTTAAATATATCAGTGCTTAGCTTTATCAATCAACTCGGCAGCGTAGGATACTATTTTATCTCATTTTCTATAATAATCTCTATCATTGTTTTTGTTCATGAGTATGGACACTATATTGTTGCTAAAATTTGTCAGGTAAAGGTTGAATTTTTTTCTATAGGTTTCGGACCTGAAATTTTTGGCTTTAACGATAAATCTGGTACTAGATGGAAACTTAGTGCTATTCCACTTGGTGGTTATGTTAAAATGCTAGGTGATACAAACGAAGCAAGTATAGCCACTAGTATGGTTGAAGAAGAAAAGTTACACTCGTTTTATGCAAAGGCAAGATATAAAAAGGCGGCAATAGTTTTTGCAGGTCCACTTGCAAATATTATATTTACTTTTGTGGTCTTAACTATATTTTTTTCTTTTGAAGGATATTATCGTACACCTCCTATTATAGGAAGTGTCATTAAAAGTAGTGCAGCTGAGAAGGTTGGACTTTTACCCGGTGATATCATCTTAAAAATCAACAATCATAAGATAAAATACTTTGAAGATATTTCACGTATGGTGATATCTAACTCCAGAACAAAAATGAAAATTGAATATCAAAGGAATAACAATAGAGCCAAAGTAGTTCTGATTCCATCAGTAATCAGGGATCAAGATGCCTTTGGTAATATAATAGAAAGAGAAAGTATAGGCATTACTTCCATGAATATAGAAAGAATAAAACAATCATCCTTTATTGGTTCTATAGGTCTTTCTATGCAAGAGACTTATCATAATATGGGTATAACAATAAAAGTAATAGGACAAATGTTAACGGGCAAAAGAAATATAGATAAAATAGGTGGACCAATAAAAATAGCAAAATATTCTGGTCAATCGGCTAAAAAAGGATTCACTACAACACTATACTTTATGGCGGTTATTTCAATTAACTTAGCTGTGATGAATCTACTGCCAATTCCTTTGCTAGATGGAGGACATTTATTTCATTATATGATAGAAGCACTCATAAGAAGAGACTTAAACTTAAAATACCAGAAATATGCAGCTATTCTAGGGGCATTTATTCTATTTTCACTGACAGGCATTGCAATATTGAATGATATTAAATATATTATTTTTACTAAAATATGAAAAAGATATTTTATGTATTGCTAATAATATTTGCTACGTGTACCCTTTCTGCAGGTGAAGTACAAATTGAAAGTATAGAAATTAATGGTAATGAAAGAGTAACCAAAGAGACTATCCTTTTTTATATTAAATTAAAGGTTGGTAAATATATAAATGAAAGTGATATAGATTTAGCTGTGAAAAATCTATATAAAACAAAATTGTTTGCTAATGTTAGCGCTACTATTAATAAGGAAAAAGCTTTAACTATAGAAGTAAAAGAGAACCCTCTAATCAACGCAATTATCTTACAAGGTAACAAGCTATTTAGTAATAAGGAATTGCTTACTAATATAGTACAATCTAAACCACTCAATATCTTCAATGAAATAAAAGTAAATAGTGATTTAGTAAACTTGCTTACTACTTATAGAAATAATGGTAAAATTGGTGCTAAGATCAATTATGAATTAGTAGCTCTAGATAATAATAGAATAAATCTAATCTTCAAAATATATGAGGGTAAAACTTCACGAGTAAAAACTGTAAGGTTTATAGGTAATAATAGTTTTTCTAATGATGAGTTAAATAAAATTATTCAGTTAAATAATGAGAATATTTTAACTAGTTTATTTAAAGCAATTTTCAAAAGTGGAAACTACTATTCTCCTCAATATTTATTAATCAATACTGAATTACTTGATCGCTTTTATTCATCTAATGGATATGTTGACAATCATATACAACCAATTATTGAAATTGATAACAATTACCAAGTACATATCACTTTTTTAGTTAATGAAGGAAAGCAATTTCTATTTGGTAATGATAAGGTTATAATAGCACCTGAAGTCTTTGATCTTGATCTCGATAAAGAATTAAATAAGTTTATTATAGAGAAAAATAATCGAATATTCAATAAAACTGAGGTACATCATATATTAGATAAAATAAATCAACATTTAAACACACGAGGTTACATATTTGCAAAAGTTAATCCAGAATATTCACAACATGAAAATTTTATAGATGTGATATACAATATATTTCCGGGTAAAAAAACTTATATAAATCAAATTACAATAAATGGTAATGATCGTACTTTAGATAAGATAATTAGAGGTAAATTAAGTGCAGTTGAAGGGGACCCTTATAATGTATTAGAAATTCAAAAATCCCGTAAAAGAATATTGAGTACAGATTTCTTTTCATCAGTAAAAATAAATAACTACCCTATTAGTGATAGTGCTGTTGATCTTGAAGTAAATGTAAAAGAAAAAAGAACAGGAATGTTTTCTTTGGCAGGTGGGCTTTCTTTTCCTGGTGATGCTTTCTTTAAAACTGATGTAAAAGAACCCAATTTACTTGGTACAGGAAAAGAATTATCTTTTTCACTAGAAAAAAGCCAAAATTCTTTTCTCACTGATATAGAAATAATTGAGAATAATTTTAATTACTCTGATACATCAATAAGTGCAGGAGTGTTTTATGAAAAGCGTAAACAAGCAAATACTAATTTTAGTAATCAGAATATGGGATTTTCGTCTAAATTATCATATAAAGTTACAGAAAATTTAACACATTCACTTCGTTATCTTTATAAACACGGTAAGGTTTCTAGAAGGAATCAAGAAGACGATAAACGTACTATTTCCTCTATTGGTTATACATTAGCATATAGTACATTAGATAATTTATACTCTCCAAGAGAGGGGTATTTACTTCGGTTAAGTCAAGATTTATCTGGTTTAGTAGGGGGAAATGTAGATTTCCTCAAATCAGAGTTTTTATCCTTTATTACTCGTCCTATATTGAGCAATTTTGATGATGATATAATATTACGATTTAAAGCAGCAGCAGGATATATTTTTTCATATAGTAACAAGCCATTAGGAGTAGAGCAGCACTTTTTTAAGGGTAGTAATGAAATTAGAGGGTTTGATTTATCTGGAATTGGTCCTAGAGATAAGAATGACAATTCATTAGGAGGAAAATTTTATTTTAATGCTACACAGCAAATAGACTTTCCATTACCAAAAATTTATGAGCAATCCAAAATAAAAGGTTCATTATTTATTGACTATGCAACGCTTTTTGGTTTAGACTGCGGAGATAACAGATGTGGAGATATGTATAAAGATAATCATCTTTTAAGAATATCAGCAGGTTTTGGTTTTTCTATACCATTTCCTCTAGGAGGTAGACTAAGATTAGACTTTGGTTTTCCTTTGAAAAAAGAAGATTATGATAGAATGCCTTCTCCAGAACATATAAAATTTTCTATTGAAACGGGGATATAATGAAGTATTGGAATTTAATTTGTACAATTGTTTTATTTTTAACCACCTTGCTAGTCTTATACGGACATTCTAATTATTCAGTCGGAATAGTTGATAGTGAAAGTGTGATTCATGAATCACTTGCCTTTCAAGGTATACAGAAACAGATACAAGAAGAAAATTTAAAGTTACAAGAGGAATTTGAAGGAGAGCTTGTAAAGCTTAAACCTTCAAAGGAAGAATTTGAGCTTTTATCAGAAGAAGCAAAAAGAGAAAAAGCAGAACAATTTAATAAAGATACAACAGAAATTAGAGATAAATACGCAAAAAAAGCTTCAAATTTAGAAAATAAATATCAAGAAGCAATAGATAATGTTTTTAAGAAAGTTAAGGAAACAGTTGAGAAAATAGCAAAAAGTGAAGAAATTAACCTAGTATTACTTGTATCAAAGAAAAATCAGGTTTTGTATTCAGCAAATAAAATAGATCTTTCTGACAAAATATTAAAAAGCATAAATAAAGATCTTCCTAAGCTTGTACTAAAGGAGGACTAAGAATAATTTTCTATGCAATTCAGCATCAATGATATTATATCCATAATACCTCACTCCTATCCATTTCTTTTAGTAGATAAAGTAATAGAATGTGATTATGGTAAAAATATAAAAGCAATAAAGAACGTCACTATTAATGAACCATTTTTTACTGGTCATTTTCCTGGTAATCCAATAATGCCAGGTGTTCTAATAATTGAATCCCTTGCTCAGACAGCTGCAATATGTGTACTTACTGAAAATTCAAAAAAGAATTCAATTGTTTATCTCATGTCTATTGAGAGGGCAAAATTTAGAAAATCAGTCATTCCAGGGGACACATTGATTCTTCATGCAAATGTCAGAAGCATACGTCTAAAGGCTTGTAAATTTGAATGTGTCGCATATGTAAAAGAAGAAAAAGTTGCAGAAGCAACAATTCTGGCAATGCTTCAAGAGAAAAACGATAGTTAATCTTTTTATATCCATAAAAGTTCTTTAATTGTATTGAATAGTACTCTTATAGAACATCCATCAGACATGTTGTGCTCTGCAGATTTTATTAGATATACTTGAATATCGGGCGATTTTATTTTTTCAGCTAAATCTAATGATGTATGATAAGGGACACTCTTATCATTAATACCATGAAGTAGCCGTACAGGACATAGGATATTGATAGTATCTTTATTAAGTAATAGATTTTTTCGACCATCTTCGATTAAGCTTTTTGTTATCTGATATGTACAGTTTTGATCATATTGTGAAGAAAAATTTATTATGCCTTCATTATCTAATTTATTTTTCTGTTTATTTGAGAGATGATTAAATATCAGATTTTCAGTAAAATCAGGAGCAGAAGATATTCCTATCAGAGAAGCAACTTTTTCTGGTAATTGCAAAGCAACAAGCAACATTAGCCATGCACCCATACTTGAACCAATAATAATCTGCTTACCATCTGTTAATTCATTAATTACAGTGAGACAATTTTCACACCAATCACTGATTGTATAATCAAGAAATTTTCCAGTTGAACCACCATGACCTAAATAATCAAAAAGTATCAAAGATAGGTCATTTCTTTGACAGAATTTATAGAGATAAGTTGCTTTATTACCATTCATATTGGATGCAAATCCGCAAAAAAAAAACTATGGAGCCTCTATTTCCTTGTAATTTTTTATATGCTATGGTTTTACTATTACCAAATAATTGTAAGTGATTCATTTTGACTTAGGTAATGGCATTGGATTATCACTCATTTGACGCAAGTAAGCTATTAGGTCAGCTACTTCTTCTGGCTTTGAAATTCCTGCAAATGCCATACGAGTACCTTTTACATAAGCTTTGGGATTCTTGAGAAAAGCAAATAGCTCTTCATATCCCCATGTACCACCTTTTTCTAAAATGGCTTTTGAATAATTGAATGAGTTACCTAGGTGTGCTTTTTTATTGCCAACAATATTCCATAAATTTGGTCCTACCTTATTCGGACCACCTTTTTCAAAACTATGGCAAGCTATGCATTTTTTAGCTATAGTTTTTCCTTTTTCAAAATTAGTATTTTTCATTAAGGTTTCGATATCAAGCGCTATTTCTTGAATATTTTGCTTAGGAGCTCTTTCATTAGTTATTACTGTGTTATGTTCGATGTTATGCACTTCAGGATTATACATTATATCTACTATATTACTAACTAGTACAATAATTAGTGCAGATAGTAATATAGATGCTGCAATTTTGTTAAATTCCACGTTTGTTCATGTGATATATTACCTAAATTATACAAATATTTTTATAAACATCAACTGAAACAAAGCGCTCTAGTCTTTTGATAACCATTCATTATAAAAAAATATTTCTTTTATTGGTCTTCTTTTTTTTTCATAGAGTTGAATATTACTTTTTTCATAACCAACTGCTATGATTGACATTATGATGAAATCATTCGGGATTTTAAATATTTCCATTATTTGATTTCTATTAAATCCACCCATTTGATGAGCCATTAAATTCATTGCTGTAGCCTGTAACATGAGTGCATAATTTGCTGCACCAGTATCATGTTGGGCCCAATAATTCTCTCCTTTTTCAAAGTTGCGAAAATTTTTAGCGCTTAAAGAGATTATCAATACTTGTGCATTTTTTGCCCATTTTTGATTAGATAAGTCAAGACAATTAAGTAGTTTTTCCCATGCTTCTTCGTTATTTCTTTTATCACATATAATATATCTCCATGGTTCATCTCCAAAACATGAAGGAGTAAGTCTTACAGCTTCTATTAGATAATCTATCTCATTTTGAGATAATATTTGAGATGAATCGTATGAACGTCCACTATGTCTGTTTTTTATTAATTCTAGTAAGTCTTCTTTGTTAGTCACTATGTAATAATATCGAGGAACAACTCAACTATAACACAAAATGCCAATTGCGAGTTTTTTAATCTTCATGTATCATAACATATATAATAACATGTTTAATGTAAATATGTTTGATAGACTAAATAAAAGTAGGGTAACTAACGGTCTAATAGAAATTTCATATAACGTTCTTTTATTATCTCTTATGGCACAAACACAATTGCACTATATCCAGTTCCCATGATACTACAAGCTGTGGGTATTGGTCTTCAGTACATTCGTAATATGGCATTCTAGTTCATCTTCATATTCATATGTATACTATTTGGTATCAGTGGATTACTAGTTTTTGTAGATTTTTCTAGTGGTATAATAAGCCCTACGTTTGGATACTTAATCGGGTTTCTATCTGCTGTTTTAATCGTGAATCAATCATTAAAATCTCGATATAACCCTTTTATATCAAATTTATTTAGTTGTTTTGCTGGTATAATCATTATATTTATTTTTGGTGTAAGTCGGCTAGCCCTTTATTTGGGGCTGCAGCAAGCAATTTTACAAAGATGGTGAGATTTAAATTTGGTTACAATATAGTACAGTGCATGTGCCGTTACCAAGACTTGAACTTAGGACCTCGTCATTACCAATGACGTGCTCTACCAACTGAGCTATAACGGCAAACTTATTAAGTATGATAACAATGAATAATATAAAAAACAAAGAAAAAGACGAGAATAAAAAAAGACTGGCACAGGCTTTAAGAGATAACATTCTAAAAAGAAAAAAACAGCAAAAAAACAGACAAAATGCGAAAAGTATAAATGATATATAATATTTTCATTATCCCAAATTTGGGAGAAAAACTCTGGAGTTGAAGTTCATCTCTTCAAGAATATAATGTTAGGATGGTAAGAAAGGTAGAGTATAATAGAAAAAATAGCTACTCCGTTTATGACAGCACATAGTATGGATATAGATGTTTAGTCCTAATAAGGGAAAAAATTAAAAGTAGAGAAGTAAGGTAGCGTCTAATCACGTTCACATATATACCTAAGTGTGAGCAGGCTTGTGCAAAGGAAAAAGCTCTAGAAAAATACAACAGAGTTTTCCAAAAGATATTGGGGTAAGCACTTATGGTCTATTGAATACTTTGACTAACTGACCGAAAGATTATATTGAAAATCAGGCTAAAATGAATGATAAGTTTGGCAACTTTCAATTAGCATTCTATGCTCTTCCTCAATCTATGGATTTATCATCCATAGTGGTTGAATTACATCTTTATTATATATAACTTGATACGCAAACAACTCATTGTTTTTTATCTAAGCTAGAAACTTATATGCTGTATAAGTATATATTAATTTTGACAATGTTGACATTCTTCAAGTGTTGTTGTATAATCTACACGTATACTTTATAGATATACTATGGCAATAAAACTACCTTACAATAGGTGTATTGGACCCGAGGGCGGTACTCGGCGCTTCCACCATTATGGGAGCGAATTAGTGTCGACATGCACAATAAAAATTGTAATTTTGCCCGGTTAGACACCACTGTTAAGAGTTCATAACTTAAATGCAAACGACAACAATCGTTCTGCTAACGGTAGTATGATCCTAGCTGCTGCTTAATTAAGCACAGTGATTTTATTACTATAAAGCACGGTTTTGGGAAACACCGGGTAACAGAAGTTTCCCTAAATTTATACAATGACCAATGAACAATTATACAAGGTTACTTACTCCTGTTAAGCTTCAGGTTATAAGAAAAAGCCTAGATATCTTATCTAAGAATAGCCACTTTACTTCTAACATAGAAATAGTTTTCTTTACTAACTTTAAAGGAGTGGTAATACCACAACATTTAAAAAAATCATATCCAGAACGTATACTTATTGTATTACAACATCAATTTTATAACTTGCAAATTTCTGAAGATAAATTTAATGTCACTTTAAGTTTTCATGGAAATCAAGAACAAATTACAGTACCATTTCTGTCGATCATCAGGTTTTATGATAAAATTTCAGAAGATATTTTAACATTTCCTGAGCATATAGAAGGGGATTTACCACATAGTAGCATAATTTCGATAGATCAACTGCGTGATAAATAATTATAAATCTAATTAAATTTTAAAAATAGCTATTTAGCTTCAACATCAATTCATTAGATCTTTCTAATACTTTAGCTGAAGAAAGGTCTTTATTGCTAAGAGGAAGTCTTACAGCTTTATATGTAATGATTCCAAGTTTATTTAGAAGTGTTTTAATAGGAATTGGATTGCTTGCAACAGATAACCCTTGACATGCTTTTTCCCAAATATCGGTTAATACTTCTGTACCTTCTAAACATTTTTTAACATATTTCCTTGTTATTCTTGGCCAAACATTAGAAGCAACTGAAACCAGTCCTGAAGCTCCCATCTTAGATGCAGATGCTATCATATTATCATCTCCACAAAACACTTTAATTCGTGGAGCAATATTTTTATATTCTACTAAAGTTTGAATACTACCGCTTGAGTCTTTAATTGACCAAAAATTTTCATGATTTAATAAGTTATATACAACTTCATAATAGAGATTAACACCTGTTCGTGATGGAATATTATAAAGCATAACGGGAACATGTGCTTTTTCTAATATTTTTTCAAACCATAAAGTTTGTCCCAGTACTCCAGGTTTTGTGTAAATAGGGGTGGTGATTAAATACCCATTAATTAACATGTCTTTACAAAAATTCATCCACTCTAATGTTTGATATAAATTTATTCCCTGTACGCCGATTATAATCTTCAATTTTAGTTGAAGTTCAGATACGAATTTAACCAATTTACATTTCTCTTTTTTAGTAATTGATAAGCTTTCACCGGTGCTACCAAGAAGTATTACACCATTTCCGATTTCAGCTTGCATTATTAGTAAACGCTTCAGACTTGAGTAATCTATACAATTTCCATTTCGATTAAATGGAGTGACACAAGCTGTCCATAAGAAATCAGATGTTATATTAAGGTTAGTCATTTTATTTCGCTAAATTTGTATTGTAATAGTAAATTTTACTTCTAATAGAAGTAGTTTTATAATAAGTTACCTTAACGTTTAATGAATTTCAATAAATTACCTTTTAAATTTTAGCCAAGTGTACAACTTATTGATATGTTTAAATTAAGGAGTAAAAATAGCTTTATCCTTTTGATAGGAAAAGAAGGTATAACGTTGTTGTACCTTCAAAATAATTCTTTAAGCAAGAGATATTTTATTAAAAACACGAACAGTAGTGCTGTTTCTGATTTAGTTTTATGTCTTACAGGTGATAAAAAAGCTCCTCTATATCTGGTACTTAATAATACAGATCAAACCTACTTACATCAATATATACCAAATGTTAGTAAAATTAGTTCTTATCTTTCAATAAGAGCAAAAATGGATACTTTTGCTGATAGATATGATATAAGTACAGCTTCTTTAATCACAAAGCCAAGTGAATTTAATCCTAATTGGGAATACCTGATTGTTCTATCAAATGTAAATCATCTGATAGAATATTGGTTGAATGTTTTTCTTGAGATAGGTTCAAACTTTAAGGGAATATTAATGTTACCTTTAGAGATGAGCAGTATAGCACGCAAAGTCTTATATAAAAATTCAGGTAAATGGCAAGTTTTAGTATTTTCTACTAAAACTGGAGGATACAGACAAATAGTTATGAAAGATAATAAAATTATTTTTACTTGTTTAATACCTTTTTCAGGTGAAATTTTGCCAGGAATTATTGCCGGTGGAATATATCAAGATGTAAAAAACACTATTCAATTATTAACTAAGTTTGGTTTTCAACAGAATGATTCTGTTGATCTTTGTATAGTTGTGCAAGAAGAGATAAAATCTAATTTATCAGTGATAAATTTCTCAGAAAAGAATGTACTTATCCTAACTCCTTATGAGCTAAGTATATTATTAAAATTAGAGCTAGCAGTAAGTGAGAAAGATAAATTCTGTGATACAGTAATTTTATTTCATAGTTTTATAAATAAACCAGAAATTATATTTAATACAAAAGAAACAAAAAAACTTTATTTATTTAATTCATTTTATTTACACTCACCGCAAATTGCTTGTTTACTTGCACTTATTTTGATTTTAGCAAATTCTTTTTCTTTATTTAGTATATCATCAAATGTTCATATTACGAGTGAATTAATGGCAAAAGAACTATTACTTAATAGTCAATTAGATAGATTAAATAAAAAATATAATCTAAATAAAATAGATGAAGTATACGATTTAATCATTATAAATAATATTCTATCGAAAATAGAATATTCACCCCTTATACAAATCCGATATGTGGAAAAGTTAAAAATATCAGACATGGAATTAAAGTTTTTTGAATGGAACTATAATGAAATAGAGAATTCTATTATCACAAAATTAAGACTGTATATCAAAAATAATAAAAATATTGATCAAGCATATGAAAATCTACAAGAACATTTATATGATAATTTTCTTACTCAAAGAGTTAGTATATCTGATTTATCAAATATCAAAGAACAGAAAGTACCGATTGATATTGAAATAAAAGAGACAATATGAAAACCTATAAGCTAAAAAGAAAAGTTACATTTCGATTTTTGTTATATTGTTTATTACTCAGTATACTAGTACTACTATTAGTATTTAATATTATATATAGTAAAAGTATTTATAGAAAAAACAAAAGTGTTATAGATAGAATAAAATTAACCAATTTACAAATTGTTGCAGCACAAAATAAAGAAGTTAAGATAAGTAAATATGTCGATTTATGGCAAAAAATTTCTTCTTTGAATGGAAATAGTTATATATCAGATTTAAACTTTGAACTCGATGTATTATACAAAAAATATTTTATATTGGACCCTGAGATATCAATTTCTGCACCAGAAGATGTTGAAATTTCTTATAGCAGCGAGTACATGAGAGTAGTAAAAAGCAAAGTGGTTTTAAGCTTTAGTTCAGTGAGTGATAAACATATTTTTTTGTTTTTGCAATCTATTCCAAGCTTATCAGGCTATGTGATGATAAAATCACTAAGGTTGAGTAAAGAGAAAGATATTGATAACGTAACTATGATGCATATCTCAAACGGTGATATGATAGCAACAGTAAATGCGAATATAACTTTTGATTGGTATACTGTACTAAAAAATGAAGGCTAATATATTTCTTGTTTGTATATCACTATTTCTCAGCTCAAAAGTATATTGTAATTGTGATGATATTGCAGAAAATATAGAGGTTTGTAAGGTATATTCATGTATGCAGAGTATTGATGATGAAAATTATACTAAACATAGTATACTAGGGTTAAATCATGATAACTTATGCATATACATAGAAGAAAATAAAGATAATGAAATGATTTGTTATCACAGTAAACATGGAATGATGATGGAAAGAAAGTACTTTTCAAGTATTTTTCTAATCAATAAACAGGATATCTATGATTTTACGGATATAGCTAACTTGCGCTCAAAAGAATGTTTTTTTGTCAATGATAATTATTCTAACCATGATGATTTTATAAAACAAGCAGTAGATAGTGAACTTAATTATCTTTCTGAATATAATGATACAAAAAGTATTTTTTTTGATGAAAAAATAGTTAACCCAATAATTAGAAAAATTGGGAAATTTAATATAGAGTCTTTAATTGATCTAGAAGAACGAACCATGACCAACTTTGATGATGATAAAGTGAGACTAGATTCAATAATATACTTTTCTCCTGATATATGGAGAATATGGATAAACGGAAAGATATTTCAAAATACCAAAGATTTAAAAGTTCATGCAGTAACTGAAAACTATGTGACCTTTATTTGGACAATAGATCGAAAAATTTCAAAGAAACAAATGATTAATTCTCAAAATTTATCGTTTGATAATGATAAAATTACCTTTACTCTATATCCAAGACAAGAGTTTGACTTAAATAACTTATTTACAAAATAATACATTACATGCGTTTGTAGCTCAATTGGATAGAGCGTTGCCCTCCGGAGGCAAAGGTTGTAGGTTCAAATCCCACTAAACGCATCTTTTGATAAGCTTATTGAAAAAATTTACTTATAATTATACCTTTATCTAATGTATTTTATAATGACAAATATGTTAAACAGGCTTTGTACTTTACTGTTATTTTTTCTTTTTCCTTTCCATCTGTTTTCATATCAATTTAGAACTATAGCAAAACAAGCTGTAATATTAGATCTCGATTCTAACTTTTTCATATTTGAACATAATGCAGATGAAAAAATGACTCCTTCATCAATGAGTAAATTAATGACTCTATATATAGCTTTTCACTTCTTAAAAGCGGGAATTATAAGTATGGATGATAAATTTCAAGTCAGTACAAAAGCCTGGAAAAGAAAAGGATCTTCTATGTTTTTAAGAGAAGGGCAACAGGTGAAAGTAAGAGAACTAATTGAAGGAATTATTATATCTTCAGGAAATGATGCATGTATTACTTTAGCGGAGGGCATTGCTGGATCAGAAGAAAATTTTGTTAATGAAATGAATGAAATGGCATTCAATCTAAATCTGAACGATAGCCATTTCGCTAATTCAAGTGGGTGGCCCGATGAAAATCATTTTATGAGTGCAAAAGATTTAGCAGTATTATCAAAAAGAATTTATATTGATTTTCCTGAATATTATGAGCTCTTTTCTAAAAAGAATCTTATATTCAATGAAATTGAACAAAGGAATAAAAATCTATTATTAAATCATAATATTGGAGTAGATGGATTAAAAACCGGTAAAACAAATGTTGGAGGTTATGGAATTTCTATATCAGCAAAGTATGAAAATAGAAGAATATTTGTGGTTATAAATGGTCTTAATACGGAAAAAGAGCGAGTAGAAGAAGCTAGAAAGCTCGTACAATATGGATTAAATCATTTTATAAATAAAAAAGTTTTTTCTACGGGTAATGTTGTCGAAGAAGTGAAGGTCGTATATGGAAAAGATAAGAAAGTACCAATTACTGTTGAAAATGATGTAATTATAACATATAATCGTAGTTTAGAAAAGAAAGTGAAGATATGGATCGAATATGTCGATGTAATACCAGCCCCAATAAAAAAAGGTCTAGAAATAGGTAAAATGTTCATACAAATACCAGATTTTAAAGAAAAAGTAATTCCCCTTTATGCAATGCATGATGTGAAAGCTTTAAACCCTATTGAAAAGTTTTTTAGAATGCTATTCTAATTCTAGTTTAGGGTTTATTTCCCTTTTCTTTTTATGATTGAATTTTTATAAATTTTCTTACATTTGATAACTACATAAAAAACAGAGGCTTAATACTGTGAATAGAGTTTCAGATCAATAATATGACAATCAAGTAAAATACTTAATTTTACTAATAAACATCTATTGCTATAGTTATCCTCACCTTGACTTAATCATTGGTTTCCCTTGTCTGACTATATCTGTCCATTTAGTATTTTCTACATCTTCTTGTTTATTACTTTCTTTTTCTTCTTGCATAATGATTGTTTTATCTATCTCTTTACGAATTGCATCAATTGAATTGATAGCATTGCCTTTTGTGTATACTTCTTCCTTTCCGTGAAGAATTAAACTAGCAAAAGTTTTTGCAGCAGATTGAACTTGATTATGGTTAATCGAACCTTTTATTAGAGATGGAAAATTTACAAGTTCATTTATTATTTTTGTATTGTTACTTTCTTGATCCATTGAATTTATATCAGATTCTTTCAGTATTTCTGATGCTCTCTTATCTTGAAATTGAAATCCCAAATTATTTGCTATTGCATCGATTAATAAATCTCTGTTCTCTTGGTTATCTTCCAATTTAGTGCAATCACTTATCAAAGCAGAAACTATAGGTATTTTAGTTTCAATAAACTCCCTAATATCTTTATTCTCTGATTTCATATTTTGAGATAAAGATAACTCATTTTGAAGATTTTTTTCTAAAATGCACATTGTACGATCTAGACCACTACTCACTTTTATTTCATTACCTAAATCATTTACTTGCTTATCTTGTGTTTGTATTTTTATTTCAAGATTAAAACCTAATTTTGCACATAACTTTTTAAAGTATTCCTTAATTATATTAAACAAATTCTTACTATTGTGTTCATAGCTTTTTAATTCATCTGGAAGAGTAAGTGACAGTTTCCCATTTGTATATGTTACAAGGTTGTCGTCTCTATTTTGAGATTTAAGTGTAAATTCTACTGAAGTAGGAAGGCTAAACTTTTTGCTATCCATATTACTTGTAAGAGAAAGATTGGTATCTAAACGTATTTTGACATTGTTTGAATTGATACATTCAATATTTATTAATCTCTTATCACTTTCTACCATAAAGGATTCTCCAAGTGCAAGTTGAGTATGAATAAATAAAGCACCTTCATACCCAGCCTGATTACAATTAGTAATGAGCTCTTCTAAAATAGAATCACTTGGAATTTCTGCTTCAGCATCTCTGAATATTCTCTTAAAAATCTCTTTTGTAGAGGTACGATAATCTTCTTCCATTTCAATGGAATCGGATGCATCAAACCATATTTCTTCTTGATTATCTAAAGCATCAAACCATACTTCTTCTGAATTATGACTACCCTCAACATTTTTAAGTGAAGCAATAAACTGTTTATCTATTTTCTTTCCATTAATAACAAAATTCATTCTATCAAAATCCAGAAACATTGTTTGACCAGAATGAGCTAATTCGTTATTTTGAGTTGCTCTTAATTTAATTAGATTTAATTTTTTTAGTTCATCACTCAGTATAGGTTGATTGTTTGTTCTATATATCTTTGCCATAATCCATACCTTACTACTAATTGATAGTAAGTCTTACATATAAATACTAATAATTAAATAACGTATATGTTTTTTCTAAATTAAACTTAATAATATCTTAAGTAATAAGAATGAGCAGATCATATTGCTTATAGGTAAGACTATTATAAAGAGATAATTAAGAATAGATTCTGTGAACTTTTTTATAGATTATTAGAGGTGCTATTTACTTGATCTATTTCATCACTTTGTAATTCAGAAGGTGGTGCATGACTGATAATACTGTCTACTTGACGTACTATGAAAATAGCACTATACATCATACTAATGGTTATACTTAAATTAAAATTATAGATAACGTCACAACTTAAACTTATTGGAACACTTTTATTTTCAATTCTTTTACATAAAAAGTTTAGTAAACCAAGGGAGAATATTAAGGTGTTAAATATAAGCGACTTTTTATACTTATGTTGTTTCTCTGTATTTTTACTATTCTGATACTCCTGATAAGAGTGATATAAGCTTATTGGTTCTGATATAAATAAAAATAAGATTGTTGACGTGAAGCGCACATAATTTATATTGTTGCCTAAAAAGAAATTAATTATCTTAAATTGAATTAATATTTCTATGATAGTATGTAGGAAATTTGCTACGGTACCTATAGTTTCTGTTAGTTTTTGCTTATTATTTTGATCAAAGTTTGCTATTGAGTAGATGGTATATAATCCTGATAGAAATAATCTTGCTACTTCGGCGTCATACTTGAGTGAAGAAATGAGAGATTTCTTATTGTTGATAAAATCACAGGAAAATTGAAGTGATATCCTAAATAATAAAATTGATATACTTACAATTAATGCAGCTACCTTTCTGGCTTTATGTTTATATGTATAGTTAATTTTTTTTGATAGTGTGCTATGCAATAACATACTTAGATATGTAGTTAATAAATTCTTAATAACCCCGCTAATAAGTATCAAGATTTTGGGTTACGAAGTCAATATTCACGTTAGTAGAAGTATTGGATTATACCAATTCATTACATGCTTTGATGATATTATTACATCCAGTTTCTAACTGTATCTCTGAAGTTGCATAGGAAATTCTAATGAAGTTTTTCATACCAAATGCAATTCCTGGAACCACAGCAACTAAATGATCCTCGAGTAAATAATCAGTAAAACTTATGTCATCAGTTATTACTTTACCACTTTTTGTTTTTTTACCTATTAAACCTACACAGGAGGCAAAGATGTAAAATGCACCTTGTGGAATAGGTACTGATAGACCTGGAGCAGAGTTTAATTTTTCTACTACAAAATTTCTTCTGCGTTTAAAAATCTCTGTTCTTTCTTTGAGAAAGCTATGATCACCATTTAATGCTTCAGTTGCTGCAGCTTGTGCTATGGAATTAGGGTTTGATGTACTTTGAGATTGTAAGGTTGAGATTGCTCGTATTACATCACTTTTACCTGCAATATAACCTATTCTCCAGCCAGTCATTGCGTAAGCTTTTGACACTCCATTAACAAGAAACACTCTGTTATAAAGACTTGCTTCAACTTGAGCAATTGTAAAAAACTCCTCATCATATATTATATGTTCATAAATATCATCTGTAACGATATTTACATGTGGATTATCAAGTAATACAGAAGAGATTTCTTTTATTTCATTATATGTATAAACAGCTCCAGTAGGATTATTTGGTGAGTTAATCACTAACCATTTTGTTTTTTGAGTTATACTGCTTTTTAATAATTCTGGTGTAAGCTTAAAGTTTCTATGACACTCAACTAAAATGGGTTTTCCATTAAAAATATTCACCATATCAATATATGACACCCAATATGGAGCAGGAATAATAACCTCATCTCCTGGATTAAGAGTTGACATAAATAAGTTAAATAACACCTGCTTAGCACCAGTACCTACACAAATTTGATTAGGCTCATATACTAAACCGCTATCTCTGTATAATTTTTTTATTATTGCTGCTTTTAATTCACGTGTCCCATCGACAGCTGTATATTTTGTTTGACCTTTATTAATTGCTTCGATGGCTGCTTTTTTTATATAATCCGGAGTATCAAAATCTGGTTCTCCTGCAGCTAAAACACAGATTTTCTTTCCTTCATTTTTTAATTTGTTTGCCTTATCAGTAATAGCGATTGTAGGAGATGGTTTGATAAGAGACATTCTACTTGCAAGGAGTGACATAACTTCTTCTTAATGAAACTTAGATAATAACTTATCTGTAGTATAAAAGCTACTATGTGATTTTAAAACATTGTAATGTATGTGAATATTTTTAGTGATTTTATTCTAATGTAAATTTAGTTTAATTACGTACTTTTAAAATATGTAAAATGCTTTCTGTTACCTTACTATCCATGACTATTTCTTCTATTCCAGTTTCCATGTCTTTTATTTTTAGAGTTTGACTATTTAATTCTTCATCACCAAAAATTAAAGCAACTTTAGCATTTGCTTGATTTGCTTTTTTCATTCTATTTTTTAGTGTATTATTATATTCATACTTAACGTATAAACCGTTTTTTCGTAGCTTATCTGCAAGTTTTAGAGAGTAATTTTCCGCTTGATTTCCGATAGGAACTAAATAAATGGGTCTTTCTTCTTCTCTAGAGTAGAGAAATAGTTCAGTGATACGTTCAATACCACCTGCAAATCCTACTGCTGGTGTGAATTCTCCTCCCATCGAAGATACTAGATTATCATATCTTCCTCCTGCAAATACGGCTCCTTGTGCACCTAGATCATTTGTGATAAATTCAAAGACTGTATGACAATAATAATCTAAACCACGTACTAAATTAGTATTTACTACATATGGTATATTAAGAATGGTTAATTCATTCAGTACTTGATCAAAAAAAATAGCAGATTGTTTTGTATAATATTCTGAGATTTTAGGGGCATCAGAAATTATCAATAGGTCTTTCTTGTTTTTAGAATCTAGTATTCTTAGAGGATTTCTTATTAATCTATTTTTACTTTCTTCCGATAAATCATTTTCATATTTTTCTAAGTATGATAGCAAGGATCTTTTATAATTTGTTATTGTTTCACTGTCACCTAATGAATTAATTTCTAATTTTACTCTATCACTTATACCAATTTCATCAACTAAATGTTGACCAAGAGATATTAATTCAATATCAGCTTGAAAGTTTTTTATACCAAAAATTTCAAAATTTATTTGATGAAATTGTCTTTGCCTTCCCCTTTGAGGTCTTTCATAACGAAATACAGGACCTGTTGAAAATAATCTTGCAGGTAATTGTAATTTTTTTTCAAGAAATAATCTTACAATCGCTGCTGTAAATTCTGGTCTTAGAGTAATACTTTTACCATTCTTATCTTCAAAACTGTACATCTCTTTAGTAATAATATCTGAACTATCACCTAGAGTTTTTGTAAAAACTTCAGTATATTCAAATATGGGAGTGTCTATAGGAACAAATCCGTATAGGTTGGATATATTATTTGCTATATGTTGAATATACCTAAGCTTATACCACTCTTCAGATAATAAATCTTTTGTTCCTCTTACTGCTTGATTAATCATGAAGTAGTTTCTACAGAACACACTTCTGGTATGTGGTGACTTAACATGTTTTGAACTCCTTGCTTTAAAGTTATTGATGCACTTGGGCACCCCGAACATGCTCCATGGAGTTCAACAAAGACTACTCCGTCTTTATATCCACAAAATTTTATGTCGCCTCCATCTTGAGCAACTGCAGGCTTAATATAATTTTCCATTAGTTCTTTTATTTTATTGACCGTTTCTATGTCATCTTCATCAAAAAACTCTTTGTCAGGTTTGTGATCAATATCTAATGTTTTTTTTCCAGATGAAAAATGATCTGTAATTACAGTCAGAATTTCTACTTTTAGCATACTCCAATCGACTTCACTAGATTTCGTGATAGAGACAAAATCATAACTTAGGAATATTCTTACTACATGCTCTATATGAAATAGGTTTGTTGCTAATTCAGAATTTTGAGCTTCATCTACATTTGCAAAGTCTGCAGTTTTTCCTTCATCTAATACATTGCAACCTGGAAGAAATTTTAATGTATTAGGATTTGGTGTTTCTTGAATCTGAATAAACATGTTATTTGTCAGTTTAATTGTAACTGTTACTATTAAAACAACAAACGAACAGAAAGTACACATGTCATTTTTTCTTTTAATTTTTTTGTTTATGGTGGTTTTTTCATTTATTTTACCTAGTCTTTTTACATTTATTTTCTTTATTATAGGTAAAAATAAAATAAATATTGATATAATAAGTAAATTTATAAGTGAGTTAAATAAACGCAAAACAAATAGCAACATTTCTCAAGATGAAGCATTTGAAATACTAGGATTAAATCAAGAAGCAAATAAGAATGAGATCAATAAGGCCTACTATAACTTAATGAAGTTAGTTCATCCTGATAAGGGAGGATCTGCTTATTTTGCTCAGAAGTTAAACGAAGCACGCGAAAAACTATTGAATAAGTAAAGATTCTCATAAATAACTTTTTATATGGTGTTGAAAATAATATCTTGTGATTTTTATGAGCAAAATTTAATAGGTATAAATTAATAAATAGATTTTCTAAGAAAAATTTTCTGGAAAATCTGATATTAATTCTGATAAACTGCATTAATATTTTCTGTATTATACTATGTATCAATATGATGTAGTTGTTGTAGGTGGTGGACATGCAGGTTGTGAAGCAGCAGCAGCTTCTGCACGCCTTGGTGCTAAAACTCTACTTATAACTCATAAAATCTCAACTATTGGCGAAATGTCTTGTAACCCTGCAATTGGTGGAATTGCAAAAGGTGTTGTGGTAAGAGAAGTTGATGCTTTAGATGGTTTAATGGGTAAAGTGATTGATCAAGCAAGTATACATTCAGTAATGCTAAATAAAAGTAAAGGTGCTGCTGTATGGGGTCCACGTGCTCAAGCAGATAGAAAACTCTACAAAAAGTTTATGCAAGAATTAATTCTCAACTATAGTAATTTAACTGTAAGAGAAGAATCAGTAGAGAATTTCTTAATCGAAAATGGAGAATCTTACATCAAAGCAATTGTTACTAGTACAGGGGAAAAAATATTTTCTGGAAGAGTAATTCTTACTACAGGAACTTTTTTACAAGGGGTGATTCACATAGGAGAAAAAACTATACCTGCAGGAAGAATGGGTGATAAACCTACCATTAAACTAGCTGATACATTAAAAAATTATAACTTCAAACTTGGTAGATTACGTACTGGTACTCCACCAAGATTAAACCGTAACACCATAAACTGGTCGATACTAAATGAGCAGGTAGGTGATAATCCACCAATAAGATTCTCATATTTGACTTCAAATATTAGTCAAACTCAGATATCGTGTTTTATTACTCATACTAATCAAAATACTCATAGAGTGATTAGTGACAATCTTCATAGATCAGCTTCTTCATATTTAGATGATATTGTTGCTCCTCGATACTGTCCCTCGATTGAAGTTAAAATTAAAAAATTTTCTGAAAAGAATAGCCATCAGATATTTTTAGAACCAGAAGGTCTAAATGATAATACTGTATATCCAAATGGAATTTCAAATTCATTACCACTAGAAGTACAGTGTCAAATGATAAGGAGTATTAAAGGACTTGAAAATGCAGAAATATTAAAGCCTGGTTATGCTGTTGAATACAACTATATAGACCCAAGAGAATTATATCATACTCTTGAAACTAAAAAAATTAAAGGTCTATATTTTGCTGGACAAATTAATGGTACTACTGGATATGAAGAGGCTGCAGGACAGGGAATTATAGCAGGAATCAATGCGGCACTTTCTGCATCTGGTCATAATAACAATTTTGTATTGCATCGTTCTGACTCATATATTGGTGTAATGATAGATGACTTGGTGACTAAAGGTGTGATAGAGCCATACAGATTATTCACTTCACGTGCTGAATACAGGCTTTCGATTAGGTCAGATAATGCAGATAGAAGACTAACACAAAAAGGTTACGATATTTCTCTTGTATCAAATGAAAGGCATTCTATTTTAAAGAAAAAAATTCAATCTATTAGACTACTGGAAGATAAATTGCACAGTTTAACTATTACACCAGAACAACTTATATCTTATGGTATTAAGATTTCTTATGATGGAATAAAAAAAACTGCATTAGATTTACTAAGCTATTCAAATATTGACTTTAATAGTTTAAAAAAAGTATGGCCAGAATTAAAAGAAATGCAAGGAGAAGAATATTCCCTTGTTGAAATTGAAGCAAAATATAGACCATATCTTGCTAGACAAGAGGCTGATATGAAATTTTTACGAGAAGAAGTGAATACCTCTATTCCTCCTAACTTTGATTATTCAAAAATTAATGGACTTTCTAGTGAAGTAATAGAAAAACTTCAAGCAATAAAACCTCCCACTATAGGAGTTGCTAGACAAGTCCAAGGTATTACTCCTGCTGCGATAATCAATATATTAGTCTATCTCAAGAATAATAAGATAATTAATGTTTGCTGAACCATAATTGTATCAGTGTAAGGTTAATAAAGGAGTATTTATGTTATCTTCTATTGTCAGGAATTTTATATCAGCTGCAAAAAATGTGAATAGAAACAGAGCGCAATTATATATCTATAATCTATCTTTATCTGAGATATACAATGTTGCACTTGTAAAACTTTTTATCTCTGTTGCAGAAGCGGCTGATGATAGTAGAGAAAGTCTTTTATATTCTTTGCGTTATGCTAATCGTAATTATATAAAAATACAACCCCTACTAAATACATCTTTGGTTTTTGCCTCAGTTATAGGTAGTACTAACGCAATAAAAAACTTATTATACGCTGGCGCATGTATAAATTCATATTTTGGTATATTTACTCCAATGCATATTGCTATTTTTTTGCGAGATAAAGAAACAGTAAAGTGTTTGTTGAAAAATAAAGCTAACGTTAACTTAATAGATAAATACGGTAAAACTTTTCTACATTACGCTTTTGAAAATAAGACGAATTCAAAGATAATTCATTTATTATTGAAATCAGGTTTATCTGCTAATTTAAAAGATAAAGAAGGTTCTACTCCTTTACTTTATTTAATTAAAGGTGAAAATTATTTACGTATTCATACTAAAGAGGATGTTACTGCTACAAAATTTTTGTTAGAATATGGAGCAAATGTTAATGAAGCAAATAATATGGGAGAGACTCCTCTCACTTGTGCTATCTTTCGTCTTCAATCTAAGAACAGAAGTATTATTGATTTAAAAATATGTGATCTGATTACAAAGAGTATATTTAAAAAAAGTATAAGGAAAGGAATAAGTACTTCCTTGAGTAACATTAACATGGAAGAAAAACCTCAGATTCATTACAGATCTACGATTGTATAGTTGATTGAATGTTTGATGAATTAACTTCTCTCACAATGGAGCTGACTAATATATCTAAATTTCATACTAAAACATTAACGCAACTATGTGGAGGGGTCAGGGTATTGAATCTCTTGTTCTACCGACCCATTAATTATATAGATAGAAGAAAGAATCTATTAAGTGCAAAAGCAGGAGAATTCACAACCCTTATAGGAGAAGTTTGTGAACACCGATTTTCTCATTTAAAAGGAAAACCGTATAAAATAATTGTTAAAAGTGATGATAAATATGTGTTTCTTATTTTTTTTTACTACTCAATTAAGTATTTGTCTCAAATATTTCCTGTAGGATCAAAAGTGATAGTGAGTGGTAAACTAGAGGAATTTGGTAAACAATTGCAGATAACACATCCTGATTATCTATTACGTGATTTGAATCGATTTCAAGAGATAGCATGTATAGAATCAATATATAGATTAAGCCGTGGTATTACTAATAGGACTATTAAAACTATAATAAATTCTTGTTTGTGTAGGTTGACTGACCTTTCAGAATGGATAGATGAAAAATTAATAACACAGAATAATTGGTTTGGATGGAGAAAAAGTATTATAGGATTGCATAATCCTAATTCATTGAGTGAAATTGAGAGATGTAGAAAGAGACTTGCATATGATGAATTACTTGCATATCAAATCACTTTAAAACTAACAAGACAGTGTAGTCTTAAAGAAAGAAATAGGAAATTTATTATATCTGACAAATATGCAAAACAGATTTTGAATGAATTACCATTTCAACTTACAGAAGATCAAAAAAAAGCAATAAAAGAAATATCTGAGAAGCAGAAATCTAAGTACCGTATGATTAATTTATTACAAGGTGATGTTGGTAGTGGTAAAACTGTTGTTGCTCTTTTTGCTATGTTAAATGCAGTAGAAAACGGATTGCAAGTAGCTCTTATGGCACCAACAACGATTTTAGCTTGTCAACATTATGAATGGATAGAAGGAATTCTATCTGTAACAAATATAAAAGTTGGATTGCTAACAGGCAAGACATCTTGTAAAGAGAGAAGGTTTATTGCAAACAAACTTTTAAATGGTGAACTACATATAGTTATAGGTACTCATGCGTTGTTTCAAGATAAAGTTGTTTTTAAAAATTTAGGTCTTGTAGTAATAGATGAGCAACAAAGATTTGGTGTAATGCAACGAAGTTCTTTAATGCAAAAGGGTAATACTGTAGACGTACTTTTTGTTACTGGTACACCAATTCCAAGAACATTACAGCAGACTATATATGGTGATATTGAATGTTCAATTTTAAGAGAAAAGCCAAAGTTTAGACCTTCGGTCAAAACGGTAGCTATTAACATGCAGAAAAGAGATAATATTATTATGAGGTTAAGTGATGCATTAAATAGAGGAGAAAAAGCTTATTGGGTGTGCCCCTATATAGAAGAGAGTAATGAGAGTATTGCTGCAGTAGAAATGCGTTTTAAGGAACTAAAAAAGTTACTACAAGGAAAAGTTGTTATTATTCATGGAAAACTTACTCCGGATGAAAAAGATCAAGTTATGTTTTCTTTTAAAAGAGGGGAATTTTCTCTTCTTGTTGCAACAACTGTAATAGAAGTAGGTATAGATATACCTGACGCAACGATTATGGTGATAGAAAATGCAGAACAATTTGGGCTTTCTCAGTTACATCAATTAAGGGGCAGAGTAGGGAGGGGAAATAAGCCATCATTTTGTATACTGCTATATGATAAACTAAGCAAAAGTACAAAGATGAAAATCAAAATTATGCGTAAATCAAATGATGGGTTTGAAATTGCTGAGCAAGATATGCTTCTTAGAGGTAGTGGAAATATTTTAGGTACAAAACAATCTGGTCATATAGAGTTTAAATTTGTGGATTTGTATAAGGATAAAGAATTGTGTGACCTTGCATATAAAAGTGAGTATAGAGAGAGCAAATTTTTACTTAGTCTCTTTGAATATGAAGGTTTACTAGAATTTATTTAATATTCCTCTAAATCTTACTTTTGTTTATAAGCAAGTGAAGTTCAATTGAAATAATTAGTATTGTTAGAGATACCATATTAAGAACAAGATGCATAAATCATGAAAAAAGCTGCAAGAAGAAGTATTATTTGACTACATTTAAATTGTAAAAATTCAACCACTATGGATGATAAATCCATAGATTGAGGAAGAGCATAGAATGCTAATTGAAAGTTGCCAAACTTATCATTCATTTTAGCCTGATTTTCAATATAATCTTTCGGTCAGTTAGTCAAAGTATTCAATAGACCATAAGTGCTTACCCCAATATCTTTTGGAAAACTCTGTTGTATTTTTCTAGAGCTTTTTCCTTTGCACAAGCCTGCTCACACTTAGGTATATATGTGAACGTGATTAGACGCTACCTTACTTCTCTACTTTTAATTTTTTCCCTTATTAGGACTAAACATCTATATCCATACTATGTGCTGTCATAAACGGAGTAGCTATTTTTTCTATTATACTCTACCTTTCTTACCATCCTAACATTATATTCTTGAAGAGATGAACTTCAACTCCAGAGTTTTTCTCCCAAATTTGGGATAGTGATGCTATTGTAATAATTGAATGAGCACTATAATCTTGGTTTTTATAATTTTTATGTATTCTTCATAATATAATCTTGATCAAATCTTGGAAAAATTGGTTCTGGTTTATTAATAGATTTAATTTGGGTATTGTTATTGCATAAACATTCTAAACTACGCTGTTCAATTGGAATCTGTAGCTGGTTTAGTATTTTATTTGCGGATGCTGGAACAATCGGCTGCAATAAAATACCAATTATTCTTATATACTCTAATAATTTATAAATAACTAATTTCATAAGCTCTTTATCCATTTTCCAAGGTGCTCTTTTATCTATATAAGCATTAGCCTCAGAAGAAATACTTATAATTAAAAGTATAATACGATTAAATTCATACTGTTGTAAGTAACTCGTAATCTTTTCAAATATAACTTTACAATCTGGTAAACTTTCATTGTCTGTAAGTAAATTATAATCAATTACTGGTACGTCTCCAGAATATTGCTTATACAAAAATGAAAGAGTTCTTTGTACTAGATTCCCTATATTGTTTGCAAGTTCTGCATTAATACGACTAACCATATTATTCATACTAAAATTTCCATCTTGACCAAAGCTTGTCTCTCTAAGAAGAAAGTAACGTAATTGGTCAGTACCAAATTCTTTAGCAATTGCTATTGGATCTATAGTATTTCCAAGTGATTTAGATATCTTCTCTCCTTCATTTAACCACCAACCATGAACTGCGATCTGTTTAGGTAAAGGTAAATCTGCTGCCATAAGTATTGCTGGCCAATATACAGCATGAAAACGTAATATATCCTTACCAATCACATGAATATTGAAAGAATTCTTATCTGCCCAAAACTGCTTATATTCATTACTTTCTATATTAGGAAAACCTACTGATGTGATATAGTTAGTTAATGCGTCTATCCATACATAAATTACATGTTTATCGTTTCCTGGTACTTTTATTCCCCAGTTAAAACTTGTTCTTGAAACCGATAGGTCAGTAAGACCAGATTCTACAAATGATACAACTTCATTTTTTCTACTTTCAGGAAAAATAAAATTTGGCTGATCCTGATATAGATCAAGTAATTTATTTTGCCAGCTTGATAGGCGAAAGAAATAGCTTTCTTCTTTTACCCACTCAACTTCAGCACCTGTTGGTGCCTTACCATTTATTAGCTCTGATTCTTGGTAAAACGCTTCATCACGAATCGAATACCAACCAGAATAAGAACTTAAATATATCTGATTTCTTTCTTCTAATCTTTTCCATAGAGCTGTGACTGCTTTTTTATGATTTAGATCAGTTGTGCGCAGAAAGTGATTATATTGAAAATTCATTAACTGGGATAATTCTTTAAATGTAGTACTTATTTTATCCGTAAAATCCTGTGCGCTCATACCCTTCGCTTTAGCCGCTTTTTCTATTTTTTGTCCATGTTCATCCGTGCCAGTAGTAAATTTCACTTTCTGTCCAGCCATCTTCATGAATCTTGAATATACATCACAGAGGAGGGAAGTATATGCGTGACCTATATGAGGCTTATCGTTTACGTAATATATGGGTGTAGTAATATAGAAGTGCTTCATATCTTCATGTTACTAACATTTAT
Organism: Wolbachia endosymbiont of Fragariocoptes setiger; assembly: GCA_019061405.1. GTDB lineage: Bacteria > Pseudomonadota > Alphaproteobacteria > Rickettsiales > Anaplasmataceae > Wolbachia. The sequence continues at coordinate 31,680 of JAHRAF010000007.1, forward strand.
ATGAGAAATCAACTATGCTAGATAAGGATAAGATTTCATGGCGGAAGGAGAGGGATTCGAACCCTCGATACAACTTTTGATTGTATAACGGTTTAGCAAACCGCCGCCTTCAGCCTCTCGGCCACCCTTCCTAGAGTAATTGAATAGCTTAGCTTGAACAGTTCTTGGAATCATTTATGATTTTTTTTGCCTTTTCTGCATCTACCCATTCTCCAACTTTTACGGATTTCCCCTTTTCTAAATCTTTATAATGTGAGAAGAAGTGAACAATCTTATCTAATAGATTAGAAGGTAAGTCTGAATAATTTTGTATACTATTGTAGTAGTTGTCAACACTAGGTATAGGAACAGCTAAAATTTTTTCATCTTCTCCTTTTTCATCTTTAGTCAGCAATGCACCTAATGGACGGACCGAAATAACAGAACCTGGTATTAGAGGAAATTGAGTTACTATTAAGACATCAACAGGATCACCATCATCTGCATTGGTTTCAGGTATAAAGCCGTAATTACATGGATAAGTCATTGATGTAGATAAGAATCTATCAACCTGTAACATGCCTAATTCTTTATTAAATTCATATTTAATAGGATAGGAGTTTGTACCTATCTCAATAACTACATTTATTTTATTGAATGCTGCTGTCATTTTACTTGAATTTATAGCCTACTAATTATATAACACATATTTTATAATTGCTACACTTAATAATATTAATTAGATGTGTTTGAGCTTTGAAATTTTATGAATAAAATTAAACTAGGCATATTAATTTCTGGAAGAGGATCGAATATGCAAGCCTTGATCAACGCATGTAAAGATAATACTTTTCCGGCACAAGTAGCATGTGTGATTACAAATAATGGCGATGCACTTGGTATAAAACAATTGGAACATCCAACATTTGTTATTGAAAATAAACCACTGGATGTTGATAGACTCGATTGTATACTTACTCAACATAAAGTTGATCTTGTGTGTCTTGCAGGTTTTATGAGAATTTTAAAAGATAATTTTTTATGTAAATGGAATAATAGAGTAATAAATGTACATCCCTCTCTATTACCTTCATTTAAAGGTTTAAATGCTCAAGAACAAGCACTAAGGGCAGGAGTAAAAATTACAGGTTGTACAGTACATTATGTCAATCATGAAGTTGATTCTGGTGCCATAATAGTACAATCTCCTGTTCCTGTTTTGCCTCATGACGATGTCGAGACTCTTTCACAACGTATCTTGATTGAAGAACATAAATGCTATGTGAAAGCAGTGAGATTAATAGCACAATCATGGAATTTTTTTAATAATATGAATAACAAATAAGGAGTATTAATGAGAGTAGTTTTTCAGATGGATGAGAATATAAATCCTAAAACTGACACCACGCTTTTATTGATAAAAGAAGCTCAAAGAAGAGATCATGAGATTTTTATTTATACTCCTAATAATCTTGCATTAAAGCTGAATGAACCTGTTGCTTTAGCGAAGAGAATTGTTGTTGACGATTATGATTTGGTGTGCAAAGACAGTTTAGAGATTAATTTGAATGACGTTGATATTGTATTTGTAAGGCAAAATCCACCTTTTGATATGAGATACATTACCACAACATATATTTTAGAGAAAGCTGATACATTAGTAGTTAATAACCCGACAGAGATAAGAAATTATCCTGAAAAGCTGATTGTTTCATTATTTTCAGAATTTGCTCCACCAACTTTAGTGACAGAAAATATATTAATGATTAAAGATTTTTTCTCTGAACACAGAGATATAATATTAAAACCATTATATAGTTATGGCGGAAATGATGTGATAAGAATATGTGATGGAAGAAGTATTCAAATAGTAGTAGAACTAATGATTGCTAAATATAATTGCCCTATAATAGCACAATTGTTCTGTGACAATATTAGAAGTGATAGAAGAATATTATTATTAGATGGCAAACCAATAGGATTAATGAGAAGAGTTCCTAAAAGTATTGAAGAGATAAGAACAAACATAAGATTTGGATCCACATTTGAGCCTACTGAAATGAGTAGTAAAGATTATGAAATATGCAATAGAATAGGTAGTAAGCTAAGGGAAAGAGGATTAATATTTGTTGGGATAGATGTATTAGGTGATTTTTTACTTGAAATTAATACTACTTCTCCTACAGGCATAGTACAAATAAATGAATTATATGGTGTATCATTACATAAAGACCTCTGGTCTGTTTTTGAGGAGAAAGTGTATTATGATACATAGCCTATATTGATTTTTTAATAAATTATGATTAATATTATATTCTAGATATAAATCGCCATTAATGTACCAAAAGGGAAGGATATGAAGAAAACTCTTTATTTAACATTAATGATTACGGCATCACATTTCCTAGTAGCTCAACCATTAACAGATGAGTATGGCGTTAATATACCTGAATTAGAAGGAACTTCATCACAAAAATTAGAGGTGGAAAATGATAAGGAATTAAAGATAGATAATGAAGAAAATCAAATATCTCAAGATCAAGATGTGGTGATGAAGAATACTCAAATAAGCAAAAATGATACTTCGAAAGTAGAGGAACTATTAAAACCTGATAACAATGATTTTATTAGTAAAAATATAGAAAAATCTGAGAAAAATATATCCTCAAAACAAATAGAATCCTTAAATGAAGAATCAGATAAATTACAAAATAAAGAGAGCCTAACTGTACCAGAACTAAAAGAAATTCCAAATGTAGAACAATTGAACACAAATAGTCAATTAGAAAAGAAGGTAGATAAAGACACTTTCGATAAACGAGCTCTGACCAAAGACATTAAAATGTCAGAAAAAAATACCGACTCTTCTGATTTGAAAGAAAAAGAGCGTGACTCTATGACAATGTTACGAAAGAATTTACCTCAAAGTGAAAAATTGATAGATCAATCTCAAGTAGAGACTACTCAAACAAACGAAAATAAAATAGTCGAAAAAGATATTACTGTGGAAACTACAAAAAAAAAAGAAGAGTTACAAAGCTTAACAAAAGAGAAAGTATCAAATGAATGGCAATATAGGAGTGAACGAAATACACTTAATTTACATGATTCAGAACTTTTAAATATTCGTGATTATAGTGAGCAATTCTTTTACTGCATTAATAAAAATAATGTATCTTGCTTAAGGGCAATAATGTATGCAATTGAAAAGATAGGGTTGAATATTGAAGAAGTATTGAAATTAAAAAATAAACTAGGAGATACCCCTTTGATTTACGCAGTAAAGTACAGTGATATAGATACAGTACGGTTTCTTCTACTACAATATACTACAATCAATTACAATCTTCAGCCTATCTTAGATATTGCAATTGAGAGAAAACAATATGATATAATTAATGCTGTTGCTGAAATGAACTCATTACTGATAGAGTATAAAAATATTGATAATGCAAAGAATTCAGCTATGTATGGTTGGGCTATGAACAGAAAAGAGAGTAATGTTTCAAAGTTTCATTAGATTATTTATATTACTAATTTGCGCACACAATTCATGTTTTGGTGCAGAGATAGATGATTTTTTAACTACCATATACAATAAGCAGAATACACACTATACTAAAAGAGACCTTGCCCAATTTCTAGAGAATTGTCGTAAGGAAGGTATACCTGAAGATTTTCAAAAAAATTTTGGTTCTAACTTAAACGGAGCTGATTTTAGCCAACTTTATCTCAAAGATTCTATTTTTTCTGGAATAAGTTTAGTAGATGTAGATTTTTCAAATACTGATTTATCTGGCGTATCATTTATTAATGTAGATTTGCGAGGAGCAAATTTTTCTAATGCTAATCTAGCTAATACTCGCATTGAAGAAACAGATTTAAGTTTTTCTAAATTCCTCTCTACTAATTTGGTTGATACTGTATTTAATAACTCTAACATTAATTACGCTGAATTCACTGGTTCTAATCTAGAACGAATCAGTATGAATAATATTAAAGGATTGAATGCCAATTTTTCAAACACAAAGATTAATTTGTCTCATTTATTAAATTCGGATTTTAGTTATGCAAATTTCAATAATAGTGAGATAAGTTATTCTGTGATGCAAAAGAACAACCTAAATTACGCGAACTTTTTTTGTATGTATGGATTGGGGTTAAAAATACAATTTTCTTCATTAGATTATGCTAATATGTATAATATGTGGATTAAAGAATCAGATTTTACAGGAAGCAACTTGAATCAAGCCTATCTTGATTCATCTACTATAATAAACAGTAGCTTTATTATGGTGGATTTAAGTAGAGCAAAAATTTCTTATATAAAGAGTGAAAATTCAAGTTTCGCTCAGTCTATAATAAATGGTGCTGAGATGATATATACTTATGCTCTTGACCTTGATTTAAGAGATGCTTTTTTGCGTGATACAAATTTTAGTTTCAGTGAATTCAACGGAATTTTGATGTCTAATACTGATATTAGCAAAGGAAAATTCCATGGTACCAGAATTATAAATTCAGATATGATAGGAGCATTTCTTGATAACTCATTATTTGATCGTGTATACTTAGAAAATAATAATATTTCTAAATCTTTAATGTATAGAGTTAATATTAAGAATTCCCAGTTACATAATACAATTCTTTCCTTTCAAAATCTTGATGATAGCAATATAGAAAATTCAACATTTTTTAATGTAATCGCTGAAAATGTAGACTGGTCTAATTCAAATGTAGCTAATTCAAATTTTATAGGAGGAAGTTTTGCATCTTCTATCTTATATAAAAATAAATTTGAAAAGGTTAGCTTTTTTGTAAATAAATTTGATAATGCTAGAGTAAATGATGTATCTTTTCTATCATCAAGTATATATAAGTCTTCCGTTGTTAATACTGACTTTGTAGAATGTAAATTTGATCATTCTATTTTTATGGAGAATAATAATCACAACGAACTTGTTGACTTAAAAGGTGCTATTACTTCAATTGAAGATTTACAAAAGAAAATATCTATAGGTGATAGATTTAATGTAAACTACTCCTATTTCAGATTTAATAATATGAATATGGAGAATGCTGATTTTTCTAATTCTATTCTCAGTTATGCTAAATTTGAAGATACAAAATTAGATAAAGCAAATTTTGAAAAAGCTAATCTAACCTATGCTAGCTTTGATAATGTATCTTTTAATGGTACCAATTTATCAGATTCTAACCTTAGTTATTCTAGCTTTTTGAAATCAAGTATAAAAAATGCAACAACGAAGAATACTGAATTGACTGGTATATCAATTCTTGACTAACATTTATATGACCATAAAAAATGAGGGAATATTATTAGTTTTATCGTCACCATCTGGTGCTGGAAAAACTACTATATCCGAAAAATTGCTTAAATGTTCAACAGATTTAGTCAGATCCATTTCTGTTACTACACGTAAACCACGCTTTCATGAAGTAGATAAAATAGATTATTTCTTTGTTACCCAGGAAGAATTCAATGAATTATGTCAAAAAGATCAGATGCTTGAATATGCAGAAGTTTTTGGTAATTGGTATGGTATACCAAGAAATTTTATAGAAAAAAACATACAAAATGGTATAAGCGTTTTATTAACTATAGATTGGCAAGGAGCTCTTCATCTCTTTAAAATTATGAAAGAAAAAATTGTTAGCATTTTTATACTTCCTCCTTCGATGCAAGAATTGAGGTCTCGTCTTAATAATCGCAATAGTGATAGTAGTAGTGTTATAGAAAGTAGGTTAGCAGAAGCTAAAAAAGAGATAAGCAAATACGAACAATATGATTATATTATCGTCAATAATGATGTTAACAGAAGTGTCGAAGATATTGATTGTATATTAAAAGCAGAAAGACTGAAAGTAAGCAGGAAGATTGATATAAAAAATTTTGTGAATGATATGAGCTTTTATAGCTAGTTTAAAAATAAAGTCTTGTTATTTTGTATTACTTTGGTAAGTATTACTGTGGCGAATGATTATGGAGCAATGAAAAATGAAGATAACTATTTCCGAAATTTTATCTAACTATAATAATGTAGTTCAGGGTGTTTTTGAAGAAGAGAAGAATGTAAGACAGCTTAATGTAAGCTTTGGTGATTTTTTTTTCACTACCTCACAAGAAGGAAAAAATATAGTAACTGTCGGGCTTGGAAAACAAGATGAATGGAATACAACCAGAGCATTAAATCTGGGTGGGAAGATATATTGTGAACTCACGAGATTGAAAATAAAGCAAGCTGAGATTTTGATAGAAGGAGATGAAAAAATACAAGCAAATATTGCGTATGGTGCATTTTTACGTAGCTTTAAATTTAATAAATATAAAACCAAAAAAGACGAACAGCTTGTAGAAGTGGAGGAAATTGCTGTATTTACGAAGAATGAACAAGCAAAAAAATTATTTCATAATCTTATGCAAGAAGGAAAGGGTATATTTCTTGCACGTTCTCTTATAAATGAGCCACCTAACATTTTATACCCAGAATCTTATGCTAATCGAGTAAAAAATGAATTAACTAATGCTGGGCTTGAAGTTGAAATATTAGATAAAAAGCATATGAAAGATATGGGAGCATTATTAGGAGTAGCTCAAGGAAGTAGTAAGGAACCAAAATTAGTAATTATCAAGTGGAATGGTGATGTAGAAGGAAAACAACCAATTTCTTTTATTGGAAAAGGAATAACATTTGATACTGGAGGAATATCATTAAAACCTTCGCGAGGAATGGAATCAATGAAGTATGATATGGCAGGTTCCGCCTCTGTAGTGGGTGTGATGCTTACTTTAGCAGGAAGGAATGCAAAAGTTAATGCTATTGGTGTTATTGCACTTGCAGAAAATGCTGTTGATGGTAATGCTCAAAGGCCAAGTGATATAGTAACTTCAATGTCTGGTCAGACAATAGAGGTACTTAATACAGATGCAGAAGGTAGATTAATACTTGCAGATGCTCTATGGTATACACAGAAAAGATTCTCACCAAAATTTATGATAGATCTTGCAACTTTAACTGGTGCTATTATAGTTGCACTTGGTAATAATGAATATGCTGGTCTCTTCTCAAATAATGATGAATTAGCAAATCATCTTATTGATGTAGGAAACGAAACAAATGAAAAATTATGGCGTTTTCCTTTAAGTGAATCATACGATAAAATAATAGATTCACCTATTGCAGATATGCAAAATATTGCTCCTGCAGGATCTGGTGGGGATAGTATAATGGCTGCACAGTTTTTGCAACGGTTTGTCAATAACACTTGTTGGGCTCATTTGGATATTGCAGGTACTGCCTGGCATGACAAAGGTAATGACATTTGTCCAAGAGGTGCTGTAGGCTTTGGTGTCAGGTTACTTAATAAACTAGTTGAGAAATATTATGAGTCTTGATTTAAGCTAGGGCTATTAAATAGCATAAAGAAACAAATAAATAATTTATAGAAAGATATGAATTAGTCGTTTCTTTGCTTCATCTAGTTTGATGAGATACACTCATTTCTACTTCGTAACTATAGTAGCATAACCCAAAAAAATCTGATACAGTTAATTAATTCTCGGTAAAAATTTACAATGCGAAAATTCTTAGAAGGCTTTTTAATGTGGTTGGTTATAATTGTTCTTATTTCCGTTGCATATATGCAGTTTATAGGAAACACCGAAAATAATAAAATTATTATACCTTTTTCAGAATTTTTAGATAGGCTGGAAAGCAACGATATAGAAAAAGTTATAATAAAAAATCAGAATATTGAAGGTAAATTCAAAGATGGCTCAAATTTTAGTTTAAATGGTGTCATATATAACGATCTAGTTAAGAATTTACATGATAAAAAGGTCAATTTCTCCTTCTCTACAGGAGAGTCGATCATGAACATTGTAGGAGGATTACTCATTTCATGGATTCCAACCTTTATATTTATTGGTTTACTATTATTTCTACTTAAACAAACTCAAGCAGGAAGCAATAGGACGATTAGCTTTGGAAAATCAAAGGCTAGGTTGATGACTGAAAGAAAAAGGGTAACATTTGATGATGTTGCTGGTATAGATGAAGCAAAAGAAGAATTGATCGAAATTGTTGATTTTCTTAAACAAAGACAAAAGTTTCAAATACTAGGTGGAAAAATCCCAAAAGGATGCCTTCTCATTGGTTCTCCAGGTACTGGTAAAACACTTCTTGCACGTGCAATTGCAGGTGAGGCTAATGTCCCATTCTTTAGTATTTCTGGATCAGATTTTGTTGAAATGTTTGTTGGTGTTGGTGCAAGCCGTGTACGTGATATGTTTGATCAAGGTAAAAAAAATGCTCCTTGTATAATTTTTATAGATGAAATAGATGCTGTTGGTAGACATCGTGGAATTGGTCTTGGAGGTGGTAATGATGAAAGAGAACAGACATTGAATCAACTTTTGGTTGAAATGGATGGTTTTGAATCTAATGAAGGTGTAATAATAATTGCTGCAACCAATCGCCCAGATATTCTAGATCCTGCACTTCTAAGACCTGGTCGTTTTGATCGTCAAGTTACAATATCTCTACCTGATATAAATGGACGTGAGAGGATACTCAACACACATATGAAAAAAATATCTATAGCACCTGATGTTGATGTGAAAATAGTTGCAAGAGGAACTCCTGGTTTTTCAGGTGCTGATCTAGCAAATCTAGTAAATGAATCAGCACTTATTGCTGCAAGAAGGAATAAGAAAATTGTTACTATGGATGATTTTGAATATGCACGTGATAAAGTTATGATGGGTGTGGAGAGACGTTCTTTAATTATGACAGAAGAAGAGAAAAAATTAACTGCCTACCATGAATCTGGTCATGCAATAATAACAGTTAATATGCCGGCGTCTGATCCTATACATAAAGCAACAATTATTCCAAGAGGAAGAGCTTTAGGTTTAGTCATGAGATTACCAGAAAAGGATAGGGTATCACATACAAGAGAGAAAATGATAGCAGACATTACCGTTGCCATGGGCGGTAGAGTAGCAGAAGAATTAGTTTTTGGTTATGATAAAGTAACAAGTGGTGCATCCTCAGACATAAAGCAAGCATCCGATTTATCTCGTGCTATGGTGATAAAATGGGGAATGAGTGATAAGATAGGTCCAATATATCATAGTCGTGAGAATGGTTCAGATGTAGTTTCTGAAGATACACTTAGGCTAATAGATGAAGAAGTGAAACAAATAGTCTCTTCATGTTATGAAAAAGCAAGAGAAATTTTGACTAAACATCTTCAAGAACTCAATCTTGTTGCTGAAAATTTATTGGAATTTGAAACTCTTACTGGTAGTGAAATACAGGACATACTGAGTGGAAAGAAAATTACTAGGGATGAAGAAAAAGTTGCTGATGAAGTAAGAAAATCCTCTCTTTGTTAAATTTAAATTGTTATCATATTCAATAGTCTAGTATAAAATCTAAAGAGAACTATATTCAATACAATGAAAATAAAGATAAATGGTCCAGAAATTCCTGGGTGTCAGAAAAACTTAGTCATATGTTTACATGGCTGGGGCTCAAGTGGTGATAATTTTATTCATCTTGCTAAAGTGATGAGCAAGTTCCTACCTGATACACATTTCATAGCTCCAAATGCTCCATTTACAAGAAAAATTGGTGACGGTTATGAATGGTTTAGTTTAGAAGATCGTAGTGAAGAAGCATTGTATAAAGGAATAACAAATGCTGCATCAATTGTAAGTAACTTTATAGATGAAAAGCTATATGAACTTAACTTGCAGAATTCACAACTCTCTTTAGTTGGTTTTTCTCAAGGAGCAATGCTTACTATATATGTTGCACTTACTCGTATACAACTTTGTTCTTCAGTTATAGCTTACTCCGGTAGATTTATTGCTCCTTCTTATATAGAATCAGAAATTAAATCTAAGCCTGATATATGCCTCATTCATGGAGAATGTGATGATGTTATTCCTTTTTCATGCCTCAATGAATCAGTAAATGCTCTGAAAAATAATGGAATAAATGTTAAAAGCCATGCTATTTCTTCTCTTGGACATATAGTAAATGATGAAGGAATAAGGCTAGGAGCGGAATTCATAAAAAAGCATTTTTATAAGTAAACCTCTCAAATTATATCTGATCCTCTCCTATCTAATACCTTATCTTTTACACAAGCTTTCTGACTATTCTTTAATTCAAATTGAGATATGTAACTTGTAATTGGGCAGTAGTGTACTTATATAGTATGTATCGATAACATTATTATAGGGAGTATTTATCATGGGAAGAGCAATAGGTATTGACCTCGGAACAACAAACTCTTGTGTTGCAATAATGCAAGGCAAAGATACTAAAGTGATAGAGAATAAAGAAGGAGCAAGAACTACACCATCAATAGTTGCATTTACTTCTTCAGGGGAAAGACTGGTTGGCTCTCCAGCAAAAAGACAAGCAACAACTAATGCGAGTAACACTTTTTTCGCTACTAAAAGACTTATAGGCCGCCAATATAATGATTACGAAATAAAAAACCTCAGTGTACCATATAGAGTGTTTGCAGCAAAAAATGGTGATGCGTGGGTCAAAACCAATGAGAATAAAGAATATTCTCCTAGTCAAATGGGTGCATTTATACTACAAAACCTAAAGGAAGCTGCAGAAGCGTATCTTGGAGAAGAGGTAAAGGATGTAGTAATAACGGTTCCTGCATATTTTAATGACTCTCAACGTCAAGCAACAAAAGATGCTGGAAAAATTGCTGGATTAAATGTACTCAGAATAGTTAACGAACCTACCGCTGCAGCACTTGCTTACGGTCTTGATAAAAAGCATGGACATACGATAGTAGTATATGATCTTGGTGGAGGAACATTTGATGTTTCAGTGCTCGAAATAGGTGATGGTGTGTTTGAAGTAAAAGCTACAAATGGCGATACTCATCTTGGCGGTGAAGATTTTGATAATGCAGTGGTTGACTACTTACTTGATGAATTTAAGAAGATTAGTGGAATTAGCCTAAAGAATGACCCTATGGCTATGCAGAGAGTTAAGGAAGCTGCTGAAAAAGCTAAAGTAGAACTTTCAAGTGCTATAGAAACAGAAATAAATTTACCTTTTATTACTGCTGATTCAAGTGGTCCAAAGCATTTAAATATCAAATTAACTAGGGCAAAACTTGAAGGATTAGTTAGTAATTTAATTGAAAGAACTATGATTCCTTGTAAAAAGGCATTAGAAGATGCTGGTCTATCTGCTGATAAGATCGGTGAGGTAGTTTTGGTTGGTGGTATGACAAGAATGCCAAAGGTCATAGAAAAAGTTAAAGAATTCTTTAATAAAGATCCACACAGAGGCGTCAATCCTGACGAAGTGGTTGCTATTGGAGCTGCAATACAAGCTGGAATAATACAAGGTGATGTACGAGATGTATTATTGCTAGATGTAACTCCACTTTCACTTGGTATTGAAACTTTGGGAGGAATATCCACTCCATTAATTGAACGTAATACTACAATTCCTACAAAAAAATCTCAAGTATTTTCAACGGCAGAAGATAATCAAACAGCAGTAACGATTAAAGTTTATCAAGGTGAGAGAAAGATGGCTGCGGATAATAAATTACTTGGGCAATTCAGTTTGGAAGGAATACCACCTGCTCCTCGTGGTATACCACAAATAGAAGTTACCTTTGACATAGATGCAAATGGAATAGTGCATGTTTCTGCAAAAGATAAAGCTACTGGAAAAGAGCAAAAGATAAGAATTCAATCATCTGGTGGTTTATCTGATGAAGAAGTAAGTCGTATGGTAAAAGAAGCTGAAGAAAAAGCTCAAGAAGATGAAAAGCGTAAAAAATTCATTGAAGTAAAAAATAGTGCAGATAGTCTATTACATTCCACAGAAAAATCACTACAAGAGTATGGAGATAAAGTATCAATTGAAGATAAATCTGCTATTGAAAATGCACTCAATGAATTGAAACAATCTATTAAATCTGATAATTTTGATGATACTAATTCGATAGAGCAAAAAATTACTAACCTTTCTCAAGTATCTATGAAGCTTGGTGAAGCTATGTATAAATCTCAGCAACAAAATGACAACTCTACAACATCAGAAAGTCATGAAGAAGAAAAAGTAGTTGATTCCGAGTACCATGATATAGACAATAAGGAGAAAAAAGATAATTAGTTTTAAAAAGTTTTTAGTATAGGGTTAATTAACCCTATACTAAACCTAAAGTAGACTTAATTTTCACTACTATAAAGCACTCCTATTTTTGCCTTTGTATATAAACCTTATTAAAAAGATAATATTTTCTTCTTGATATTTTCTGGTAATAAAGAAATGAAATTACAGTTTTTTCTCTTTAAAATTAAAAAAAATATTGAGTGATATATAACGTAGTCAATAAAAAAAATAGGTGTTCTAATGAAATTCATATTTAATAACAACACATTACATGATTCGTAATAACAAGATATTTTCTTGTTTAATGGGTTAAGCTTGATGATTAAATCTGGTATTTCAATTGTTCTTCTAGCCGTCAAGTGTAATAAACATTCCCTTAATCTTTCATTAAATTTTATCTTCGCACGCTTTCTATACCAATTATTTACAGCAAAGTTTATTTTTATACTATTTGAGGTAGATGTACTACATACGTATATTATACCATTGTAAAGTTTTACATAATTTGAATCAGATTTTACAACACATAATCTAAACTTTCTTCCAAGATAAATATAAGATACAATTGGGTTAAGTAAATACTGTAAGTACAATTTCTTTTGTATAATTAAATTAGCTTTTTTTTATTGCTATTCTAATTTCGAGAATAGAAACTTGATTAGCTGCAAGAACTATGACTTCAAGATAAGGGTCAAGAATTATGTATAAATTATTTTTTTCTGTGAAAACAAATAAAACAGAAAAATAAATTAAGTTCTTTTTGTATACTATGATCATTTAATTTGAATTGTTATTTATATAAAACACTGCTAATTATAGTTAATTTTTTTTAATTTTCATGTTATTTTTATATAATAGTCACATATTTTTAGCAGAATAAAGTGTTGGAAAAATTTAAGATAGATTCTCTGAGAGGAAGTCATTCTTCTTCCTCTCAGACAAAAGTTGTTGTTGCAATGTCCGGAGGAGTGGATAGTTCTGTTACAGCTGCTTTATTATATAAATTAGGATATCAGGTTATAGGTATCACTCTTCAGTTGTATACAGGCAAAAGTACATGCTGTGGTGGTGAAGATATACATGATGCTAAACGTGTAGCTGAAAAAATGGGATTTCCTCACTATACTCTAAACTATGAGGAAATTTTTAAAAAAGAGGTCATAGAAGATTTTGTAGATACATACATGAACGGAAACACTCCTATACCTTGTATAAGGTGTAATCAAACAGTGAAATTTCGTGACCTTTTACAAGTAACAAAAAATCTCAATGCAGATATCTTGGCTACTGGACACTATGTAAGAAGATTAGAAGAGGGAGGTAAGATAAAATTATATACAAGTATTGATAGGTATAAAGATCAGAGCTATTTCTTATTTTCCACTACTTTAGAGCAATTAAATTTTCTTAGATTTCCATTAGGGGGATTTTATAAAAGTGATATAAGAGATCTTGCGAGATATTTCGATCTAAAAATATCAGAAAAGCCAGATAGTCAGGATATATGCTTTGTTTCAGGTAGTTACAGTAAAGTAATAACCGAGCTAGTTCCACAATCTGCACAAAGAGGTAAAATTGTCAATTTAGAAGGGAAAATTCTAGGTGAACACAATGGTATAATAAATTTTACTATAGGACAGAGAAAGGGACTTAGAGTTGCATATCGAGAACCACTTTATGTAATAAAGATTAACGCAAAAAATAATGAAGTAGTAGTTGGACCAATTAATGCTTTGATGCAAAAGAAAATAGTGATAAAAGATATAAATTGGTTAGAGAAGCCAAAAGACGGTCAAGAAGTTATGGTAAAACTTAGATCGTCTCATAAGGGTAGTTTAGCAAAAATATACTCTTCTCAAGATACTGATAAGGTATATGTAAATTTGTATGATGACCATTTTGGTATTAGTCCAGGTCAGGCTTGTGTGGCATACTTAGGAAATCAAATAATTGGTGGAGGGTGGATATGTGATACAGAATAGAGAGTTTGGAAACAGATCCTTACCTTATAACGAGACTATCCATAAAACAAAAGAATAAATCTACTATAAAATTTCAACATTATGAATAATCAATTATTTGAATCAGTAAAAAATAAAAGCTACTTCGAAAAAGGAATTAACTGGTATTGTGAACGATATTTATTTTGCATGACAGAAAAGTCATGGTTGCTATTAATAGCGTCATTTATTTTATTATGCGTATGTATATTATTATTGAATATATACTTATTGCTACCTATAAAAAAGAATATTAATTTTGTAAAATATATGGATCATACAGATGATGAGTTTTCCATAATATATAAGGTGAGTAAAAATGAAAAAGAGGATGAACACATATCTATAGGAAGACATTTAATAAAGAAATATATAGAAGTATATGAATCAAGGCAAACCTTGGATAGTTCCTATCAGATAGGCTTTATAAGGAATAATTCTATACAAAAAGTATATAATAGTTTCCAAGATAAAATTAATAATGAAATGAGAAATTTTTCTGTAAAAACAAGAAAAGTTAATAACTTAAATGTCGTTAAATTATTAATTAATCAATTAAACAAGGACTTAATTACATATCACTGTAGTGCAACTGCTGTTTTTACTATCGAGCAGAATAAAGATATTAAGAAGCAAATTGTTGAAATTGATTTTACTATATCAAACATAAAGAAAGTTCTTACTAATGTCACACCTTTTAAATTTATTGTGCAAAATTACAAAATAAGATAGAGATTTTCTTTAGCAAAAAATAGATTGCTTGCTTTTCATTTTTGAGGAATATATTCTAATTTAGATTACTGAAATTTACATGATACAAGTTAAAGCTAGAAGAGTATGTTGCAGTGGTAATCAAAATGATCAAGATCTTGGTCACCCTAAAATATATTTAGAATTAGGAAAAGAAGAAGAGAAGATTACTTGTCCCTATTGTGGAGAAGAGTTTATTTATGTTGATAACTCTACTCAATGAAGCTTTTAAAAAGACATAACCTTTAATTAAGTTTATACCATTTTTAATTGATATTTTCAATGTATAATAGCTCTAAATATAAATATATAACATGAATAGCTCCATAAAAATTAAAAATGCTAGAGAGCATAATCTACAAGGTATAGATATTAGTATACCAAAAAATAAATTAGTTGTTGTTACAGGGCTAAGTGGTTCCGGTAAATCGAGTTTAGCATTTGATACAATCTATGCAGAAGGTCAGAGACGATATGTGGAGAGTTTATCAGCCTATGCTAGACAATTTCTAAACATTCAAGATAAGCCAGACGTTGAATCAATCACAGGTCTTTCACCGGCTATATCAATTAATCAGAAATCAATTTCAAAAAATCCTCGATCAACTGTTGGAACAATAACAGAAATTTATGATTACCTGCGGTTGTTATATGCTAGAATAGGAGTGCCTTATTCACCAACGACTGGCTTACCCATTACTAAGCAAACTATATCGCAAATGGTAGATGTTATATTATCTCTACCTAATGAAACTAAAATATATATATTAGCCCCTATAGTGCGTGGTAGAAAGGGTGAGCATATTAAAGAAATACTAGAAATAAAAAAGCAGGGTTATGTTAGATTAAAGATAGATCAAACAGTCTATAATATAGATGACTTGCCTACATTGGATAAGAATAAAAGGCATAGCATCTCAGTTGTTATAGATAGAATATCGATTTCAAATGATCTTGGTAATAGATTACCAAGCAGTATAGAATCAGCATTAAAACTTGCTAATGGTTTAATGTATGTTGAAGTAATAAGTATACCAGATAATGTTAGTTCTGAAATAAGTACTCTTACCTTTTCTGAGAATTTTGCTTGTCCAGAATCTGGATTTACTCTTGAAGAGGTTGAACCAAGGCTATTTTCCTTTAACAGCCCCTACGGTGCATGTATGGTATGTAATGGTATTGGTAAAAAATTAAGCATAGACATAAAGTTGGTAATACCTGATGATACTCTTTCAATTTCTGAAGGCGCTCTAAAGCCTATAGGATTAGATATACAAGTAAAGCGTTGGAATATCATTTCTTTTCTTGCAGAAAACTATAAGTTTAGTCTTAATTCTCCATGGAATACTATTGATCAAGAATCAAAGGAAATAATTCTATTTGGTTCTAAGAAAATGAATTTTAAAGGTTTGATCAACATATTAGAAGATCAAAAAGAGTATGACGAAACACTTGTAACTCAGTACTGTTCTGTATTTGATTGTAAGGAATGTGAAGGCTTTAGACTAAAAAAAGAGGCGCTTTCAGTTAAGATTAATAATAAACATATAGGAGAAATAGCAAGTTTGAGCGTTGAAGAATCTCATGAGTGGTTTGTAAAATTACCAAAACAACTGACAGAGCAACAAAAACAAATATCAAACAAGATAATAAGTGAGATAGAAAAAAGATTAACTTTTTTAAAAGATGTCGGACTTAATTATTTAACAATTGACCGTGAATCTAGCACTTTATCAGGAGGAGAGAGTCAGAGGATAAGACTTGCTTCGCAGATTGGTTCAGGGCTAACAGGAGTTTTATATGTGTTGGATGAACCATCAATTGGATTACATCAATGTGATAATGATCGATTAATTCATACATTGAGAAACTTACGAGATATGGGTAATACTGTCATTGTTGTTGAACACGATGAGGATACAATCATGGCAGCTGATCATGTGATTGATATTGGTCCAGGGGCTGGTATTAATGGTGGAAGGATAGTGGCAGAAGGTACTCCTGAGCAGATTATGGAGAATACAAAAAGTCTTACAGGACTATATCTAAGCCAGAAGAAAGTAATTCCTGTGAAAAGCAGAAGAGCATGTACAAATAAGTTCATAGAGGTATTTAATGCTCATGAGAATAATCTCAAAAACATAAACGTTAAATTTCCAATAGGCAATCTTATCTGTGTTACTGGAATATCAGGAGGAGGAAAATCAAGCTTAGTGATAGAGGTATTATATAAGTATTTAGCAAATAAAATTCATGGTTCTTCAGCAAAGTATGGTAAATGTAGTAAAATTACAGGATTAGAATATATAGACAAGGTGATAGAAGTTGATCAATCTCCCATTGGAAGAACTCCTGCTTCAAATCCTGCAACTTATGTTGGTATATTTACTCATATAAGAAATTGGTTTGCAGGGCTTTCAGAATCAAAAGCGCGAGGATATAATATAGGTAGATTCTCATTTAATACAAAAGGTGGACGATGTGAAGCTTGTAAAGGAGACGGTTATTTAAAAATAGAGATGCATTTTCTGCCAGATGTATATGTAAAATGTGAACAATGTAAAGGTAAAAGATATAACAGAGAGACACTTGAAATTACTTATAGATCTAAATCGATTGCAGATGTGCTTGATATGACAATAGACCAAGCCTGTGATTTCTTTGGTAGCCTCCATTTAGTAAAAGAAAAACTAATATCCCTACAAGAAGTTGGACTTGGATATATCAAACTTGGGCAATCCTCGACTACTCTTTCTGGAGGAGAAGCACAAAGAATAAAACTTGCAAAAGAATTATCAAAAAGATCTACAGGTAAAACATTATATATTTTAGATGAGCCAACAACAGGATTACATTTTGAAGATATAAACAATCTTTTAAAAATACTACATAAATTGGTTGATATAGGAAATACAGTGATAGTTATTGAGCATAATTTACACGTAATAAAAGTTGCAGATTATATAATAGATATAGGTCCAAAAGGAGGAGTAGAAGGTGGCAGAATAATCGCATCTGGAATCCCTGAAGAAGTGGTACATATGTCAGAAAGTGTTACAGGAAAATACCTGAGGCAATATTTACCTAGTTTGAGTTTTACAACAATATAATTGAAATAATAGTATTTATTAACTAGGAGTAAAATTACAATATGTTAATAGCATATTTATTATTAGATGTACTGACAGAAAGATTAACCACAAATGCGAAACATCAAGATCATATACATTTTTACAAAAATAAGAGAGCTCTAACTAGTTAGAGCTCTCTTATGGGTAGTGATAAACAAAGGGTTATATGTTTCATTCTAATTTATGAGTTTTGAAAACTTATAATATATTATTTATATCTAGTTTGATGTTTCTTATGGTTGAACTTGATCTGTATTTCAATTATAATCCATAGGGACAATCTTCGATTGAACTAAACTTGTCTTATATAGAGGAAATCGGTAAACGCTTTATTAGCTTTCTGTCAAAGCTTGGTCATGCATTTATATTTTTCATTCAGTCAATATACCATTGTTTAGTACCACCGTACTATTTTAGTAATATAGTGAAACAAATTATAGAAATAGGTTTTTTTTCACTACCAATTGTTGGATTAACAGGAATTTTTATAGGAGCGGTGATAGTATTGCAGAGTAAGTTGAGTGGTGTATTGATTAATCAAGAGCAAATCATACCTAAGATAGTAACAATTACAATTATTAGGGAGTTAGGACCTGTTCTGATTAGTTTAATTATGGTCGGCAAAGTAGGTTCATCAATTGCAGCAGAAATAGGTACTATGCGTATCACTGAACAAATAGATGCTCTTATAACTTTAAATATTAATCCATTCAAATATTTAGTAGTACCAAGAATTTTATCTTCAATCATAGTATTTCCTATACTTATAATATGTGCAGATCTAATAGGAATACTTGGTGGGTATATTACTGCTGTATTAGAATTTAATTTTAATACAAATATATATATTCAATATACAGTCAAGTTCTTTAGTATGAAGGACTTCTTTACTGGTTTAGTAAAATCTACTGCATTTGGCGCAATAGTCTCTATTTCAAGCTGTTACTATGGATATTATTGTCGTGAAGGAGCACGAGGTGTTGGTATAGCCACAACATCAACAGTGGTTTTGTCATCTACACTAATTGTCTTCACGAACTATATCATTACTCTAATTTATGCATAGCACTATAGTATCAATATCGAATTTAAGCCTTTCTTTTTATGATAAAATAATATTAAACGATCTCAGTTTAAATATTTTTAAAGGCGAATCATTAGTTATATTAGGTGGATCAGGAAGTGGAAAATCAGTATTAACAAAAACAATTATTGGTTTATTATCTCCAGATTCAGGTAATATAAAAATACATAGCAAGAACAAGAATAAATTTGGAGTACTATTCCAAAATTCTGCTCTCTTTGACTATGTAACAGTATGGGAGAATATATCTTTCAATTATAAAAAACGTCTTAATATCGGAAGAAAAGAAGCAAAGCAACTCGCTATAGAAAAATTAAAGGATGTTGGCTTAGAAGAAAATATAGCAGATCTATTTCCTATAGAATTATCAGGTGGAATGAAAAAGAGAGTTGCACTTGCAAGAGCAATCGCTCACAATCCAGAAATCATTATTTTAGACGAGCCAACTTCAGGATTAGATCCAATTATGTCAGATATAGTAAATGAAATAATAATAAAATTATCTCACGCTACAATTATTACTATAACACACGATATTTATAGTATGTTCAGAATAGCTAGTAGAATTGCAGTTTTATATGAAGGAAATATAATTTTTTTAGGTACTATCGAAGAAATACAAAAAACTGAAAACAAGTATATAAAACAACTCCTTCAATCAATACATATTTAATATAATTCATCAAATACGCTTAAAACTATAAAT
This sequence comes from Wolbachia endosymbiont of Fragariocoptes setiger, assembly GCA_019061405.1. Taxonomy (GTDB): domain Bacteria; phylum Pseudomonadota; class Alphaproteobacteria; order Rickettsiales; family Anaplasmataceae; genus Wolbachia. The sequence continues at coordinate 51,527 of JAHRAF010000007.1, forward strand.
GAATTAAATTTGCATTAGTAGGGTACTATATGTAAACTATTACCTTAGTTGTTATTTGTAATGCATAGATTTACAATACTCTTTTCAATAATATTTGCAATTATTGCATACTATTTAAATAGTAAAGTTATTCTTAATATAGCTGAATTAATGAGTGATATTTTTATCAAATTTTTTCAACTTATAAGCTTACCTTTGTTTTTTTTATCTATAACCTCAAGTATTTCAGGGCTTGAAAATTTAGCGGAAATGAGAAATCTCATCAGAAAAACTGTACTTTATACTTTATTAATAACCTTTATTGCTTCATCTGTTGCATTATTACTCTACCTTCTTATAGACCCTGCAGAAAGAAGTTTCCTGAATAATATAACAGAAAGTATAAGTCATGATAATAATGGTTATCTGACGTATTTAAAATCGCTAATTCCTTCGAACTTTGTTCGTATCTTTCTTGAAAATAATATGATAGGCGGTATAATTGTAGCCTTTCTTATGGGTAGCGCCACTGCTTCTCTTTCTAAACAAAAACGAGAGGTACTACATAATTTATTCTCTGCGCTTTTTGAGGCGCTTCTTAAAATTGCTCAAAGGTTATTGAAATTTATTCCAATTGCTATCTGGTCCTTTATTACTTGCTTCCTATATGAATTGGAAAATAGTAGTCAGTTTCATAACCTATTATGGTACTTTATTTGTATAACTTCTGCAAATTTTCTTCAAGCATTCGTGATTTTACCATCATTAATGTGGGTTAAAGGTATATCACCAATACACACATTTAAAGGTATCTTTCCGGCTTTAACTGTTGCTTTCTTTTCAAAATCCTCAACTATAGCACTACCAACAACTATAAATTTCATGCAAAATAAGCTGAATGTTTCAAAAAAAGTATCATCTTTAATGCTACCTGTGTGTACTATACTATCAATATGAATGCTTGTGCTGCATTTATTTTAATTACTGTGATGTTTGTATCAGAGGTAAATGGACATTCTTTTTCTCTTATTGAAATGTTTATGTGGATTTTTTTAGCAACTGTTGCTGCAATTGGAAATGCTGGAGTACCAATGGGATGTTACTTTATGGCAACTAACTACCTAACTTCAATGAATATGCCTTTACATATTATGGGTTTAATATTACCAATCTATACAATAATTGATATGTTTGAAACTGCAATAAATGTTTGGTATGATGTCTGTATAATTAAAATAATTGATAAGGAATGTAAATGAAATGTGATGAAAATAACACAATAATAAAAAAGCTGAAAGAAAGTCAAGCCATTTTACATGGGCATTTTTTATTATCGTCTGGATTGCATAGTGATACTTATATACAATGTGCTAAAATTTTTGAAAATCCATTAAGAGCAACTAAAATCTGTAGATTACTAGTAGAAAAAATTAAAAAAGAATTGAATTATTCAATAGATCTTATACTTGCTCCTGCAATTGGAGGAATAATTGTAGGATATGAAATTGGACGACAACTTGATATCAAAACAATATTTTGTGAACGTGTTAATGGTAACTTTGCACTACGTCGTGGATTTCAAATAGAAGAAGGTGATAAAATACTCTTAATTGAAGATGTAGTAACTACAGGAAAGTCTTCTCTCGAAGCAGTAAGATGTGCAGAAGAAAAAGGTGGTCAAGTTATTGCTGAAGCTGCGCTCATAAAGAGAAAAAGTAAAGTAAAATTACCATTTCCATTGATATCTCTTGTTGATTTAGATATTCAAGACTATGAGGTAGAGCATCTTCCAGAAAGCTTAAAGCAACTACCTATCGATAAACCAGGAAGCAGGTAGCATTGAAGAATGCCCATCAGTATGCATAGCAATATTTGTATATCACTTCTTCTAGAATAAGATTTTTCTCTAGAAGTTTCTTTATTTTAGATTATATACATAGTGATTATTTCTCACTCTTATGGTAGAATCTATTTCATAGTGAATATACACCTGTAAAATGACTAATATTAAAGATGAAGGACGTACAGAATCAATACATAAAGTTACATCTGAAGAATTAAAAAATTATATAGAGAGAATTGAAAATCTTGAAAAAGAAAAGAAAGATATACAGGACCATATTCGTGACATATATGCAAAAGCAGCAGATGAAGGATTTGATGCAAAAGTTATGAAGCAAGTCGTTAGACTGAGAAAGATGGATGGTGATGATAGAGAGGAACAGGAAGCATTGCTTGACGTATATAAACGTGCACTTGGAATGAACTCTGAAGAAGAATTGAGTGAATAATAGAATTATAATAGGTATAAGTGGTGCTTCTGGTTCAATTTATGGCATACGAATTTTAGAAGCATTAGCTGATTTCGAGACTCACCTGGTCATTAGTAAAGCTGGTAGAGTAACCTTAGAGCATGAGACTTCTAGAAAACTCAAAGATATTATTTCACTTGCAGATTTTTATTATTCTGAGGAAAAAATAGGAGAAAAAATAGCAAGTGGTTCCTTTAACACATTAGGAATGATAGTAGCTCCATGTTCTATGAAAACAATGTCAGAAATTGCATCTGGTGTAACTTCTAGTTTACTTACAAGAGCAGCGGATGTCACTCTTAAAGAGAGAAAAAAATTGGTTTTAATGGTCAGAGAGTCTCCTCTACATATTGGACATCTCAAAAATATGCTCAAGTTAACAGAAATGGGGGCTATAATTGCACCACCAGTACCAGCATTTTATATAAAACCAAACTCATTAAATGACATTATTGACCACTCTGTAGGTAAAATATTAAGTTTATTTGATATTAAATTTTCTAAATTTAAGGAGTGGAGAGGACTGTGATTATAGATGGTAAAAAAATAGCAGATAATCTGTGTAAAGAGCTATCAAAAGAAATTGCTTATTTAAAAAAAGAATATAACCTCAATCCTTGTTTAAAAGTGGTTTTAGTTGGTAATAACTCTGCAAGTAGAGTATATGTTCGCAATAAACAAAAAAAAGCTGAATCTTTAGGTATAGACTCTGAAACAATAATTCTTTCAGATAATATATCAGAGAGTGAACTAATAAAAAAAATTAGTGAACTTAATAACGATAAATCTATAAATGGAATTCTTGTACAACTTCCTCTACCTAATCACATACAGGCTAGTAGAGTTATTAACTCTATCAATATAGAGAAAGATGTTGATGGATTTCATAACGAAAACGTTGGTAAGCTAATTAAAGGTGAAAAAAACTGCTTCATACCGTGCACTCCATGTGGGGTGCTACACTTGATAAAATCAGTGGAAAAAGACTTATCAGGTAAAAATGCAGTAGTAATTGGTAGATCAAGTATAGTTGGTAAGCCAATGTTTCATTTACTATTACAAGAGAATTGTACAGTTACTATTTTACATTCGCACAGCCGTAATATATCAGATTATTGCTTAAAAGCAGATATATTAGTTGCAGCAGTAGGAAAGCCAAAATTTATTCAGCCAGAGTGGGTGAAAAATAACTCAATAGTGATTGATGTTGGTATAAACAGTGTGGAAAATAAATTAGTAGGTGATGTTGATTTTGAAAAAATAAAAGAAAAAGCTAAGGCAATTACTCCAGTACCAGGAGGTGTAGGACCAATGACTATAGCATTTCTAATGATTAACACCATCATTGCTGCTTGTTCACAAAACAAAATAATTCTAAGAGCTTTTTTTGAAAAGATATTTTGACAAAAAATTCTTACAACTGAGCGCAAATCTAATTGAAAGAGAAAATTTCACCTCACACTTGATCTTAACCTCCATGGTATATACCTTAAATTTACATAAATCATTAACAAATTAGCAATATAATATAACTTTTAAGGAGATATATGAGAAGAAGAGAAGAAGATAGAGACTTACATGAAGCTATTGAAAAATTAAATATACAAGGCGTTATTAATGCAATTAAATCAGGAGCAAATGTTAATGCTGTTATTGACTATAGCTATGCTTTTGAGTATAAATGGGGAGCCATGATAAATCAATCTATATTAACACATGCACTTAATTCTAACTACTCATTTAATTTTCAAAAATTGTTGCAAAATGAAATAATAAAACTGCTAATAGATAATGGTGCTAAAATAGATGATTCATATACTTGTTATAGTCTAATTTCACCTCCAATATTAACTGAGAGGAGTAAGTTTACAAATATTATATGTCGTTTAACAGCTATAGAGAGAGCTGCTGATCAGGATAACTTAGAGATAGTAAAATACATGATAGATAAAGGAGCGAATCCTACTTGTTATTATTCTATAACTTATAATGAATATAACACTTCTAATAAAACTTATAAAACTTACACTATTCCTGATGGTGGAGAGAAACTAGAACAATATCAAGAGATTGAAGAAAAAATCAGAGAATGTAAATCAAATAAAGATATTACGAAAATTGCTCTAGAATATCCTCAATACATGGTTCATTTAGCAGAAAAACGTGTTAGTTTAGAAAAAAAGAATAAAAATATATTAGAATACCTTGATCAAGCAACTTCACTATATAATAGTCAAATTAGAGGAAAGGATATCAATCATATATTAGATTCTATAGAAAATAATAACATTATGGATTTTCAGAAGAAGCTTCCCCTTGTTCTTGATAAAACCACCTATCAAAAGAAAAGATTTTAAATGGATTCATAAAATATGCTCATTTATGTAATCCAGAAGGTTTTAAAGAGAAAGGGAGTATAGACGAGTATCTTGTTAGGTGCAAAGCAGATTTGCTCTATGATGACCTATATACAAAAGAGCTTATTAATGATCTATCTATAGAACAACATTCATCTCAAACAAAATCAAAAGATTAAGGAATAAGGATGAAAAATAATGAGGTTTAATAGAGTTTGTTAAATCTATATTCTCTTCCTTGTAAAAGATTTTTTATGTTCTCATAGTGTTTTATAAAAATAATCGCTCCTATTCCTAATATTATTAGGAATAAATTTTTTTCTATTATAAATGAGATTATTATAGAAAGAGCTATTGCACTTAAAGAGGCAAGGGAGGAATATCGAAAGATAAAAAATGTAATAATCCAGATAAAGAGAAATATTAAAGCAATAGTATTGTTGAGAGCGAATAATACTCCTAATGTTGTTGCAACTCCTTTTCCTCCTCTCAATCTTAACCATATGGGAAACATATGACCAAGTATTACTAGTACTATGGATAGATTTACACAATCATTAGAAAACTTTTGCGTTATAGATATTGCTGTAAAACCTTTTAATACATCTAATAACAGAGCAAGGAGAGCAAGAGATTTATTTCCTGTTCTTAAAACATTGGTTGCTCCTATGTTACCTGATCCTATTGATTTTAAATTTATTCCATTGATTTTTGTAATAATAAAACTAAATGGAATGGAACCTATCATATAGGCTAGTATAGCAACTATATACTTTTCCATTGTTAATTTACTTCATCATTACCTAGTCTTTTCATGTAGCAATTAACATCATTATTTATTTGTCTACTAAAAAGTATAAGTGCTGTCATGTTGATTAAAGCTAAGCAGGCAAATAAGGTACCTCCTATATTGGCTATAGAAATTATATCTCGGGATAAACAAGAAAAGAAAGCAACTATTACTACTGCTATACGGTATATTAATATACTTTTTCCACCAAATAAATATAACCATCCCATCTCGCAACAATATACAAAAGAAATCACTGAAGTAAATGCAAAAAGTGGAGCAGCTACTGTTAATAGTATGGGAAACCAAGAAGAGACACTTTCAAACGCTTTTTTAGTAATTAGTATTCCCTCCATGTTACTTGCTTGATAAGCGCCTGTAATTATTACAGTTATTCCAGTAAGACAGCAGATAAACATTGTGTCAAAACACGGTTCTATCATAGCAACAAGACCGCTTCTTACAGGCTCTTTGTCTTTTGCAACCGCATGAGTAATTGATGCAGAACCAACACCTGCTTCACTGGCAAAAATCGCTCTTTGAACTCCAGCAACAAGTGCTCCTACTGCTCCTCCTCCAGCTGCATCAAAATTTATCATATTTAAAAACATTGCTTTTATTGCAAAGCCAAGATTAGATATATTAAATATGATAATTGTTATGCACCCAATTATATATATAATTGACATACTAGGAACTAATGCATAGGAAACTTTTGCTACTCTTTTTATACCTCCTATGATTACAATACCAATCAATGCTGAAATTATAGATGCAAGAAACCAAGGGTTATGATCTATCCATGATGAATGTCCAGAGAGAATAGATACCATTTGATTGGCTTGAAAGGCAACACTACCTCCTAGTCCTGATAGAATTAAGAACACTGCATAAGTGGCTCCTAAAATAATACCGAGTTTACTTAAACCTACCTCTTTTAATCCGTTTCTGATGTAACGAAAAGGACCACTAAATAGATGGTCTTCTCCTTCTGTTCTATATTTAAAAGCCAATGTCACTTCAGCAAATTTTGCTGACATACCAAAAAAGCCCGTAATCATCATCCAAGGAACTGCTCCAGGTCCTCCAATTGAAATTGCAATTGCAACACCAGAAACAGTACCAAGTCCAACAGTACTTGATAAGGCTGTCATAAATGCTTGTAGATGTGTTATATGACCATCATGATTATGTGTATCATATTTTCCACATAGAATCGCAAATGAATGGGTGAACATTCTGACATTAAGGAATTTAAAACGCAGAGTTAAAAATAAGTACCCAAATATCAATAGTAGAATTATAAATGGCATGTAGAAAATCTTAAAATATAGTGCCTGATTTACAAAGTTATTTATGCTTTCCAAATAACTTTCTATACTATATGCCCTATTGAATGGTAGAAGAAAAAATAACATACAAAGGAAAAGGTTAACCATATTTACTATCCTTAAAAACTATTTATTTCAGAAAACTTTTTTGCTAAGTTTATGTTCTCTGCTTTAGCAGAAAGTTATCTACAATAGCAACACACTATAAGTCATTTTTGTGAAAAATGCAAAAAGTTATTCAATCAAGCCGTAAATCCTTCTTCTAAAATATTCTGGTAAAATGAATAATAAACCTTATAATCTATCGTATATAAGATAAGTTTAACATTCTTATGATAGGTATCTCTCAGGTTCAATTTCCTTCAAAAAGTTCTAATAAAATCAGAATAGGTCTTTATTTTACGTGTTATTATTTACTAAATACAGTCACTATACCAACTTCTGTCTTTAGCAATACTTTATCATCTTTATTTAGTAAAGAAATTGATACATTTCTTACATATAAGGAAGATAACTAGAGAAGAATATAGAAAGATATTTATTCAAGGTAATATAAAAAAATATCTTACATGTTGATTGTGAGTTCATTATTAATTTATTACCTTTTTCCTCCTCTTACAATATTATTATCAATATTGGCACCTATTCCACTTGCAATTGCAATAATTTTATTACAATTTGAGACAAGGCCAAAAACATTTAACCCAATGGTTATATTTAAGTCTGCATTACAACTTCTTTCTGATGGCCTATATGAGAATCTATTTGGTATGAGAAATATTTTAAATACTCTTGCCGATCATATTTCGCCGCATCTTGCCGGTGAAAGTATTAAAGAAAGTATCAATATACTCAATATTAGGTATGGTCCAACACCTGAAAAGATTGAGGAAAGTGAAGAATTTATCAAATTTCTCGATTATCTGAAAAACAAAGACTCAGAGTTCATTTCTTTTATTAAAGAATGGTGTAATAACATTGACCAAGTACACTCTTCACAACTAACAGGCAGTCAAATTTTATGGTTGGTTTTAAAAGCCTGTAATAATGATGAACAAAGAAAAAGCGAATTAGTTAATTCCGTTCTCTACAGTATAAATTATGCAAAAGGAACAGCTATTCCTAATACTTGCTTTACTGGAATTATTGGTACAATGTTAAAATCGTTAGAAGGTTTTGAAGAGGGTATACATATACAGCATCAAATGGAAGATAAATTTGGTTTAGATTCACATGAGATTGCTTCTACATTTATAATTAATAAATTACAAAACACAAAGAATCAGAAAGAAATTATTAATGCTTGGAATAAGTTAGATAAAAGTAATGAGAAAATTATAGAAAATTTTATTCAAACTGTAATTATAGAATTAATTAAGACTTTATTTCATGAAGGGTTTAGTCAGCGAAACATTTTGAATTTAGCTGAGAATCTTGATAGTATTAATTTACACGATATTATTCTAAAAAAGGTTGGAATCAGTAAATGCTTAGAAAATAAGGTTGAAACTATTACTAGTGAAGAATTAAAAAGTCAAATCAAAGAGGAATTCCTTTTAGAATTGACCCATCGGGATTCAAAAAAAAAAGATTTTCATATTAAGGTAGAATATAAAAAACAAGTAGAGGAATTATTAGATATAATAATGATAAAAGCAACTAACAAAGAAAAGGTTAATAGTGAAGTTAAAATAGTAAATGTTGATAGTAATATCTCACATGAAAAAACATAAACTAAGTATAGGAAACCTCACTGCTTTTGCTAAGAAGATCTTGTCTTATATTGAAGTTATCTGTTTTATGTCCTTTGCATTAGGCATATATCTTGCCTTATTTTCTTCTCCTGACGACTATAAACAAGGAGAGATAGTACGTATTATGTACATACATGTGCCATCTGCATGGCTTTCCTTATCAATATATAGTTTTATCGCAGTGTTGAGTTTTATCTCATTAGTGTGGAGTAATAGTATTGCAAGTGTTCTTGCTCAAAGTGCCGCACCAATAGGAACAACTTTTACTACAATATGCTTGATCACTGGCAGTATATGGGGAAAAAGCACTTGGGGTACTTGGTGGGTATGGGATGCAAGACTTACTTCAATGTTAATTTTATTTTTTCTATATATAGGATATATGTTGCTCTGGAACTTATTTGAAAATAGAGTGAGAGCTGAAAAGTCAACAGCAGTATTTGCCATTTTCAGTGCTATAAACATTCCTATAGTAAAATTCTCTGTAGATTTGTGGTCAACATTACATCAACCTGCAAGCATTATTAGAAGTGGTGGAATAGCAATAGAATTTTCTTTATTACTACCGCTGATTGTAATGTTCATTTTTTATATCACACTTTTCTTGACCATATGGATATTGCGCTCATTGCATTTAATTAATATCTTTAAGATCAGAAGAGAAATTAGCATACGATATTAAAAGTTAGAACAAGATTTTTTTTTTGAATATGTTTTGATTTAATTTACTAAGCTTTATATATATAATTCTAGAAATACACTTTATAAAATAAAAAGAATGGCACTTAATCCATTAGAACAGTTTAGAGTATATAAAATAGTAGAATTACCTCATATTTTTGGTTACGACATAAGCTTTACCAATTCATCACTTTTTATGATGATATCAGTTACATTAGCAATAATTTTTTTGTTAGTAGGGGTAACATTAAAGCGTTCGGATTCCATGCAAATTTTAGTAGAATATACTTATGAGTTTGTTGTATCAATAATAGAAAATAATACTGGTAGTAAGGGTTTAAACCACATACCCATGGTACTAACATTATTTATTTTCGTCTTATTCTCTAACTTAATAGGGATTTTTCCCTATGGATTCACAATAACAAGTCATATAAGTGTCACCTTTACTTTATCCATGATTGTCTTCATTTATGTAACAATATATGGATTCAAAATAAGAGGTTTAGAATTTTTACGCGTACTTTTACCAAAGGGAACACCTCTTTGGCTTGCTCCCATGATGATTTTTATTGAACTTTTTACATATCTAGCGCGGCCAGTAAGCTTATCGATAAGACTTGCAGCAAATATGATAGCAGGTCATACAATTATCAAAGTAATAGCTAGTTTCATCGTAAACATGAATATATTTTTGACACCAGTACCTTTTTTGTTTATAATGACATTAATAGCTTTTGAAATTTTTGTTGCAGTTCTACAAGCCTATATATTTACCTCGTTAACATGCGTGTACTTGTCGGATGCAGTAAAATAATTGACCCCTTTCATCAAGTGAAGTATAATAAAAGGATTAATTCAACCAGGGATGTTATATGGATTTAATGGCTTTAAAGTTTATAGCGATTGGCTTAAGTGTATTTGGAATGCTAGGTGCATCCCTAGGTGTAGCAAATATATTTTCTACTATGTTAAATGGACTTGCAAGAAATCCTGAATCAGAGGACAAATTGAAAAAATATGTTTATACAGGCGCTGCATTAGTAGAAGCAATGGGGTTGTTTGCATTTCTATTAGCCTTACTCTTGATATTTGTAGCTTAGAGATGCCACAACTTGATTTATCAACTTTTTCATCTCAGATCTTTTGGCTATTAGTATACTTTTTCTTACTTTTCTATGTAGTAAAATACTTGTTCTTACCAAGGTTAGAAGAAACGATAGGCACAAACAATAAAAGAATGATTAATTCCTTTAATGTTTCTTTTTGTTTATTAAAAGTGACAGAAGATATAATGAAAAAAAATGATTCAATCTTACATCAGGCAAGAGTAAAAGCAAAAAAGATTCTTGATGATACTTTCATTAAAATTGATCAAATGAAAGATGATGTTCAACATCAGTTAGAAGAAGAAAAGAAGAAGGCGGATAAATTTACTAAAAATGAAATAACAAAATTTGCACTACAACACGTTAGTGACCTAAAGCAAATGTCATTGAACATTGCTTTAATATACTATTATAAACTTACTAATTCTATAGTAAGCAAAGAATTAGTCGAGCGTTTAGTATCTCAAGAATTTAAGAAAGGTATCTTATGTCTTCATCATTAGTTATTAACATAGCTTTTTTTACAGGTGCTATCCTTTCATATAAACTAGCTGAGAAAGTAATAAAAAACTTAATCAAAAAAAAACGTAAAAGAAAAAACTCACTAAACTCTGAAGATGAGGAATTTCGTAAAGAAGTACTTAATCTCTACAGTAATGCTGTTGATGAATATCGTAATTTAGATGGAAAAGTGAAGAAATTATTTAATGATGTTTGTAAACAAGCAAATGATATTATTGATAATAGTAAAAAAATTCTAGATAAAGAGCTAAAAGATAATACTGATACTGTTATGAAGCAATCTTCTAATAAAATAAAAAAGGCTATAAATGATTTAAACAAATACACAACCAATATTGCTTCGAAGGTAACAGAAAAAATAATCAATGAATATCAAGATGACAAAGTAAATAGTAAAGTTATATCTTCACTTTCACGTGATCTAAATAAAAAACTACATTAGTCTACATTTAGGTGATATGCAACTTTATAACATAGGTCTTGACAGTTGATTGGATTAAAACTAGATATGGAGATAATTATGTCTTTATCAATGTAAATAATAATACGGTTTTAGATTTTCTAAATTCTTATTTTGGTATATCAGAATCTGCTAGCAATTACCTATATTATAAAAACTCCAATCTTTCAGCAAAAGATATAAGATTGGGTTCTAAGGTTTATTCTGCTTTTATTCTTATCACTTCAATTTTCTCTCTGATAGAAGAATTTGCGTATTTTACACTTCTTTTTATATTTATAATTATTTCCTCTTCCTCTATCTTAAAATTTGTAGCCACAAGGAAAATATCTTGTAATATATGATGCAGAAGACAAGCCAGATTCATTGCAATTAAAAAAAGCATTATATGAATTTCATAAAAATGATGATAATTTGGCTTGTGTACAAGCAAGATTAAGCTATTATAATGCAAAACATCATCTTCTTACTAAATTCTTTTTTCTAGAATACTTAAATTGGTTTCATTATTTATTACCAGGCATTCAAACAATGAATATGCCTGTACCTTTAGGGGGGAGTAGTAACCATTTTTCAGTCAAAGCATTGAAAAAAGCATTTTTTTGGGATGCTTATAATGTCACAGAGGATGCTGATTTGGGTCTAAGACTTGCACAAATGGGTTATAAAACTAAGATTATTGACTCAGAAACTTTTGAAGAATCTCCAATTACTATATTATCTTGGATTAAGCAAAGAGCTAGATGGATAAAGGGATATATGGAAACTTATGTTGTACGTTTAAGAAATACAACAGGATTTAGAGGAATTGTATTATTAAATCTTTTTGTTGGATCCACAGCTTTTACATTTTTCTCAGCTCCATTTCTTCTATTTTCAATGATACTTAATCCATTTTTCAATGAATTGTTCTTATGTTATTTTATAATAGTATACATTACTAATTCTATTATTTTCTTTGTGATAATTAAACAAAATAGATTATCCTTAACTTTTTATGTAGTATCACTGCTTTTTCCTATATATAAATTATTACATAGCATAACAGCATTTCTTGCTTTGTGGGAATTTATTATGCATCCTCAAAGATGGAATAAAACTAATCACGGAGTATGGAAACAAAAGCAGTAGCATACTGGGTTCTCCTCTGTTGTATTATGATAGTGCTTATGGTAGGGATTGGTGGTTTTACTAGACTTACACATTCAGGGTTATCTATTACTGAATGGAATCCTATTACTGGAATATTACCACCACTAAGTAAGCAGGAATGGATAAAAGAAAAATCAAAATACGAGTCTACACCTGAATATAAAGTATTCAATCATGATATCAGTATAAAAGAATTTCAGATTATATATATGATAGAGTACATACACAGGTTGATCGCGAGGTTTACAGGATTAGTCTTTATACTACCATTTATATATTTTAAATTGAAAAAGAAATTATCAAGAAAAACTACTGCCCTACTATGTATAGTTCTATTACTTGGAATATTACAAGCTTTTGTAGGTTGGTACATGGTCAAAAGTGGATTAGATATTACACCGCATGTTAGTCATTATAGGCTTGCTTTTCATTTTTCATTGGCCTTAATAATTTTTTCATTATTACTATATCAATTTTTGAACTACCAAATAAAACCACAAAAAGCCATAGTTTATAACACAACCATATGTTATCTAAAGGTAATTCTAATTATGGTTGTAATACAAATGATTTTTGGTGCATTTGTTGCAGGACTAAATGCTGGGTTGATTTTTAATACTTTTCCATTAATGGAAGGAAACATCATTCCAAGTGATTTATTTTTTCTAAAGCCCTTATGGTTAAATTGCTTTGAAAATAGAGTAACAGTACAATTCATACACAGAATGTTGGCATTTTTAATTCTTATTCTCACAGCAATTGTAACCTTGAGAAATAGTACTGTAAAATCACTAAGAGTTATTTTACTATTAATAGTCATTCAGGTAATTCTAGGAATTGCCACCTTATTACTAAAGGTACAGATAGCTTTCGCAATACTTCACCAAGTATTCTCTTTTATTTTATTTGCATCTGTTTTATATTCTCTATGTACTCTCAATAAAAATTAATTCTATTCAATAGACCTTACTTTACATAAGGATTCTTATTTTTTTTCAATATTAATCTAATGGGTACACCATCACTAAAAAAATTCTTTCTTAAATTCTGAACTAAATAACGTTTATAACTTTCATCAATACCTTGTAGTATATTGCAAATTAATGAAAAAGCTGGAGGTTGAGTACCAACTTGAACAATGTATTTCATTTTGATTGCTTTACCTTTGACAAGAGGATGAGAATGTTTATCTAATGCATTAACAAGCCAATTATTTAACTTTGAGGTACTAATTTCTCTTCTGAGAAAATTATTCATTTCAAAACATTTATCTATTACATCACCACAACGTATACCTTTAAATGCAGAAATTGTTATAATTGGTACTTCTAAAAAAAGCTTTGTAATTTCTTGTAATTTCACAAATTTTATTAATTTACTTCTTTCATCTTTACTAATTAAATCCCATTTATTTAATGCAACCACTATACCTTTACCTTCCTTAATTGCAATGTCTACTATAGCAAGATCTTGTTGTTCAATACCACAAGCGGAATCCAACATTAGAACCACAACATGAGAACGTTTTATTGATTCAATGCTTTTTTCAATAAATTGTAATTCCAACTTATCATCTACTTTTCTCCTAATTCCTGCGGTATCTATAAGAGTGATAAGGTTATTGTTATGATTATATGAAACATCAACAGAATCTCGTGTAGTCCCTGGTTCCGAACTCACTATTAATCTATTTTCCGAGAGTAGTTCATTTAAAAAAGTTGACTTGCCAACATTTGGACGTCCAATAACTGCCACTCTTAATCCATTAGATTTATCTTCTTCTTCTAATTTTTCAGTTTTATTCATGACTTTAAGCAATGCATCATGAAGATCAACCATACCGAGATTATGCTCAGCAGAAATATATACTATATCGGTGAAGTTAAAGAACTTTAAGTATTCAACGTCTTGAGACCTAGGACTTTCACACTTATTTGCTATTAGTATAGTAGGCTTGTTTGTTTTTTTCTTTAACCACTTTGCAAATTCTTGGTTATAATTATTTTCTGTTTTGGCATCGACAAGAAAAAAAATTATATCTGTATGAAGTAAGGAAAATTCTATCTGTTCTACAATCTGTGCCGAAAAATTGCTTTGGTCATTCCAACCACCTGTATCTACTACTTTAAATTCTAAGTTACTAATTCTACCTATTCCCTCTCTTCTATCTCTAGTAATACCAGGAGTATTACTAACAACAGAGGCTTTTCTTTTTACTAACCTATTAAATAGAGTTGATTTACCAGCATTTGGTAAACCTACTATAGCAATTTTTAGCATGAAATATCCTAATAGATTAAATTATATGTTTCATAATTATGTAGTCAAATGTGTTATCTGTTTTTTTACCATCTTTAATTATTGTTAATTAATATAAGTGAATGATATTTATGTTAAAGATTAAAGAAAAAATAAGAATTTTTAAAAAAGTATTATATTATCTCTTGAGTAAACCTAAAATATTAAGGGAAAAACAAGCCATTACTTGCAAGGATCTGAAACAAAAATTTAAAATCACTGCTAAAAATTTTGGTCAAGCTGCAACAAGCTCAAAACACTACGTACCAAAAGAATGTCAAATATCAATAGATCTAGGTAATAAACATACTGACTGTATTGGAAATAAATATCTTTATAAGTTGCAGAATAAATTTAAAAATCATTCTCCAAGGCATAATTTTATGACAGAATTTGGTAAAAATAGACAAATCTTTGGTACTGATATTAAGGTAAAGCATTTTACTTCTGATGAGCAAAGTAAGCATTCTCTATATATAGATCAAAAAAACGATGACTTCAGATTATATGATATATCAGGTAATCTATATAATACGAAAGGTAAGGTGAGTAAAGGTCAGCAAGACATGGTTGCTTATGCTATGACCCTTGAAGGGAAACTAGTTGTTCACGAACATCTTGATGTTGGTAGATGTGATGAACTCGCTTTCCGTCACTCCACACTTGGTGGTGGTAAAGCAATTTTATGTTCTGGTTTAATAAAAATAGAAAATGGTAAAATAACTCATATCGATAATAATAGTGGGCATTATAAGCCACAACCTGCAAACTTATATAATGCAATAAAAAGACTACAGAAAAAAAATGTATTCTCGTCAAATGCTAAAATTATCCCTTTAACATATGGTCAAAGATTACTGAAGGAAATTTCTTTTACTAATAAAATTCCCATAGGAAAAATATATTCTGTAGATAAATTTATAGAAGAAATGGAAAAAGTAGGAAAAGATAAACTGGCTAAGCATGAAAGACATTTTATGAAAGTTAGACAATCTAACGAAAAGGATAAAAATAAATACAGAATTGTAAATAGAAACTATGAACCAACTCCTGTTTCTAGCAATGATAATCATGCAACATTAAAATTAATAATTGAACACTCAATAAGAAAGATAACTGGTGCAAACTATGGTTATAAACCAAAGATTACCTTGATGAAAAAAAATAAAAATTTGATTACAAAGATATTTGGATTCAGTTACAATTCGATAAAGGTAAAGGTGGCTTTTATTACTAAAGAAGATCGTAATGAATTTATAGAGATTCTACAGAAGAATAAATTGACTTATAGAAAAAAGGGCAAATCTTCGATTACTATAGGGCGTAATCAAATGGAAAAAGTATTAAAAGATGTTTTAATCTTACCGATATGTATTAGATCTCTTACATAAATGTATCAAGAATAGGTATATAAAAAGATAGAACTATTTTTTGATGATAGTAAAGCAGAAGTAATAAGAGTTGAAATAGACGACGACATGGGGTGATAATAAGCTATTATTTAAAATATGAAAATCGTAGAGAATGCGGTATTAACTAAAAACAGTAGCGAGATTTACCAAAATGCTTTCCACCATAACAAACAGTTTATAGCTTTCTAAAGACAAAGAGATTTAGAAAAATGAAAAATTATTTGATAAAAAAGCAGAGTTGCATCTGAATCCATTTATTAATTCACTTTATGCAGCGAAAAATCGTGGTGTAGATGAAAGAATGAACATGTATAGTTACCCTGATGTAAATCTTTATACATGCATTGAAAACTGTGAGGAGCGTATACATCAATGCTGTATGTCGATTATTGTTAATTGAAATATCTTCGCAAATGAACTCTAACGTTGATCGTACTTTCTCTTGAACTTTTGAAGGCTTTCAAAAGGCTATGAAAAATTGCAACTTCTTTAATTGATAAACTCCTTCAAATTACGTTTAGCTATCATAACAATGGAACATATTATCTAATTAGTACTGTCAAATTTCCATAAAAGAATTACCTATTTTAGTAATTTAAACTGGCGATATTTTAACCGAAAGATATCAACAATGAGGATAATTAAAATCTTTCTTATTTGCTTATTGGCGATAAAAAGTATACTGAAATTTTTATTATCTGAATTTTATAAGAAAAAGATGAAGTTTTCTGGTGGTTATATAGTTTTTTTAGAGTATTACCTTAAAATAGAATAAGGAACTATTAAATGAAGTTATAGAATATATCTAAAGATTTTTAAGAAAAGGTATATAAAATTAGAGCTCAATATATGGTTCTGTATAAATTGCTTCTCTAAAAAGAAAAACAAAATTATATATAAAAACATTTACAAGTGATAATGTTATTAGATAGATAAATAATCCAAGTCTTTATCTTACCTCAGTAGAAAAGAAATTTACAATCAACTTCTGTTTATTTTACTAAGTGCTGATAGTTGGAAAGCAATTGAAAAGATTTTAGATAATGCTGAAGGCAAGCTTATTAATCAAAGTCCTAAACCTTTGCATCATACTTTGTTAATAGATTACATAGTAGGTATAATCACTTATATAATGAAAAGGATCAAGGATTTTTAATCCAAGATCCTTATTAGTAGTAGAGAAAAATTCTTCAAATCAATAATTTATTACCAGTAATATACTAAAACAAATATGTAATCAAGAAGGTAATAGCTCAATTAAGATTGAACTATTATCTGGAGAAATTACTACAACTGAAACAATTTTAAATAATACTCACAAAAAAATAAAACTAACAAAGAGCAAAGCATTATCAGAGAAAAAGGATTATCTAACTAAGGTAGCTCACAAAATACAAGAGAGAGATAGTAGAAAAAGAGTAAAGGTACTAGTTCAATCTATAGATGACAAATCCATAGATTGAGAAAAAGCATAGAATGCTAATTTGTACTAGACAGAACTTAATCTAACAGAGAAGAATTAACTGACAGAAGAATTGA
>JAHRAF010000028.1 GCA_019061405.1 Wolbachia endosymbiont of Fragariocoptes setiger
TGTACTAAACAAGATTTAATCTGACATTTTAAAAAAATAAGTTATAAATAACATAAAGTAAGGAGTGTTAGATATGAGTACAATACAAACAAAGATATTGAAACCAAAGTTGGGATTACTAGAACTAGCAAAACAGCTGGGAAGTGTGTCTCACGCATGTAAGGTACTCAAGGGATACATTTTATAGATTCAAGGAGCTATATGAAAATGGAGGAGAAGAAGCACTACATGAAATAAGTAGGAAAAAACCACTTTTGGCAAACAGGGTTTCGGAAGATATAGAAAGAGCAGTAGTGAATATAGCAGCAGAATTTCCAGCATATGGACAGCAAAGAGCAGCAAATGAACTGAGAAAAAGAGGAATAATAATCTCTGAGGGTGGAGTAAGATCTGTATGGCTAAGGAATGACCTTGAGACTTTCAAAAAAAGACTTAAAGCACTTGAAGCAAAAGTTATGCAAGATGGAATAATTTTAACAGAAGAACAGCTTGCAGCATTAGAAAAAGTTAAAGACCAAAGAGAAGCTCACGGAGAAATTGATACTGAACATCCTGGTTATTTGGGATCTCAAGACACTTATTATGTAGGTAATATCAAAGGTGTTGGGCGAATTTATCAGCAAACTTTCATTGATACTTATTCTAGAGTGGCTTTTGCTAAGCTTTATGTGGACAAAACTGCTATTACATCTGCAGACTTACTGAATGATAGAGTAATACCTTTCTTTGATGGACAAAACGTTCCATTGTTGCGCATTTTGACTGATAGAGGTACAGAATATTGTGGTAAACCAGAAAATCACGCTTATCAACTTTATTTGGGCATCGAAAACATCGATCATTCTAGAACTAAGGCTAATTCTCCACAGACTAATGGCATATGTGAGAGGTTCCATAAGACTATGCAGGATGAGTGTTACAACATTATTTTTCGTAAGAAAATTTACAATTCTTTGGAAGGTCTTCAGGTAGATGTTGATTATTGGTTGCGTTCTTACAATGAGACAAGACCTCATTCTGGTAAATATTGCTACGGTAAAACACCTATGCAAACTTTCCTTGATAGCAAGCATATTGCTTTTCAGAAAAACATTAGTAACATTGAAAAAGATTCTGATATTAGTTTTGACTTCCTCAATTCTTCTGTCAGTTAATTCTTCTCTGTTAGATTAAGTTCTGTCTAGTACA
>JAHRAF010000017.1 GCA_019061405.1 Wolbachia endosymbiont of Fragariocoptes setiger
CCAAAGCTTGCTTTAGTAGTAACATTAGCTCCATGTTTTACTAGATACTTTATCACCTCTAGACTTCCCTTTTTAGCTGCGTAGTGAATAGGTGTTTTGCCACGGTGAGTAGAAGCATTGATATCGAATCCTTTCTTCAGAAGATACTCTATAACCTCCTCATTGTTTCCTTCAACTGCATAATGCAGAGTTGTAACTTGATCTCGGTTTGTAGCATTTAAATCAGCTCCTTGATTGATGAGATATTCCATAGCAGGTAAGTGTCCAGCACTTGCTGCAGAATGAAGAGGAGTTCTTCCCTCTTTAGACTTAGTATCAATCTCAATATCTTTATTTATCAAGTACTTTATAACATCAATACTTCCTCCAAGAGCTGCGTAGTGCATAATTGTCATACCATTATTGTCTTTAGCGTAAATGTCAACATGTTTGCTTACGAGATACTTAACTACCTCTAAATATCCTTTTAATGCTGCTATGTGTAATAATGCTTCCCCACCTTTACCTGTAACGCTTAAGTCAGATTCGTGATCAACGAGCCACTTTCTATCATTATTCCTCATTGCACTAAATAGATTTTCTACTATAAGTTCTTCTTTGCTCATAGGCTCATCGTTATTATACCTAACTTGCTGTAAACTATAATCTAGTTTCACTTGAAGGTTGAGAGCATCTTTATTGCTGTCATGTTGTAATCTCCTATTTAGAGGTTTATAATCCATTGCTGATCTGTAACCATTTGTTCTAAATTGTTCTACTCTATCATGAAAGTCATTCTTATTATTGAGCTCCATTATTCTATTTAACTCTTTTGCTAACACTACTTCCTTATCACCAAACTTTATATTCAATGTTTTCATTTTATCATTAATATAGAAGTTACTTAGTAAAACAGTAGATGGTTCATCAGTACTAGATTGCAAAGCATTGGTTATAACTAATGTATTATCATCACGAGCAAATACATAGTTTCCTATGGACTTTTTTATCTCTATTGAGTTTTCTCTTTCAACATCATTTGGAGTAATAACATAGGTAGTTTTGTACCTATCACTAAAAATTAAGGGTTTAGGTGATAATTTAAAGCTATTGTCAGTTTTTTCTATTATAAGAACACCGTTAATGAGGACATCTAACATCTTATACCAATGATTCTCAAGTGCATCTTTCAATCTTATCTCGATTATTTGTTTAGAACTTTGAGTGAATAAAGTAACTTTTAAGTCTTTTCCTGTTTCATTTACAGCGAATGTGAGTTCATCCTCTAATAACTCTTTAACTTGTTTGTTAATTTCTCGTAAATCAAGTGTATCTCTTGTAGCTTCTTTTCTGTTAAAGTTATAAAGCACTACACCAGCAAGAGGTAGGTTTTTTATACCAACTCCAGATTTCAGAATAAATATATTCTCACCACCATTACCAACTAAGTGACTAACTTTTGCTGTAGGATCATTTTGTATTACATCATGGTGATCATGACCAACAGAAAGGACTTCTTCGTTTGAATGCACAACCAGATTCATTTTTAGCTTTTTTGCTATATTTGAATATCTTTCTATAGAGGAACGGTTTATTGGTTCTTGAGTATTGTGTAATGCATATAAATTCTTTTGCCCAATTATTAGTTTTGTACTATCACTTAATTGATAGCTATATTTAATAGGACTACCATTAACAAGTAGCTTAAATTTTGAATTTGATACAGAAAAGGAGAATGATACGGTGGATTCTTGTATTTTAATTGAAGAAATATCATCTAATTTATAATTTACAAAAATAAATTGGTGATCACACTTTGAGTTCGCATCTATGTTAACACTTGCTGTACCAACTTCTTTTTCATTTACGATATACCTGATTACCCCTGCTTTAGCTTTACTGTCAACTTTTGTGTAAGGCCTGATTATGACTTTAGCATCGTAGTTACATATATCATCATTAATTGTTACAGCATCATAATTGGAATCATTTACTCCACCTCTAGCATCAATATGCCTAGTATCACATGCAGCATTTACGGTATCTATTTTACCTACTCTGCCAATAAAGTTGTTTATGTTTTTTACCTCAAGACTCAGTTTGTTTTCAGTATCAAGAAGCTTTTTTTCTTGAAAATTTATGACTATGTTCTTTATCTCTGATGATAGAGCAGCTATATCAAGAGTATCAGTTCCTCCTCGACCATCCATTACTCCTGTAATATAAGGGCTTTGGTTATGAACGCTTTTTTCTACAAATTTGAAGAGATCATCACTTTCTCCCCCTATAATATTCTTGTAACCCTGACCTATTGCAAAGATATTAGGCTTATTTGAAAAACCTATTATTGTATTTTTACCTTCCGTAAGGTTAATAAAAGTCGCTTTTCCCTTTCTATCCTTACCGTACTTGACTCCAATTGCATTTTTAGACTTATAAGTCTTTTCTGTTGAAGAAATAACACCTTCTTCTGCGCTTGGTATACAAAATAATTTTCCTTCAGTTATCTCATTCTCATCACCTTTGAGCCACTTGAATCCACTTTCATCATTTATTTTGTCATTAACTGCAAAATATATTTTGCCCTTATCAGGTTCTCCCGGCGCCCCCCTAATCCACCTTAGTTCATTTTTGTTGAGCTTTTTATCTAAGAACACCTCATTATCCGAATAAGGTTTAACAATCTTTTCTTCTGGGTAGCAAGTATTATACCAGTTAAATTTAGGAGAAAGAAGCCCAGCAGCAAGGACCGGACTTGAAAATCTTAATCCCCAATACAAAACATCGGCTACCACTTCCGATGAGTACATCTTTATATGATCAACACTCATACTAGGAAAGATAGCTCTTTTTACATGCGAGTTATTCCTGAGAAAATCAACTATACCTTTCACTACTTGATTATTTAAATTTTTCTCTTCAATGGCAATGTCAAGGCCTTTTTCGATTCCGATACCCATAAAAGCTCTAAAACCTTCATCGAACCTTTCCATTCCCGTTAGATGAATTTTTTCATCAATCTTCTCAACAGTCTTTACCGCTGAATATATCTGACCGCCCATAAAAACTAACAGTCCTATAGCTTCGCCAACAGGCCCAAGTACAGCAGATATACCTTCAAATCCAGCCAACTCACCAACTTCAACACCAATAGAAAGTGTATCAGCACTCAGTTGTATAGAATCTCCTATTATAGGCATTATAGCATCCTTATTGCCTTTTTTGTACTCTTGTACTTGATTGTATAAATCATATGCAACGAGAGCAGACGTCATTCTAGAGACAAATGGTGCACTAAGTTTTAGAGATTTTCCAAGCAATACTTTTCCCTCTGATATGTAAGTAACACCTTTCATAGATGCTAAGTTTGACACCATTGATAACCCATGGCTACTTGCAAAAAAGGCAGCATTAATTGCTGCATCCTTGTAATCTCCAGCTACTAATTCATCAATAAAATCCTTCGCCATTAAACCTTGATTTATATGCCCTGATATCCTACCTAATCTTTCAAGATCACTGTATTGTTCATGCACTTCACCGAGTTGAGTAATGGCCAACCTACTTTTACCAGAAACTTCATATTTCTTTGTAAGGTCAACGAGCCGATGAACACTTTCTATATCACCTTTGTTTTGTGCTTCTTTAATAGAAGAGATTATCTTTTCACTGTCTATCGAAGTAATCCTATACTCATTGTCCACTTCTGCAAACTTTTCTACTTCCTCTATTTCAAAACATCCCTTTCCTAAAGAAAATTGAAGCATAGGTTTTTCAATCATGGCAAGTAGTATTCGGCGACCAGGAGCTGATTTAGATCTGGATTGTGACGATCCAGCACATATATCAAAACCTTCAATTAACCTTGAGAATGATTCATATTTTTTCTTAGAATCACCTTTCACACCACTATTCTGAATTGATATTATTTCCTTTTCAAAGGAAAGTCTTGATGTATTTGCACCTTCTCGCTTTATAACTTCCTTAAACACTTCTAAGGCTTGTTCCTTCTGTACCTTTAGCTTGTCACTCATCTCGCCCTCTTGAGTTATATCGATGTGTGAAATAGAATTACGCGCTTTATCAAATAACTTTGTCTCAACAGAATTTATTGTTCTCTCAACAATTTTATTCATTTTATCTATTTTTTCTCTTAGATCAGTACCCAGAGCCTCTCCTCTCTTTTTATACTTGTTTACTTCACTTTCATATATTCCTATTAACTTGTTTGGTTTTACGCCATCAAATTCATTTCTAAACCCAGTTTCAAGACGATATGATGCTTCTTTACCAAATTCTTTGATTCGTTCTACAACTTCTTTTACTCTTTCTAAACTACCCTTATCAGACTTCCAATCAATTGATTCATAAATTCCTTGCAGATCATCTATTTTTGTCAATAAATCATGTAGGCTAAGTAAAACATCATCGGGTATGCTTTCTCTATTTAAAATTTTTATCTCTTCAATATAAGAATTTTTCCTCTCTATTAGTATTTGTAAATATTCTCCCTTTACAACATCTACCCCCTTTGTTAACTCTTTTTCTGAGAGAACTCTTTCTAAGTAATTTCTTATTATACTGTCCCCTTTTATGCCGCTTGCAACCATTCTTTCTGCTATTTTTTTAATAGCTTCTCTAAATTCTGTTCCAGATATTATTCGCTTTACATCTTCCTTATATCTTGTGTCTTTTGATAGAATTGTGATTACTTCTTTATAGTTACCTTTCTTAACTAATTCGCTAACATTATCCTTAAGCTTTCCTGGATGCAAATAATCTATAAATTCTTTTAGTTTCTGTGTTGCTACCTCTTTTGACAACTTTTTTATTTCCTCTCCCTCCATTATTTTATCAGTAAGATATTTTACAGTTTGTTTGTTCTCGTTTTTAACAAAATCTGATAGTTTCTTGGTCGACTCCTCTATACTTCTCTTATCTTTTCGTAATGATTTATCTGTTTTCTCAGGATTAAAGTTTTTCAACTCACCAGTTTTCATTTCTTTTAGACTAGATTCTACTTCAGTAAATATCTTTTCTCCTTCTTTTTTTAAAGGAGAAAATTCTTTTTCTCTTCTTATATCGTTAATTGCTTCTTTAATACCCGCTACGCCTAGTTCTTTTAGTTTTGCTTTACTTAATCCTTTCTCTTCAAGAAAAGACTTAAGCTTCTCATTACTGCATTTATAAAAAATTTCAGCAATATGTTTAGTTTCTATGTTGCTCATTATTACAAGGGAAGCGTCTTTAACTCTACGTAAAACTTCATCTGCAAATCTATTAACTAATTCTTCACTTAAATTTACGTCCCTAGAAAATTTACCATGAGTTTCTAAATCTCTAAAAGAAATAAATGAATCAACAGGTCCTATTAAGTCAGACAGTGCTTTTACTACTCGCGAGTTTAATCCCTCTGTATCAGCAACAGTAACCTTATTTTCTAGTAGTTCACCTGCAAAGCGAAGAAAGTTACTTACAAACGTTCTTTTTTCCTCTATACTTCTAGCTTCATTTATTCCAGCTAAGGCTTTCTCAACTTCTTGAAGTAGTTGGTAAAGATGTGCGTAGTCAATCCGACCATCAACATATTCTTTACTAAATGGATTAACAATATCCTCATCTTTATAGCTCTCAATACTCCTTTTTGCTCTAACTTTACTGCCTTCATCTCTCAATAAATGTTTTAGATAATATGATAACGACTGTGCTAGATCCACTTTAAAAGTACTTTGATTATCCAGAATCATTCTGTTAAAATCATTCAAAAAGAGTATAATTGCAGTAGCTGAATACTCATCAATTTCAAACAACCTTGGCTTCACTTTTCCTATAAGGGTCATAACCTTCTTCTGAAGTATCACTTGTTGTTCTATATAAAATGATTCTTCATTTTGATTCTCAATTAGTTTCTTAGTGCAGTGATATTGCAACAAAGCAAGATCTATTAGAACATCAACTTCAGGTGCACCAGATTTTACCTTTTCTACATAAAAATGTTCGATATTCTGACATTGGCTAGTCTCAGTTTGAGACTCTGAATTATTATCTTCTGTACTAAAAGTATACAGTTTATTATTTTCATTTCGTTTTTCCATAACGGACCTCAATAAAGATTAATAACCCCTTTAATTAAACCTCAAAATTTATTCTAGATTGTGTTTTGGAAAGTACAGGCTATGGTACTATCTACTATGCTGTTTATCTGATTCAAACAATGCTTTTATCTGTTTGCAAACATGAGAAACACGTACCACAGGAAGGAAGTCGTAAGGCTTTTCACCTTTCTTATCTCGTATATCTGGGTCTGCACCACATTCCAAAAATAGCTTGACCGCATCATAGTGTTCTGACCTACAAGCTTCATGCAAAGTAGTAAAACCTTCAGAGTTATCATTAGAGTTTATATAATCAACTACTCCTTTTCTTCCTTCTTTTTGCTCTATATAATTAAGTAATAGCTCTACACATCTTATGCTTTCTCTATTATGGGATATTCCATAGTAAATGGGTAGAAACCTTTTACTGACAGAAGTCTTTTTATAATCTGCACCGTTCTCCAACAAAAACTTAATGCTTTTATCCACTGCAAGACTCATTGCGGTTGCCAGGGGTGTCATGCCCAAATCGTTGTGCCGGTTAATGTCAAAACCATGAGACATAACCAAACTAATCATTTCGGGGTTATTAGAAAATATAGCTTCATCCAAAAGATTTCGACCTTCTACTATAGTATCAGTTTTAGCTCCATTTTGAATGAGGATTTTTGCAACCTCAACATGTCCACTTGATACTGAACAGACTAGCGGGGTAATAGGACGAAATCTTAGGTCACTACGATGGCTTTCGGTAATGTTGACATCAGCTCCTCTTGATATCAAGTAATTGACAATTTCAATATACCCATTACCAGAGGCTTCGTGCAGTGCTGTACAACCAGTTCTATTAGTAGAATCTATATCAACATTCTCTTCCTCTAGATAGAACTTGACCCTATCTAGAACGCCACGCTTTGCTGCGTTTACTAATAGACAACCGTTTTCGGTATAATCATCTTCCATAAATCATTAGTTTTTTATTGTATTAACGTAATCATATAAATTTCTTATGCTATGTCAAACATTTATTTCACATAATAAAGAAAAATATTTTTAAGATATAAAAAGATTCTCATTAAGTACATGAAAAATTAGAAGTAATAATGGTTTATATTATTGACTACTTTACTTCTGTTACTAAATTTGTGTGAATTTCTCTTTCTTTCTCAATTATAGAAAGTAGGAACTTTATTATGTTTTGTATAATCAAATTGAGAAAGAGTTTAGAGGATAGGGTAGGGACCACCAAACGATGTAGAGGAAAAGGGCGGTTAGCTCAGTTGGTAGAGCATCTCGTTTACACCGAGGAGGTCGGCAGTTCGAACCTGTCACCGCCCACTAGATAGAGGACTTTTATCTAGAATATGAAATAAAAAATACGCCAGAAATTACTCAAATGAACAGGGTTATTTTACTTCAAATTTTTACACATAAAAGCTCTATATTTTACATAATCGATTAAGAAGGCTCTCTTTCTCTCTGTAATTATAGGGTAAAGTAAATAATTGAATTTTACTTTGCGTTAGAGAGCGATCTTTTTTATAAAATATTTTATCAGCACAAAATTTTAATAAAAGCACAATTATCTCTTTAGCTTTTTCAGT
This sequence comes from Wolbachia endosymbiont of Fragariocoptes setiger, assembly GCA_019061405.1. Taxonomy (GTDB): domain Bacteria; phylum Pseudomonadota; class Alphaproteobacteria; order Rickettsiales; family Anaplasmataceae; genus Wolbachia. The sequence continues at coordinate 7,679 of JAHRAF010000017.1, forward strand.
GCAATTTATATGAAAAATATAAAAAAGATTTGTCACATGCAATTAAGCTGCTGTGAAATAAAACAAGAAGGGATTTTTCTATATTAAACATAAGAAATACTTTTCTATACTTAAATTAAATTTACCCTTGAAATCAAAATTTTAAATAACTATATGATGGTAGTTAATGATTGGAGGTTGACTATGAATAATAATCTAGTTCGTTCAAATAACAAGCGCAATGACCTAAGTTTAAGAGGCTTACAAAAAACAGTTGATGACATGTTTAATAGCTTTTTTACATCCTCAGGATCTGATTTCATCAGAAGCAGAGATAACTTACCGTTTTGTGATTTCTATGAGACAGATAAGGATTATTGCCTATCTGTAGATTTACCTGGTGCTGAGAAGGAAAATATAGATGTCAATATATCTGGTGATAACTTATTAATTAAATGCAATAAAAAATCAGAAACTGAGTCCTGTAATAAAGATAAGAAATACTACTGTTTAGAGAGGTACCATGGGTCTTTTTATCGATCTATACAGCTCCCTGATAATGCGGATAAAGATAAAATTTATGCAGATTTTTCTAATGGAGTGTTATCAGTAACCATACCTAAGTCTGAAAAGCAAATGAAAAAAATTGAAATAAAATAAGGATTGTGGGCTTTTTAGCTCACCTTCCTAAAAATGGTTTAAAATTCTTCCACGTTATTCACCAAAGAATCTAAAATTAAAGATGATAGGATTTTTCTAAAATGCCAATTATTTTTAAAAGCATATTACCTAAAGTGTAAATAAGCATAAAAGCCATTATAATCATCCTTTATTGTAGCTATGATAAAAAGAGAAAGTAGCGCAATTATTAAAATCAAGAGACCTTGTATCTGTCTTTTGAATTTACTGTACAGAGTTTTAAGCATAAGAAAAAATGCTATTTTTATATAAAATATACCTTTCTTATCTTATTTGTAAAATCAACTAAACTGTTCATCCCATAACATACTCAACTTAATACCCAGAAAGTTATTTATGAGACGGGATTGCTAAATTAGATAGATAAAATATAATCTCTTTTTTGAGGAAGAAAATGGAATGTAAACATTGTGGGAGTAA
>JAHRAF010000029.1 GCA_019061405.1 Wolbachia endosymbiont of Fragariocoptes setiger
AATATTCTACCTAGTTCTTTTGTAACTTTGGAAAATACAGGAAAATATGAGCTTGGCTTAGCACATTTTCTTGTTGATAATAATGTTGCTGTACATCGAGCTAATACTCGTAAAGTAAAAAGCTTTACCTTATCTCATGGAACTTTAGCAAAGTCTGACCAATCAGATGCAAGATCTCTTGCGCAATATGGTTTTGAACGCTATAGTGTTCTATCTCTATTTGTGCCTATGTCAAAGGAACAAACAGTCTTAGCTGCACTTTGCCAACGTCGTGGTGATATTACGCAAATGGGAGCTCAAGAGAAATGTAGACTGAAAGCACCTGAAAACGACTATATAAAGGAAAGTTGCCAAAAAACCATCGACTTTTTTAACAGTCAGATAAATGAGCTCAATAATGCTATACAAAAAATTATTGATGAAAATACAGAGTTACAAAAACGCCAAAAAATCCTCAGAAAAGTACCAGGAATAGGTAAAAAGTTATCTCAAGATTTTGTATGCTTGATACCAGAACTTGGCTACTTAAACAAAAAAGAAGTTGCAAGTCTTGCTGGAGTTGCCCCTCATCCAAGAGAAAGCGGCAAAGCTATTGGTTACCGAAGTATAACAGGTGGTAGAAGCAATGTTCGTGCAAAGCTATTTACAGCTGCGATGACTGCTGCAAGGTCTAAATCTGCACTTGGTGCTTTTTAACTCCAGTCTTATCGGTAGAGGTAAAAGAAGATGGTGGCTATAACAGCTCTGATGCGCAAGATCATAGTAATTGCCAATGCAAGACTTAAAGAAGCAGTTAACATGAATTAAAAGAATCTGCATAGAAAGTAGGTTATGAATATGTGTGTAAGTACGTCCCCACATATTCATTAATCATAAAACCTAAGCAGTGGTGGCTGTTTGATATAAATTTCTTCTGCATAAACTAGGGTTTTTATTGTCAGAAATACACCTTTCAATTGAATAAAAATTCAAAATTATAAATAAAAGTTGTAAAATGCAAAAAATTTTAAAAAACATAGTTG
>JAHRAF010000030.1 GCA_019061405.1 Wolbachia endosymbiont of Fragariocoptes setiger
ACTGACTAGTGCATGAACTTTCTCCATGTACTCACCACTTAAATTATCTTCAATATGGCGAAGTACTTCTAAACACTTGCCTTTTACATCTGTTGTTGCTGTTCCAAGGGCAAAATGTACTATCTTTGGAGTAATACCAAACTCTGTATAAAGATTTAATAACTCAGACCCATCAGCATCAAGAATAATTCCTTTTAAAGCTCCCATACGCAAATGTTCAAGTGTTATCGCATGTTTGTTTCTCATTGTTTGCAAGTGATCTGTTATTACATCAACAAGTGCTACAAGTTCATTTTCTGAACCAAAGGCTCTTATTCCTTGCACTTCTTCGGGCAATACAACATCATCATGCGGAATATGAGGTATGGTAAACGTTCTCACTTTTCTTTTTCCTCTTTTTCCCACTGTTGCAGGTGCTCCTGGCGTTTCAGTTGGCAGTAAAGATAAAACACCGTTTTGCTCTTCAATAGTAATGTGACGAAATCTCACTGATTTACTTGGAAATAAATTTAGATTGTTAGTACGACCAAAATTAATTGGTAATATATTAATCGCTCCAGTTAAAGCTGTCATACTAAATGCTGTATTTGAAAATGGATTTTGCATATGAATTTCTCCTAGACTGCTTTGCGAATGATAATTCCACGTGTTTCAAGTTCCTGAATAGCCTTGGTTTTCTGCTCTTCAGTTATATTTGCTGGCCAGCTAACTGCATGATCGCTAAGCAAGGCTATACGAGTCTGCTTTATTCAACATCACTTGTAATTACACCTATGGCAGTTTGCGTTCCATCTGTTGCAGCTATATTTAAAATCTTAATTAAGTTATCTTTATCAAAAGCCACGACTGTACCAAGTTTAAGATTTTGTCCTTTTGCTACAGTTATTTGATCTCTTGAGTAAAGGTTTGACGCTTCATATTTCAGAAGATC
>JAHRAF010000018.1 GCA_019061405.1 Wolbachia endosymbiont of Fragariocoptes setiger
TATTGAAGATAATTTAAGTGGTGAGTACATGGAGAAAGTTCATGCACTAGTCAGTAATGTGGGAGAATATATTTCCAGAAGAGCAAAAGAATATAGTTCAATTACTCATACAAACTATTTGGTTTCAAGAAAATGGGTTTAAAATAGAAATAAGTAGGAAAGGACTAAAAAGTTTAGTAGAGAAATACAAAGCGAATAATGAAAAAATAGAAGCCAAAGGAGAAGATATTGAGATTTTTATCGAATATGAGCTAAAGAAATATAGAGGAAAAAGCATGGTTTTATTTGCTGAAGGAGAGGTAAAAGAAAGAAAAAATGATTTACTTTTGAAATCCTTGATTAGAGCAAGGTTGTGGCAAAGTCAAATGGACAATGGAGAATACGCAAATATAAAAGAAATATGCTCTGCAAATAAAATAGCTTGTCCGAAATATGTCAGTTCAATTCTACAATTAAATTTTCTTGCACCAAAAATAAAAGAAGCAATATTGGAGGGAAATCAACCCTCTCATGTAAGACTTAACAACTTTCTAGGCACGAAGATGAATATGCTTTGGGAGGTGCAGTTAAGTACTTTTTATGAAAAAAGTTGATTTTACAAATACAAAAAGTATATTTATATAAAAATGGCATTCTTTCTTATGATTAAAACTCTCTACAGTAAATTCAAAAGACAAATGCAGGGACTCTTGATTTTAATAATTGCCCTACTTTCCCTTTTTATTATAGCTACAATTAAAGATGATTATAATGGCTTTTATGCTTATTTACACTTTAGATAATATGCTTTTGAAAATAATTAGTGCTATTGAGAAAATTTTTATTCGTACATAACCTAAGATATTCTTAATAAAGTTTCATGTATTATGAATTAGATATGAGGTAATATATGAAGAAGGAACATTTCTGTTATGGGTTAGTCAAGAAAATAAAAGGCTTGTACGTCAATCTAATATTAAGCATAAAAAGTTTATTTAAGAAAATTTTTTTTTTCAGATCAGACAGCAAATGAGAGTACAGAAGAAGAACAAGAAATTTGGTTTGATGCCCTAGAAAGTCAGGAAGAAATTGAAGGAAAAGAAGAGGAAGTATGGTTTGATGCTTTAGATAATACTGAAAGTGAAGGTTTTGAATGTATAAATGCAGAAGAATGTGATGATCAAATTATCAACACTAAAGAAGAAGAAACAAAATATTTCTCATTACAAAATGAAAGGAAAAAAGTTGATAATCAAACACTTGCTCTTTCTTTTCAGATAGAAAAAGATAAAAGTGTTATTAATAATGTTAACCTTTCAAGCCTTAAATTGGAAAATATATATCATGTAGGAAATGAAACTCATCTAAAATTGATAGATGAGAACAATAACTTTTGTATAGTATGTGCTGAGAGTTTGAATGTCTATTCTCCTGAATATTTTGAGAAACATAGTGTTAAATTCTATGACGAAATCTTTCCTAAGCATGAAAATGGTATTTCCAACCATATAGTAATAATGCTGCAAGTTCCAAAAGAAGTTGATTTTCTTACTGAGAGACCTTCTAGTTTTACTGGAAAATGCATGAAAATTGTTAAGTCTGTAGCTGGTAATTTTACTGACATGAAAATACCAAAGTCACAAGGTGTAAGCCTATCATATCTTGACGGAATGGTGAATTTTAGTTTTTCTTCTGAAGAAAGTAATAGTATTGTTCTAAAAATAGAAGAACAGTTATACAATAGAGATAAGATTATCAATAACTTAGTTCCAGGTAAAACATTTTGGCCAGTTAAAAATATTTTAGTAGAAGAAATCATTTTTAATAAGAAAGTAGCTACTTTATGTCATATAACTGCAATTGAAAATCAAATAGAAACTAACAAGTCTATCATGGTTTATTAAGTGATTTTTTCTTTTATCTATGTAACTATAATGTAAAAGTATGATACTTGTTGTTAGAGATAATTTTAGTTGATTTTTGAATGGTTTTTTAACAAACAAAAAAAGTTCACCTATTATTGAGAACTAGATTAAGAACTCAAAGTAAATAAAAGAAAAAACTGTATTGAGTAACATTTCTGTACGATGGCTAAAAAATATAAATATTAAGAATATATTACTTTAAGAGTAAACTTTTTGTTGCAAATCAATTATTGTATTGTTAACATAACCTCTTTAAATTGGCATGAGAGCATGAATGAAGGATTGAATTTACTATTGCAGGCTATTCCTGATACTGATCCAAACTATAATTTAAAACGCATTGAAGTTATGCGATGGCATCAGTTTTGTGGTGTAAAGGTTCTTAATGAGAAATCAGAATATTTTGTTGTATCTCTTCTAGACGATGATACCTATTGGGATGGTTATAAGCTTAAAAGAACTCTGCTAGGAGAAAATATTTTAAATGATGCCAAGAACATTATGAATAATTATGACCGCTATAGATTCGCCTCTTTAATGTGCTCAAAGGAGAAAGTGCGTGAGCATTTCTTGAAAAGGTCAGATGAGTTAGGTTGTTCAGTTGAAGACTTTGTTACCGGTGAATTTGACAAGCTAGAGCGGACTGAGTTAGAAAATTTCTGGTCTCACTACGCAAATATAATAGATGTTGAAAGCCCCAGCCCTATCATTATTGATAGTTTTAAGGAAATGATGAGGTTTCAGGGTTTTAATTATGATAGTCAAAGTGACATATGGAAATATGGCTTCTGGTGTGCGCAAGTAGTAGGTTCTGTAGATGCTATGGACTTTTTTGTAAACAAATTAGTAAAAAATAGAGAAGAAAAAGACCAGTTCTTAATTGATACGATAGCTAAAATTAAGTTTGGTACAGTAGATATCTATTCTGATGATAGAACATTAGAATATTGTATAGAGCACTTGAGTCCAGATAAGTATAAGCTTCTTATGGAACAAGAAGCTAAAACTCGTGGTTGCTTTACCATTCTAGGACGATTAACTGAGATACATTTATACAATTACATAAAACAGCTTGCTAGTTGCTTGCCTTCCCGAGATATTGTTAGTAAAGATTATTGTAGATTGCTTTACAGAATTTTTCATCCTAAGTATCTTACCATAAATGAGTTAAATCAACAGAGAAACGATCTCTTCTTATGGTTATGGAATTCAGAAACTTTTAAAGATCAAAAGTTAAACTACCTCAATAATCTCGATAAGGCTTCTCAACGTAGTATTATGCTAAAGATCATAGAAAATAATGAATTCTCATTATTTAAAGTAATAATTGATGATGCAAACTCTCATCAGATCAAAATAGCATTAAAAGAAGGGTGCAGTATATGCAAGGCACTATATAAGAAAAATCAGCGCTCGTTACTCTCACAAATGTTCAACTCTATTGAAAATAGTGATCAATTTTTAGTCATTGCAGATCAACTACTATTTTCTCACTTGAATAAAACTTTGAGTAAAAATCAAACTCTATGCTCCAAAAAAGTATTTGATTTGTATACAACAGGTAATAAGGATGATCTTTTTAAATATATTGAAGCTGTCTTTGAAACTAAGAGAGATTGTTATAACCCTTTAATACACGATATGGATCAATTAGTCTCTGAAGTCTTCTATAGTATGATAGAGGGAAAATATAACCCTCAGAGCATCATTAATTTTAATGATAGGGTATCATCTCTTTTAAATGAACCATCTTTTACAACTAATCCACAAAATAGGAGGATATAATTTATGCATGAATTAATACAATACCTTTTATTAGGAGAGACAGACCAGTTTACTGATAGGTTTCAGTCTTTTATCGATCAAATACCTAAACCAACAGGTGCCGGTGCAGCTCCATCAAGACCAGGGTTTTTTCAAGGCTTTTTTCTTGGAATGTTTAGTAGCATCAGGTCCATAAATGTTTCAAGTACCTTCAATTATAATCAAGTTGGTCAAAGGGAAGCAATCGATCTAGGAATAAACGTAGACAATATTAAATTTAGAATCGATGAAGAGGAAGTGTTATACATTGGTGTTGTTAATAATCATGAACTTTTACGTTTCACATTCTCTACAGATGGTAGTACGAGACGTATTGATAGGTCCAATGTTGTAGATATAAGTAATATAAATGGTCAACTAAGAGTAAGTAGTAGACAAGCTGCAATTGATCCAATACAGCTACGTGATCATAAAGAATTAATCAATGAAATGGTATCGAATGATTTAGAAGACCTAATATACCAAATGAGTAACGGTAACGAAGATAGTGTACAAGAGTTTTTTATTTATGGAAAATGATTGTTTAACCATGCAACTAATACATTGGGAAATCATCCTCTATTTAATCAGGAGGCATTTCAACATGGTTTCTTAACTGGAATACTAATAAACTTTCGTTATAGAATGAATCTAAAGTCATATGTAGAAATAATATCTGGTCGAGGTTATGCAGATATGATTCTCCTGATAAGAGGTGAAGGACGCTCATTTAGTTCGACTCCTATGTTAGTTGAACTGAAAAGGTCATCTATTGGAAGAACAAATATAGAAATGGCTCATCAAGAAGCACAGTGGTATGCAAGAGCATTACGCAAAAACAAAATGAGAATGCTAACGGATGCAAATAACATTATTTGTATAGGATTAGATATGAGAAGCCGTGATGATCCTATCATAACAACAAATGCAATAACAGATCCAAGATCTCCTTTACTAACAAGATTAATAAACCTTGCCATCAATAACCTTGATACAGAAGAACTTATAAGTCCTGACGGAACAAGAACAAGATTAAGAGGAGAACAAGGTATAAGAACATTAATAGGTGAAGCTTATTATGGTTTTCCATCGGTAGAAGATGCTCATAACCGTTTAAGTCGTTTTATTGTAGGTCAAGCATTAGCTATAAGTAGATTAAGTGATAGGATTAGTTTAGAAACTCAATTCTCATCTGCTAATAATATTACAACTCTTGTAGCTCTACTTACTAATCAATCAAATAAAAATGCTCTTGTGATATTTAATATAAAAGAAGCTGGACGCCAAAACGAGCTGTTACATGAACGGTTACCAAGATTAAGTGATAATACACTGGATATATTCCATACCAAAAATATCACTAAAGTAGTTGAAATAAATATCCGTGGTTATACACATGCAATTGCTCAAGATGGTTCTCCTTCACCAAGAAGATATTTCATTCCTAACGATAATCTATCAATAACTCATTATCGCAACATTGCAGAGTATAAAAACTCTATAATCAATAGAAGTTCCACATCTTTCTTAAGGGATATACCTGTAAGCACTAGTATTGCAAACAGATTCAGGAATGCTATAGAACATCAACATGGTAGACTCAAGCAACAGATCAATGAATTAGAAGATAGACTGGTACAAAACTCAATTAAAACAATCCCTATTGGAATGTATGAGCCTCTACTACGTAAAATAAAGTCTTTGATTAGAATGCTACCAATGTATTTGATAAACCATG
>JAHRAF010000019.1 GCA_019061405.1 Wolbachia endosymbiont of Fragariocoptes setiger
CTATACCCATTAAAACCCATTCTTGCTTTATTTCACAGCAGCTTAGTTAAAAGCTTTTTTTACATAAATTGAATTGTTAAAAGCTAAAGAAATAATTGCCCTTTAACAATTTATTAAAATTTTATGCTGATTAAATATTTTATAAAAATATCGCTCTCTAGCGTTAAGTAAAATTCTTTTGTTTACTTTACCCTATATTGAAGAGAAACAGAGAGTGTTGTTAGTAGATTATGTAAAAATATGGAGTTTTTATAGCTAAGAATTTTAGGTAAAACACTGTGTTTGTTAGGCTAATCTTTGGTCGAATTTTTTGTTCTAGATTTTAGCCAAAAGCTCTAAATTGAGTGGGCGGTGACAGGCTCGAACTGCCGACCTCCTCGGTGTAAACGAGATGCTCTACCAACTGAGCTAACCGCCCTTTTCCTCTACATCGTTTGGTGGTCCTTGCCCTACCTTCTAAACTTGTTCTCTGTTTGATTATTAAACTGACTAAAATTAGCGGTTTTAAATGATTTTTAGCAAACTTAATTGGATTTAAAGTCTATGTATAACTGAGAAAGAGAGAAAAATTTATAGAAGTTTAATTAAAAAGTAAAGCGGTCAATAATATAAATCTCTTAATTTTTCATCTGCTTAATTGATAGTCTTTCTATATCTTAAAATATTTTTTACTATATCAAATAAATGTTTGACATAGCATGAAAAATCCTTATAATGACCGTAGTTATGACTGAAAGTTACTACTTTATGGAAACTAATAAAAACGAAAATATCACCTTGTTTGTAAAAAGTGCAGAGCGTGGTGATCTGGAGAGTGTAAAGTTGTTTGTCGAAAGGGATAAGATTGATGTAAACTCCAAGTCTTTGGATAATGATACAGCACTCCACAAAGCTTCTTGGAATGGACATATTAAAATTGTTCAATATCTCATATCACAGGGTGCAGATGTCAACATTGAACCCATCTCTGGTTATCCTGTCACGCCCTTGGTTTGTGCCGTTTGGAAGGGTCATGTTGAAGTTGCCGAATTTCTTATTCAAAATGGGGCTCATTCTGATGTTACTTTAGAAGGTAGAGACCTATTAGATAAGGCTGTATTATCAAATAATCCTGAAATGATAGATTTGCTACTGAAAAAGTATGGTTATGATTTTAATCGCTATGGTCCTAAAGGTTTGACGCCCTTAATTATTGCTTTTCAGGCTTCAAAATACGAGAGTGCTTGCTTTTTACTCAATAAAGGAGCAGATTATAGAAAGTTCTCTGCTCAAGATAACCTCTCTCCATTGCATTATATTTCTTCTTATGTAAAAGATAATTCAGATTGCTCTAGGCTTGTCAAACTTTTACTCAACCATATTCAAAAGGTAGAAGGAAAGGAGAGAACAATTGATTATATAAATCATGTAGAAACTTTTGATGATACCTTTTGCGATACTTTTGGTGGTTCCCCCAGAAAGTATACAGCCCTTCATATGGCATGTTCTTTCGAAAACTACGCTGCCGTCAAGCTTCTACTTGAATATGGAGCAGATCCAAATATCAAAGATAGTGAAGGTAAAGTTCCTGAGCAACTTCTTGATGATTGCTCTCAAGACCATGTTTCCCAAATGATAAAGTCATTGTTTCAATCAAGTAATAACAGGCAATATAGTAGATAATTTCACTTTAATCTAACTTGAGCTGTAGTAAATAACCCTTTTAATTAATATAATAAGAGGTAATATATGTTGTCTAACCCCGATCAATGCAATAATGTAAGAAACATTTATGCTGAATTACTAAAAAGTGATAAGTCTGAAGACTTCATTCTTATTGAGCTAGCTAACTTACAGTATAAATGCGTAAATTGAGTTAATAGATAATGGAAGCACAAAGGTATTTAGATTACAATCACAGATAGAGCTCCATAGGGATATAATTACACTGATAAGCAAGAGAATCTTTCAATTCCTTGAGCTTGATACTTACAGTACATCTGTTGTGATGGTTTTGATGAGATATTTAAGCGACGCACTTTTAAAGAGTAAAGAGGTACCAAACGAGATTTCAAAGGCTGATCTTGCAGAATCGGTTGCGTATTATGTTAATGAATTGATAAAAGATAAAAATATTAAATTCAGTCAGAGCTCCCTACTCTCAGAAAATATCAAAAATCCGGTAGGTGAAAAAAATGTCAACTTAATGGTTACCTATGATGAATTTGAGATTTTATATCGAAAGATCAAGGAAGCTTTGGATAAATATAATAAAACTACGGACAATCAAGAAAAAAGAGCTTCTATAATGGAGATATACAACTATATAGGCGAGCTATTTTATGAAAAGATTAATAAAAATGAAAGGGTAAGTGCAAGTATCATTAATGAAATAAATAGTACCTTTGGCTCTGAGAACAAGATCGTCTCTACTCTTCAAGATTTTAGAAATATTATAGTTCATGGACAAAGTCTTGTTGACCTGCCTATGGGTGAAAAAGTTGTACAAAGGTTAGAAGGAGAAGTTTTGAAACCTCTCAAAGAATTTTGTGCTATTAATCTTCGCGAGCTTGGTCAGGCTAACGAAACTACTCTTGGACAGAATAGAGTTAAAGGATTAAATGAAATTATACAACAGGATAAAGTTCCAACAAAAGAACGGTTCTATGGGATTATAGAAAAGGTGCTGGGTATTTAAAAACTGTTGTTGCTAAATGTAAAGTCTATGTAGTAGAAGAATCTTGTAATAAAATTCTTAAAGGTATAGGAAATGATTACACAGAAGAGCAAAAAGAAAATCTTAGAAAAGCACTCAAAGAACTAATAGAGAAGACATTATCTACTGTAGAAGATAAAAACAAAGGCAAGGCTATTACTGAGTCAATGATTAGTGATGCTGTTAATGGAAATTTTCAAGGTGAACATGAACAATTCATATCTCAAGTAAAAAGCAAGTTAAAAGTGAGATTATGTGAACTGTATAATGAGAGAAAAGAAAATATAGAAAGGAAAGCAAGAGAACTTCCTGAAAACAAGCACCTTGCCCCTGATGAATTAATAGCATATGTTGATTTGTTGCAAAGAATTGACATACTTGAAAAAACAGAAATACATGGTTCTAGGTTAGATAAATTACGTAACCACGTAGAGCATGATAGTCCACATGGAGTAAATAATCCTGCTTCTCATATTGAAAAAAAAGCAAGAGATGTAAAAATTATAATGGAGTTTTTTACAAAAGTAATTCGAGAAAGTAATGATAGAGTGACAAGAGATAATTTTGAAAATGCAATAGAAAAAGAGAACTCAAAAAAGGGCAAACCTTCTACTCTCCTAGAAGTAATGCGTTCTATTATTCCAGATTTACACTTGTGTCCTCCATCCTCCACCAAACGATGTAGAGGAAAAGGGCGGTTAGCTCAGTTGGTAGAGCATCTCGTTTACACCGAGGAGGTCGGCAGTTCGAGCCTGTCACCGCCCACTCAATTTAGAGCTTTTGGCTAAAATCTAGAACAAAAAATTCGACCAAAGATTAGCCTAACAAACACAGTGTTTTACCTAAAATTCTTAGCTATAAAAACTCCATATTTTTACATAATCTACTAACAACACTCTCTGTTTCTCTTCAATATAGGGTAAAGTAAACAAAAGAATTTTACTTAACGCTAGAGAGCGATATTTTTTATAAAATATTTAATCAGCATAAAATTTTAATAAAAGGGCTATTATTTCTTTAGCTTTTAACAATTCAATTTATGTGAAAAAAAGCTTTTAACTAAGCTGCTGTGAAATAAAGCAAGGAGGGGATTTTCTATGAGTATAGATGACAACTACTTTCCAGGTCCAAGAAATGCTTTCTCTGTTTATAAATTTACCCGTGAAATCAAAATGATGATAGTTGTATGCTTGAAGCAAGAATAAGGACAGATTAGGATTGTCTCTCTGTTAATTTATCTAGTATTGCGAAGAATGACTGAAGGAAAATGAGCCCTGAGACAAAACTAGCTTTCTCAAGCTCTTATTCGTACTGTGAATCTTATCTAAAGTGTAAGAAAGCCATTATAATCATCTTTTATTGTGGCTATCATAAAAAGAGAAAGTAGCGCAATTATTAAAATCAAGAGTCCCTGCATTTGTCTTTTGAATTTACTGTAGAGAGTTTTAATCATAAGAAAGAATGCCATTTTTATATAAATATACTTTTTGTATTTGTAAAATCAACTAAAAAGCACTCAACTGTTCGTCCCATAACATGCTCATTTTGGTACTCAGAAAATTATTTAGTCTAATATGTGGTGGTTGATTTCCCTCCAATATTGCTTCTTTTATTTTTGGTGCAAGAAAATTGAGCTGCAAAATTGAACTAACATACTTTGGACAAGCTATTTTATTTACAGAGCATATTTCTTTTATGTTTGCGTATTCTCCATTATCCATTTGACTTTGCCACAACCTTGCTCTAACTAGTGATTTCAAAAGTAAATCATTTTTTCTTTCTTTCACTTCCCCTTCAGCAAATAAAACCATGCTTTTTTCTCTGTATTTCTTTAGCTCATATTCGATAAAAATCTCAATATCTTCTCCTTTGGCTTCTATTTTTTCATTATTCGTTTTGTATTTCTCTACTAAACTTTTTAGTCCTTTCCTACTTATCTCTATTTTAAACCCATTTTCTTGAAACCAAATAGTCTTTATGAGTAATTGAATTATATTCTTCTGCTCTTCTGGAAATATATTTTTCCACATTTCTGTTATTCCTTTTAGTGTTTCGATAATTACCTTATCAATTTTTCTAAATGCTTTTTTCACTAACTCACTATTGCTAATTATCAAAGGTATTTCTTCCTTGTTCTATTTCTCCAGCTGCAATGGTAGGATCTTTTCCCTGACAGTCTCTTCCTTTTAAAGGTTTTCCGCATACGTAATATCTATATTCTCTATTTTTCTTCTTCGAATGAGTAGGCTGCATTGAAGTATTGCATGCATGGCACCGAATAAGTCCTTTGAGTAAAGTTGGCTCTCTTTTAGTTTCTATGTGTTCTCTAGTTCGAATGTTTTCTTTTACTCTATTCCACATAATGCCTGATCAATTATTGCTTTATGTTCTCCTCTGTATAATGTGCCTTTGTGGCTTATAAAACCTATATAAGTTGGATTAGTTAATATTCCTCTTACTGTTGCTTTTTTAAACTCTTCTCCTTCTTTTGTTCGATATCCTTTTTCATTGAGCGTTTTAGTCAAATCAGACTAGTTTGGGCGAATTGAATGTTTTGGTCCATCATGATATGCAAAATTCTAATTTAGTTCAGGTTA
>JAHRAF010000020.1 GCA_019061405.1 Wolbachia endosymbiont of Fragariocoptes setiger
TTCTTCTGTCAGTTAATTCTTCTCTGTTAGATTAAGTTCTGTCTAGTACACTTTATATCCACAGATAAGACTTCTGCTAGTTCATAAAGTCTACTAGCTAAAATGCGATTTGAGGCATTTTCATATTTCATGATTTGGCTAAAAGAGATGCCTAGTTTTTCCCTCCCAACTGTGTTGTTGTAAGGCCACGAGTTCGCCTCCATAGCCTTATCTTCTTACCTATCATTACGTCAAGAGAGTTCAAAGTTTTATTTAGTTGACTATTTTTACTAATTGTTTACTAAACTTAGCACGAAAACTTTATCTGTTCAACATTTCAGATTTCTCTTTTTATAAAATGTCATATAACCCTTCTTTTATCTACAGCAGTATCAATAGTAACATTACCAATAAGAGTTGAAGGTTTAATTGAACGATTCTGTGTTCTGCTAATATCAACTATTGTTTGTTCTTGAAGCATACTCTTATCATTTTGTTTTCTATCTTCTAAGTTAGGGGTCTTTTGTACTGATTCCTTTCTTCTTAAAAAGAGCTTATTTAAAGGAAATTTATTTATCATTACATGTGCTAACATTAAATTGCCATTTAAATCAAATCCTTCCTTCTCGTGTAAATGACTATTGTTAATATTTTCTGAGTTCCATTTTTTGATTATATTGCTACTATTTTCATAATCTGATAAAGATTCTTTAGTTTTCGAAAAATTCAACCTGTTTACTATGTTCTTGATTCCAATAGTTAAGTTACTAAACCATGAATATTTTGACCTTTCTGATTTGATCAAATTATCACTTACATCAAGGTTTGAAGCAGTGCACTTAATTCTCTTTTCATCTCTTAACATCCTTTTAGGAGTATTTTTGTTAATAATATTTTCATCATAGTGATTTATTTTCTTTGATTTAGAATTACAGTTCTCTATCATCCAAGCATTACTTCTATCAATAACTAGTGGTTCTATACTACATACATAATCTCTAGTATCATTGGTAGAACCCTGTATACTTTGTTCACAAATGTAAGAGCTATTATTATATTCTGCAATATCATTTTTATAAACTAAGGTTAGTATCCTTCTTTTACCTTTTTCATAATTAAAATAACTTGGAGCAGCAAATAATGCTTCTTGAGAATCAAAGTTAACTATTCTATTCTGAGTATCTAGTCCCCATTCACACTTGCTATCTTTGTATGCACCATCTAAGGTAGTTATTTCTCTTCCATATTGATGATATTGACCATAACCACTACATAGATATTTATTAGATTTAACATGTCTTATATAAAATAAAGAATCTCTACTATGTTCAAGCTTCCATAAAGATTGACTATCCTTTTGCACTCGACTAGATATTTCTCTGATATCGTAATCATAATATAGACGCTCTTGAAATTTAACATTTTTAATGCATACTTGTGAATACTTTATATTTCTAAAGTTTTCCTGTAACTCTTCCATAGGTATGTGATTAACCTTTTTTCTCATACTTCTTTTAGAACCTCTTTCTACTTTTGACAAGGTATCACAATTTTCAACTGTCCAATAACCTTGTGTTACTTTCTCTCCTGGTTTCCAGGTAAACACTCTTCTTCTATCATTATCATAGTTAAAATAGTTGTTTGCGGCATAGATGTACTGATTGAAACGAACGTTTTTCAACAATATTTGATTACCTTCAAATTCAATACTCCACTCAAACTTTTCATTCATCATTACATCTTTTGGAATCCAACCATATACAGGTTTTCTTTCTTTATCATAATTAAAGTGATCTTCAGGAGAATATATATATTCACCATACTCAATATTTTTTATGGTAAATCTCTTGTAATCTATGCGTTCAATCTTAAACTGGAATTTGCTATCTTTTGCATTTCCAGGAATCCAGGTAAAGATACTTCTCCTCTCTCTTGCACTGTCAGTAAAATGATCGCTTGCAGCATATAAGTATTCAGAGTGATCAGTATTTTTAATACATACATATGAAAATACTATATTTCTGACAAAATCTGGTAAATTTTTTTTAAATCATCAAGACTATGTTTGATTTCTGAATAGTTAGCATCATTACCTACCATGTACTTAACCTCATAGGCAAGATTTAGTAACTCTTCATATGAATAATTATTATCTTTTAATTGATTGGTATATTGTGATATTTTCTTTATCAGATCTCCTCTATGCATTTGACCTTCAGATAACGTACATTTATGATTAACTTCTAATCTTCTATTATATACACCTTCTCTCTTATTTAAGAGG
This sequence comes from Wolbachia endosymbiont of Fragariocoptes setiger, assembly GCA_019061405.1. Lineage (GTDB taxonomy): Bacteria > Pseudomonadota > Alphaproteobacteria > Rickettsiales > Anaplasmataceae > Wolbachia. The sequence continues at coordinate 2,264 of JAHRAF010000020.1, forward strand.
TGTATAGTTTCATTTGTATTACAGATGTTATAGACTATACAGTTTGAGTCTAACAACTGTTTATCTTGAAAAAGATATATTACTCTCCTTGTAGATTCACCAGTGTTCCACTCCTCATGCCTTATATAAGGAGTGCCTTTATATGATACTATCATAGTATCGTTTGTGACTTTCATTGTGAAATCTGATGAATGTTTATTTCTCAAATCTATTAAACCTATATTAGATTCTCCATTTCGATAAATCTGTAAACCTTGTTCACTAGGAGTATATCTCTTAAAATTGGAAATAGGATGTTCTATATTATTTTCCAATGTCATAAATACCTGTTCTAACTCTTGTGTATCTGAGTTAAATGCATAGCGCTTTCCATCTTTTTCTATTAGCAGTTTTTCAAAGTCCTCTACTTTAATGTTTGCTACAATTTTCTCATTTATATTTAAGAGAGATAATGTGTAAAATCGGTCAATTTTTTTACTGACTTTTATCTTAACATTATTTGATGTTATAGAAATGATATCTACATTTTTTTTACTCCTAATGTTTTCACCATTGTAAATTTTAGCTCCATCACTTTGCTCATTAACTGTAAAGATTATCTTCTTCAATCCTCTAATATGGTTGTTATTCCTATTTACCTCTCTGATTTCACATAATCTTGACTGAAACAATTACCAGTATTACATGGACTTATATAGCTATCTGCAGTACTATTAACACTAATATGTCTTGTTTTACAATCTGTAAATGCATGTATATTACCCGTAGTATTGGCAACCAGGTTATAAGTATTTTCTATCTCTATTTCATTAGAACCAAATCTTAAACTTTTATGATTTAAATCTACTATTGTCTCATTTTTATAGTCTGTATCTATTATGATGGTGTTTTGTTTTTTTTCTCCTCCCTTAAGTTCTCCTGATGAATCATTACTAACAATAAAAGTTGTTTCATAGTTTTTTGGACCTTCTTGATATACTTGACCAATAGGCACGTTGATAATTGCTGGATAATTTTCAGATGCTTTTAAATTCAATGGGAACTGAGGAATAAAGTATTTTACCTTCCTTTCTTGTAATATTAGTTAAAATAAAAGGACTACCTAAAAAAGAAAAAGATTCTTCGCAAACTTCTTTTATCTCTCCGATTTTACATTCTTGATTGTGCTTACATGTTTTTTGATGATGCTCAAAAACTTTTGGTGCATCAACTATCCTTAAACCTTCTATATATTCACTTTCAGTAATATGAGGAATGTGTCTGCCATCTCTATCAAGGTAAACTTTTGTATTATTGAGTATTTCTGGGGTAAGTGATAGAAAGTGTGATATATTTACTAAAGATAAATCACCTTTTATGTTAGAAATATCAAAAACTGTGTTACTATCACCCTTCATAGTTTCGCATATATCATGACATGGAGGAACTACTCCTACAGGAACTCCTCCTCCACAACTTGTAAACTTATTATGTACAACAGAACTAGATATTTCTCTGGTATTAGGAGCATATCTTACTACTGCTATTAATGGACTATCATATAGTAGCTTAGATCCCGTTTCTTTTATATAGTTTAAATACTCCTTTGCTTTAATCACAACTTCAAGTTCTTTACCTTTATCTCCAGGTATAATCCATCCAATGAATGATTGATCTATAACTATTAATATATCTTCTTCTAAAGAAGTTGGTATATGCCTTCCTATTTCTTTAGCATATTCTACTGCTTGATATAAATTGACTCCAATTACTATAAGAATATCTGCTATTGCAGTAACAATCGATGCTGTGGCTAAGAAACTGCTTACACTAGCTATCACACTCATTGTTGTAGCAGATAAACCTCCTATAATCGAGCTTACTCCAGCTGTAATAGGTCCAATACTCATACTCTGCTGCAAAGTATATTTGTCCCGAAGGTAATAAAAACTTTGTAAAGCTTGTAAATATAGAGATTAAGAATATGCTTACTCCTCAAGATTCTAAAATAATGAGAATGGACGCTTTAAGAAAAGATCAACCTTCATCATTAGTTAATCAAGTTGATATACAATCTATAAGTCAGAGAAGGTTGATAGCATAAAAACCCCACTAATGTGCCAGGGCTTAAGCTCTGGTACCTTTTTTTACATTGAAATTTCTAAATCAAATAAGATTATTTCTTCTGCCATGTTTGTTATATTTTCAAGTTATAGGAAGGTTTGGCCTTGAAGCTCACTGAGAAAAAGAATTCCTAAGAAAAATAATGGTTAAGAGAGTAGAAATTTTTTTAATATCCGTTTTATCTTAGTTTTTTTATCTCAGATGTAGTGAGACCTATTGATTCTGAGATAATACTAATTGGAATACCAGCTTTAAGTAAATGTTTTGCTACCTCAGCTTTCTCTGCTTTTCTACCTTTCTCTTCACCGATTTTAATACCCTCCTCTCTGCCCTCTTGTCTACCTTTTTGAGTAGCGATATCGAGTTTATGAGCAAGAATATTATCATCTTTATAAACATTCATAACTCTCTCTTCATAGGCAGCAAGATCTTTTTCATTCCAGTGAAACTTATCGAGCTCCATCCATTGTTTTAGACTTTGAGTAGCCTTTAGTTTTTCTTCGAAATCTACACAAATAG
>JAHRAF010000021.1 GCA_019061405.1 Wolbachia endosymbiont of Fragariocoptes setiger
CTACAGTTATTTGATCTCTTGAGTAAAGGTTTGACGCTTCATATTTCAGAAGATCGCCAAGGTTATTTTGTTCAGTTAGACAAGACATATTTTTCTCCAGAAAATTTTTATAGAAGTTTTGTGTTGAATTTGTTGTTGCTATAGCTCGCGGAATAGCTTTAGCTATGGTTGAGGTTTACGTATTTTGTCGTGCCTTAGCAGCTTTCATCATTAAATTCTCTGACGAATCCTGTGGTAATGTACTGAAAATTTCAGCCTTTGTTGTTCGCTCTGCTAAGATTGACATTAAAATTTCCTGTGCTTGTTTGCTACTTACATTCTGCTCAATAAATTCTGTTATTTTCTCTGGCATACGTGATAAATTACATAAACGTATTACCTCTAAAACTTCTTTGCGACAGTCTTCGTAGCCAAGATGTTTAGCTTCTTTTATTAAATCATCTGGGTGTCCTTTATAGTGAGAGTCAGTCATACTAGTACTCCTATAGTTGTTAATAAATTCAGAAAACGTTGTAAGTTCATCAGCAAGGCCTATTTCTACCGCATTTCTGCCAAAATAAAGCCCTGCTTCAGTATTTTTTATTGTTTGTGTAGAGAGATTTCGATTGCGGGCTATAAGTTCAATCAGCATTTCATATAAGCGATTTACTTCTTTTTGCAGACTTTTTAGACTCTCAGATGTGATTGGCTCATGTGGATTTAAATCATTTTTTCGACTTCCAGCAAAGACTGTGGTGTACTTTATGCCTTGTTTCTCATCAAAAGCGCTCTGGTCTATGTGACTTGCAATGACACCTATGTGGCTTCCTACTCCTGAAGTTCTGCTCACAAAAACCTTTTCAGCGCTTGAAGCAATAGCATACGCAGCAGAGTACGCATCATCATTTGCTATTGCCACAATTCTCTTTTTTGCTCTTGATTCATAAATAAAATCAGCTAGATCGAATAAACCGTTTACTTCTCCTCCAGGGCTATCTACATCAAGTAAAATTGTCTCAACTTCCTTATTCTTCAAGGCTTCTGCTATTTGCTCATAAATCTTTCCATATGAAGTCATGCCCAGAAAATCGTCAAAAGCTCCTGGTTTTTTCGTCAAAATTCCATGAATTGGTATAATTGCCAGTTTTTTCTATATTATTTTTGCTAGAATGCTTGAAATTCTTGAAAACAGGTTGCTTATTACTATGTAATGACAAAAGTTCAAAGCTTCTTTGTTCAAGCATTAATGGCTTATTTAGTAGCATTGTTTTCCCTAACGTCAGAGTCGAAAGAAAGGTTAAAAAAATCAGCACGTTTCTGATCTTCGGCAATTTCTTGGTCAATTTCTTCAGCATCATACCCTAGTTCTGAAACTACTTCAGATCTACTCTTAAAGCCATTTCTTACTGCCATTTGCTGTGCTTGCTGGTCTTTAAGCGGACTCTGTCCTTAGCCTGAATTAAGGAAGTTGCAATTAATTGGTATGTAAGTAAACTTAAATGCTTGCACTAATATAGATTTTTTAGATTGATTAATTGCATCAATTATTTGTTCAGCGCAGTTTTCTTGAGGCGTGAAACAAACATTAATTTTTGTGCAAGGTGAATGTAGAAGACTAGAGCACCCAGACAAGCACATTAACAAAATCAATAAGTATTTAGCATATTTACAAATAGTAAAACATATTCTCTCAGTAGACGGAGGTGGAATAAGGGGAATCATTCCTGCAATCATCCTAGCAGAAATAGAGAAAAGGACAAGAAAACCTATTTCCCAACTTTTTGATCTCATGGCTGGAACTTCGACTGGTGGTATTGTTGTAGCAGGATTATGTAAAAAAGATAATCTAGGGAAACCTAAGTATTCAGCAAATGATTTGGTAAATCTTTATCAAGAATACGGACCCTTATATTTTTAAATCCTCATTTTTGCGCAGATCTGTGTTTTCTTGGCTTAATGGAGCTCAATATTCACATAAAAACATTGAATATGTACTACACAAGTATTTTGGTGATACAACTCTTGAAGATGTCTCAGTTAATCTATTACTCACAAGCTACGATATTCACAACAACTGCCCATTTTTCTTCAAGAGTTGGAAGGAAGATAGAAGTTTCATTAGTCTAAAAGATGCATTAAGAGTAACAACTGCAGCACCAACATATTTTCAACCTAAATACCTGAAAGTTAATCAAGACGAAAGAGTTTTAGTGGATGGAGGTGTTTTTGCTAATAACCCTGCTGCCTGTGGGTATGCTAGCGGTAAAAGATTATTTCCCAATGATGATATTATACTTTTATCAATTGGCACTGGTAGAACTCACAGAACTATCAAATATTCTAGTTCAAGAAGGTTTGGCAAGATTGGCTGGATAAAACCATTGCTAAATGTAATTTTTGACTCAAGTTTAGATGCTGTAAATTATCAATTGGATCAAGTAATGAGTGATAAATATATAAGAATACAGTCACACCTCAAAATATCTTCTTCAGAGATGGATAATGTTACGTTGCAAAATATTAAGTATCTTCAGAATGAAGCATTTACAGTGATAGAGGGCAATCAAATGATAATAGATAAGTTCTGCAAAACATGCTTAGAGAAATAATACATAGGAGGACTTTACCAATAAAATTGATAGAAGAGAGACTATTTTCTTTTTTTTCAATATCACTCAACTTCAGCTCTATGTAAGTAGGTCTTCCATGGTTGCACTGTCCGGAATATGGTGTTTGTTCTATTTGTCTCAGCAACTCATTCATTTCCTCTTTCTCTTCTAGCTCTCATAACAGGCTATAGTTGCCAAGATTTTATTAATTTTATCTTCTATAGGTAAAGTATCTTCCATTTCCACCAATCTCTCTGATACATCTATTATCATCTCTTTTATGTTTATATTTCTTAAAATCGCAGGAATGCTTATAACAGAAACTGTAGAGTTTGAAGCTATTTCTATATCAAACCCCATTTCAGCAAGCTTATCTTTATAATTTTCAATCATTTCCATACTTTCTTGATTATTGATGTTTACCTCTTCAGGTATTAGCAATTTTTGCCTTTTTATCTCCGATTTTTTCTTTAAATTCTAGTATATTAACCTTTCATGTGCTGCATGCTGATCCACTATAATCCTTTGTTTGTGCAAGTATTGTAAATATGACAACGCGCTTGACCTAATGGATGATTTTCAATCAACTCTTTCTGCTTTTGCTCCAATTCCTCCTGTTTTTAGAAGAATCTTCTGTTGTACGATCATCCTTTATAGGAGCAGCAAACTGTCTCATTAGCTGGTTTTCAAAAGAGCTGGGTCTTTTCTCATAGTATTTCTCTTTTATTTTTTACATTATCATCATTCTTTTCAGGAGATGCAGAGTCATTTATGAAAAGTTCTTGTTTTCCCTTGTTATCCCCAAGTTTTTACATTTTTTCTTCACTTGTAGAGCCATGATAAATACGTAATTTACGCAGTTACAATAACCTATTTTCAGCAAAGCTAAAGTAATTTTTTTCTGTAACAATTATATGGTCAATCAGTTCTATTTCCATGCTACTGCAAGCTAATGAAAGGGTTTGAGTTAAACTTTTATCGTGTCGTGAAGGTTTTGCACTTCCTCCAGGAGGATTATGAGCTATAACCATTGCATTTGCACCTACTAGCAGGCCTCTTTTCATTACTTCTCTTGGATATAGAGGTGCTTTATTTAATGTTCCTTCTTGAATATGCTCATCAATTATACGAGATTTTTTGTTTAAATAAATGACGTGAAAACTCTCTTTGTTTGATTGAGCTATTGTTATTTTTAAGTATTCTATCAATTTTTTCTGATTTTCAATTACTGGCAATTCTTTCAAATCTTCCTTCAGCATTTTTTCAATTACCTCTCTTATGCAAAATATAGTTGCAACTGCTGAGTCATTCATTCCAGTGACACTTTTAAGCTCATGAAAGTCGCTACTTATTACCTTACCAATACTTTTAAAGAGCTCTATTAATCTTTCTGAAACTGCTTCACTTTCTACATTTCGATATAAAATTAATTCCATTAATTCACGATCAAACAGTGACTTGCCTTTACTTGATAGCACTCTTGTTTCTAGTTCTTCTTTTCTATTATTTTTCATAAATTCCTCATTAACTAACGACTAAACCATTTCAATTATTTACTCTGCTTTTTCAGCAGTGGTGGTCATGTAGCCATCGATTTTTCAGTAAGTCAAATCATTTCTGGATATTTTATTTGTTAATAATAATAGTAAATACATCAGTGTTACCTATTTTGTATAAACAATCTTAAAGAGACTAGACTGCTCGTATAAAACATGCTAAGTTAATAATTCATTTATAATTGATGCTATAAACTGGGATAAAACATGGAGGGATGTATGAGTTCAATACCTAAAGACAAATTAAAGGCAATAGCTAAGGATCTGTTTGATTTCAATAAGATTGAATAAGATTGTCGATAAAGCACTAGAATTTGGAATCAAAATCAACGCA
>JAHRAF010000022.1 GCA_019061405.1 Wolbachia endosymbiont of Fragariocoptes setiger
ATGTTATTTATAACTTATTTTTTTAAAATGTCAGATTAAATCTTGTTTAGTACACCTGAAAATACCAGAAGATAGAACAAGCAGAGGATATACGCTCCCTCATCCAGAAAATATTGCTGTTCAAAAAGATTTATCTCAGGATGCATCTCCAGACAAAATAGCTTATTTAGCAAAGGCACTTAAATCAATTGCTGGGCAAAGTACAGTGTTTGATATTGTGCAGATGACTGATAAAAAACTTAAAGAACTTCTTGATAACACTACAAATCATTTGAAAAGCTTGAATACCAGTAAAACCAGTGCTTTGAAAGCCATTTCAGACTCAGAAAAAGAGTCCCTCAAGAAAATAAACGACCAAGAATTAAAAAGCCTGTCACTTCTTGATACGAGAAAAGATGCCAATATTGCTGCAATTGATACTGCTGGAGATCTGGAGAGCATAAGAAGTAAAGTAGATGTTCCAGATGGTTCATCAGTAATGCAAGAAGTAAGAAATCGTAATATGATAGAACCAGGATCACTCCCTTTTTTATTTGGAATTTTAAGTAGACAGAATGACTATACGTGGGGAAGTGGGCATTTTACAAGTGAGTTGGGTATAAATGGTATCTCGATACATCATATACTGATAACATGTTTAGCTTACTTGTGGGTAGCCATAATTATGATACAAGTTATGTGTCATTTTATAGGCCACCAAGCATAAATTTTCTGCAAGGTAAGAAAGGTACATTTATTTACCGAGAGTTATATTTACGTCATACAATTTCTTCATATGAATATACGTATCCTTATGCATTACTAGGAGCAATATTTGTAAAAAACACTACTAAAGGAGATATAACCAGAACAATAAACTTTGTTGGTTCATCATATTGGAACTCTCAATTTGTTGGTACGCCTAGTAAAGAATCACTCAGTTGGAAAAAACCTTGGAAGTTCAAACAGTGGATTTTCTGCATCTGGAAGTATAATTGTACCAGCTGGTCAAACAGTAGTATCTTGCTCTATACATCGCCTTATTACTATACGAGTGACTATAACCATTACACACAATTTATGCAGTGGGGTATATACAACTCTCTAGAGCTATTATTTGCTCTTCTGTTAAGATAAATGCCATCTTGAGCTACTTTTACTTGCTAATGCCTTTCTTTCCCATACTGATCTTACTCCACTTGCATAGATAATAATTCCTCTCCTTTTCAGTTCATTTGCTGCTCTTTGTTGTTCATATGCAGGAAATTCTGCTGCAATATTAACTACTGCTCTTTCTATATCTTCCGAAACCCTGTTTGCCAAAAGTGGTTTTTTCCTACTTATTTCATGTAGTGCTTCCTCTCATCCATTTTCATATAATTCCTTAAAATGTATCCCTCGAGTACCTTGTATGCGTGAGATATACTTCCCAGCTGTTTTGCTAAACCTAATTTTGGTTTTAGTATTTTTGTCTCTCATATCTAATACTCCTTTTTTATTATTATTTATAACTTATTGATTCGAAATGTCAGATTAAGTATTGTTTAGTATAAATAATACATAGGAAGACTTTACCAATAAAATTGATAGAAGAGAGACTATCTTCTTTCAAACCACTTTTCAATATCACTCAATTTCAGCTCTACATAAGTAGGCCTACCGTGATTGCACTGGCCAGAATAAGGAGTTTTTTCCATTTGTCTGAGTAGAGCATTCATTTCATCTAATCTCATTTCTCTGCCAGCTCTAATTGACCAATGACATGCAACTGTAGCTAAGATTTTATTTATTCCATCTTCCATTGGTAGCGTGTCTTCTATTTCCAATAGCATGTCAATTATATTCAGTAACATTTCCTTTGCATTTATATTACCTAAAATAGCAGGTATTGCCTTTACTATTACCTGATTTTCTGAATTAATTTCAAGGTTGAAACCTATTTCAATAAGCTTATTCACATACTTTTCAAGTAGTTCCATTCCTTCTTGATTTTTAACTTCTACCATCACAGGCATCAGTAGTAATTGCATTTTTATATTTGACTTTTGTTTTAGATTTTCGTAGACAAGTCTTTCATGTGCAGCATGTTGATCGACTACAATAATTTTGTCTTTTGCTTGTGCAATAATATAAGTATTGTAAACCTGGCAACGTACTTGTCCTAGAGGGTTATTTTCAATTAATTCTGTTTGTCTTTCCTTTTCTGAAGTTTTATTTAAAAAGAATTCTTCAGTATGTGATATTTTATCGTCTTTAGTGAATGCTTCTTTTACAAGTTTATCAATTTCTTGCGTTGGGGCAGTAAACTCTCTTATAACTGAATTCTCGTATGCGCTCGGTCTTCTATCATAGTATTCTCTTTTATTGTTTACATTTATGAATTCATGAGTTTCCTTCTTTTCAGGAGATGAGCCTGCAGTAAAAGGGTCTAAATCTTGCTTAACCGTTATTCTTGCTGACAACGCTTTTATTAGGCCCCTTCTTACTAACTCATATATTAACCTTTTATTCTGAAATCTCACTTCTGTTTTGTTGGGATGTACATTCACATCTACCTGATCATAAGGTATTTCGAGATGTAGTACCGCTAAAGGATACCTACCACTTGGTATTAAGTCATGGTATGCATATTTCACTGCACCAATAAGTAAACTATCTTTTATTGGCCTCTTGTTAACAAATGTATAGATCATATCAGATCTACCGCGATTTACAGTAGCTTTGCATATGTGACCTGTAAGTTTTATGCTTTCGTCCTGCTCGTATACTTCAAGTGAATTTTCCTTAAATTCTTTTTCTATTTCATGTAATCTATTTAATAAAGAAGGCTGCTGAGTATATTCTAAAAGCTTTTTATTTCCAGATGTGAGAGTAAAGCTTACATGATAGTTAATCATTGCTAAATTATTTATAATGTCGACTATATGCTGTGTTTCAGCTCTTTCTGTCTTAAGAAATTTTAGTCTATTTGGAGTGGCAAAGAATAGATCGCGTACTTCAAATTGAGTACCACATACCAGGGAACAAGGGAAAAGTTCTTCAGTTTTTTCTCCACCCTCATAATTTATTGACCATGCTTCCTCAGCTCCATTTGCCTTAGATGAAAGCCTGATTCTGCTTACTGCTGCAATAGATGGAAGGGCTTCTCCTCTAAACCCTAAGTGTTTAATTTCGACCAGATTATCATCGTTATTGAGTTTAGAAGTTGCATGACGTAGAAACGCAAGTTCTATTTCTTCTTTTTCAATACCAACTCCATCATCAGCAACAGAAATAAAGTTACGTCCACCAGCTTCTATTTTTATTTCTATCTTTGTACTCTGAGCATCAATCGAATTCTCAACTAGTTCTTTAACTACGCTCGCAGGTCTCTCTATTACTTCTCCAGCTGCTATGCGATTTATAGTTTTTGTATTTAACAGTATGATTGGCATTTATATTCTAATTTTATTATCTTTGAGATTATACCTTAACATACAGTTTGTAAGTTCATTAGTATTTTCTTAACACAAATACACACGTTATGTTAGTTCTAGCAGTATGTATTAAATCTATGAATGTATAGCGTCAATAGTTTTTATCGCTATAACAGCGAACAATTTATACTTGGAAGCTGCTATAAAACTTTTCGATCTCCTTTAATCACAATTGATGAAGAGGAAAACATTCAGCTAAATAAGTTTCTTGAACAAGCTGTTTTCGCTAAAAATATAGATGATTTAAGTAAAGTTGTGAAGCAAGCATTGAATTTAGGTATCAAAATAAATGCTCCCAACAAAGACATAATTAAAAAGTTGGCACTAATGGATGGTGCTGAATTTGATTTTCAATTTGACGAAAAAACTACTGAAGTTTGCAATAAGGTAAAAAAGGAAGTTGAACCACAAATTCTTGATCGGCTTAAAAAGCTTCGTGAAATAGGAGATCGATTATTCTCTCCGTCACTTCTTTACTTTCTATTTCATTATAGGCAGAATGTAACATGATTTCTAATAGCTCTAAATCAGATAAAGACCTACCTCTATTTGATAATATTTTTTCAACTAAATCTTTTTTTCTATTGTTTTCATTCATAAAAATACTCCTTAACTAACGACAAAACATTTTTAGTTGTTTACTACTATTTCTCGTAGTGATGGATGCTAAGCCATACTTTTCTAGCTAAGCAAGTACTTTTTGCATATTTATATTTATTAATATAATCGAATAAAATATTATGAGTATTTCAATTGAATCTTAATGTTGAATGAAATATACTTATTGAAGTTACTACAAGTACAATTTCATGGCTATTTCTAAGTTTCTTGATCCA
>JAHRAF010000002.1 GCA_019061405.1 Wolbachia endosymbiont of Fragariocoptes setiger
ATTATAAATAAAAGTTGTAAAATGCAAAAAATTTTAAAAAACATAGTTGATTTAAGAGGTTGTTATATGAAGTAATCTTTTGATTAGGCTGAAATACTTGAAATTAGCAGATAAAATACTTATCTTTAAGAAGATGTTAATTGATCGTATATGACAAAGGATTACTACGAATTATTAGGAGTAGAAAGAAGTGCCAATATTGACGAAATAAAAAAGGCATATAAAAAACTAGCACTAAAATATCATCCTGATAGAAATCCTGGTGATAAAGATGCAGAAGAAAAATTTAAAGAAATTACAGATGCATATGATGTTTTATCTGATTCAAATAAAAGAGCAGGATATGATAATTATGGTCATGGAGGTGCTAATGGTGGCTTTGACTTTAGTCAGACAACAGGTGATTTTAGCGATATATTCAACGATTTCTTTGGAGGTGGTTTTTCTAATAGGTCAAGAACAAAAAGAAGTTCAGCAACACCAGGAGCAGATTTACGTTATGACCTCAGGATTACTCTAGAGGAAGCTTTTAATGGAATAAAAGCACCTATACACTATGTGACAAATGTAAAATGTAATGAATGTCAAGGTAGTGGAAGTGAAGGGGCAATTCAACCTGTACAGTGCCATACATGTCAAGGTAGTGGTAGGGTAAGAAGTCAACAAGGATTTTTTACAGTAGAGAGAACATGTAATACATGTTATGGTGAAGGGGAAATAGTCAAAAATAAATGTAAAAAATGTGGCGGTAGTGGGCGTAAAAGAGATGAAGTTAACATATTGACCTCTATTCCAAAAGGTGTTGAAGATGGTACCAAAGTAAAAGTTAGTGGCAAAGGGGAAAGTGGCATAAGAGGAGGGAAAAATGGAGATTTATATGTATATATACAAATAGCACCACACAAAGTTTTTTCTCGGGAAAAAGCAGATTTACATTGTAAGGTCCCTATAAGAATGACTTTAGCAGCACTTGGAGGTGAAATTGAAGTGCAGTCAATTGATGGATCAAGAATAAAATTGAAAGTTCCAGAAGGAACACAAACTGGTACCAAGTTACGTTGTAGAGAGAAGGGTATGCCTTATGTAAATTCAAGTACTCGTGGTGATCTATATGTACAAGTAATAGTTCAAACTCTAAATCCTAAGAATTTAACAACAAAACAACTTGAATTATTAAGGGAACTTGATGAGAGTACGGAAGAAATAGAAGGATTTTTTGATAAAGTAAAAAAAAAATAAAAAATCTACTAGTTAGTAGATGAATAATTCTCAATCACATAATCGTTAATTATTTTTTTAAATTCTTCAAGAACATTGTTACCTTGTAAAGTACAAAGATATTTACCATCTTTATAGACAGCAGAAGTATGTTTTTCTCCGTATCCCGGTAAACTAATTCCTAGGTTTGCATGTTTACTTTCTCCAGGACCATTTACTATGCATCCCATTACAGCAATATTCATATGCTCTACTCCTGGATTTTTTTCTCTCCATATTGGCATGGAATGTGTAATGTAATCATTGACTTCTTCAGTTAATGTACGAAAGCGATTACTGCTAGTTCTTCCACACCCAGGACATGAACTAATCTGTGGAGTAAAATAACGTAACCCGATAGATTGTAGAATATCTTTACAAACTTCAACTTCATTGACACGTGACTCATCTAGGCGCTGAGTTAACGAAGCTCTAATAGTGTTACCAATACCATTCTGTAATAGATAAGATAAACCTGCTGTAGTATTAATGATTCCTTTGTTACCCATTCCAGCTTCAGTTAAACCTAAATGCAAAGCATAATTTGATGATTCTGCAAGTGTTGTATAGACTGAGATCAAATCTTGTACATTACTAACCTTGCATGAGACAATAATTTTATTAGCGGATAGACCAATTTCTTCAGCCTTTTTTGCACTACTCAAGGCAGATTTCACAAGAGCTGTACGTAATATACTCCTGGAAGGTTGAGAATCTTTTTCATCCATTAGTTCTTGTAATATCTGCTTATCAAGGCTACCCCAATTGACTCCTATTCTAATAGGCATGTCATGTTTAACTGCATATTCTATTATTCTTTCAAATTTTTTATCACGTTTATTTCCAAATCCTACATTACCAGGATTGATTCTTATCTTACCTAACATCCTGATATTATCAGGGTAACTTTGAATTAGTTTATCTAATTCATATTGACCACAACCAATCAATATCTTACCATCTAGTCCTTCCTTTTCTATTTCTTCTACTATATAGGGTATTGCCTTTGCTACCTCTTCTGAATTTAAGGCAATTCGTACTAATTCTGAACCTGCGTATGTTAACTCTAATATTTCCTTTGCGTATTGTTTGGAATTTTTATATATGTTATCAAAACTAAGGGGTATCCCTAGTGCCATAGATTGTACTACTATAGGATTTTGATCTCCTATTTTGACTTTTCCGACTTCTACAACATGAGTTCTGTATCTTTTTTTTTGAGCAATATCATGAATTTGCATCTGTTACGCTTTCAAATGAATTTGATGAATCACTATCATCACAATTAAGTACCGAGTCATGTGAGCATACCTTTTTTTCTAAAGATGCATCTTTTATTGGCACTTTAATAGGATGATTTTTTTTCTCTGAAGATGCTATTTTTTTTTGTTCTTTATTTTTTTTTTGATGAACTTGTTGTTGATCTATAAAAATGGCACCTTTTAACCTTGCAAGATCAATTCCATGTTGATTTACCATTGTACTGTTCTCATCTCCAATAGGAGGCTTCTGTTCCCTAATAGGATATGAGAGTTTTTGTCCTTTAATTTTTTTTTCTGACAGTTTTTTATTTTTATTAATATAATTCTTCTTTTTTTCTAAAATTTTTCTACGCTTTTCATATATTTCATAAGATTCAGCAAAGTTTTCGTCTTCATTAAATTGTATTCCACCAGGGTTGCCTGTAGGAGTATACTTTTTGCTTAATTTTACTTTGGCTTCTAAATGTTCTGTGCTAAGTAAAACTAAAAATGCAAATAAAAGTTTTGTATGAGTTCTAAACATCATTATGCTATATTGAAAACCATCCTTTAAGATACCAACTAACAAACTTTGAGTAAACCAGATTTTAAAAGTTTTGTATAAATCTTGATTGTTATTAGTATAATTTTTATGTTAGAAAAAATAGATTTGATATTTCAGAGATTTCAGCGAGTAAATCCTTATCCTAAAATAGAGCTGAATTATACTAACCTATTTACATTGCTGATCGCAATAGTTTTATCGGCGAGAACCACAGATATAAGTGTTAATAAAGTTACGAAAGAATTGTTCAAAGTTGCTGATAGTCCAGATAAGATGTTAAATTTAGGGGTAAATGAATTAAAAAAATATATTAGTACTATTGGTCTATATAATTTTAAAGCAAGAAATATAATTGAGCTTAGTCGAATATTGGTAGAAAAATATAACAGTAGAGTACCTAAAAGCTTTCATGATTTGATATCCTTACCAGGTGTTGGTAGAAAAAGTGCTAACGTATTTTTAAATACTGGGTTAGGCATGTCAACTGTAGCAGTTGACACTCATGTATTCAGAGTTAGTAATAGAATTGGTTTAGTTCAAGAAAATAATATATTAAAAACAGAACAATCTCTCTTAAATATTATACCAAAAAAGTATCTAACGTATGCCCATCACTGGATGGTTCTGCATGGAAGGTATGTATGTAAAGCAAGAAAACCGTTATGTAGTACATGTAATATTCGTGATCTATGTGAGTTTAACTATAAAATGATGTTGTAGCTTAGAGTGAAATTTTCACATATTATACTATAGTAAAGTTTAAACTAATGTAGAATATGAAAAGCTTGTATATCAAAACTTATGGCTGTCAAATGAATGTATATGATTCTATTTTGATGGAAAATATTATTAAGCCATTAGGATTTAGTATAGTGAACAATGCTAATGAAGCTGATTTAGTGATATTTAATACTTGTCATATTAGAGAAAAAGCTGCAGAAAAACTTTATTCAGAACTAGGGAAATTACAGAAAAGAAAAGATATCACTATAGTAGTAGCTGGGTGTGTAGCACAGGCAGAGGGAGAAGAGGTGTTTAGAAGGGCTCCATTTGTTGATATTGTAGTTGGTCCTCAGAGTATAGATACTTTACCAGAGCTAATATTGAAAACAAGCAGAAATAAAGGTCATGTAATTAATATCGATTTTCCTGAGATGTCAAAATTTGATAAAATTCCAGGTGAATGTTATGGAGTGACTCAAGGTTCTTCCGCATTTCTTTCAATACAAGAAGGATGCGACAAGTTTTGTACATTTTGTGTAGTCCCTTATACTCGTGGAGCAGAGTATTCACGGCCAGTAAAAGATGTATTTCGTGAAGCATTAAAGTTAGCTGAAAATGGAGCAAAAGAAATCACATTGCTTGGTCAAAATGTTAATGCCTACCACGGAGAATATGATGGAAATACTTGGGATTTAGGAAAATTAATTAATTATATTGCTAGCATTGAAACACTTGAGAGAATTCGCTATACCACTTCTCACCCAATGGATATGCATGAATCTCTTTACCTTGCACATGCTGAAGAAGAAAAACTCATGCCATTTATTCATCTACCTGTACAATCTGGCTCAAATAAAATCTTGCGTGCAATGAATAGAAAACATACTGCAGAAGAATATATAGAGATAATAAAAAAGTTTCGTAGTTTAGACGCAAAAATAGAATTTTCTTCTGACTTTATAGTTGGCTTTCCTGGAGAAACAGAAAAAGACTTTGAAGAAACTATTGAATTAGTGAAAGAGGTAAGGTATGTACAAGCTTATAGTTTTAAGTATAGTCCGAGACCTGGAACCCCTGGTGCAGAAAGAAAAGATCAGGTACCAGAGAAAGTAAAAACAGAACGTTTATTGCGTTTGCAGAAATTAATTAGCGAACAGCAATTACAATTTAATCAGAGCATGATTAATCAGGTCATTCCTATATTATTCGGCGATAAAATGGGAAAACATAAAGATCAGATTATTGGTAAAAGTCCCTATATGCAATCAGTATGTATTGATGATCGTAATAATAAATATAAAGATAAAATAGTAATGGTAAAGATATCAGAAGCTCAACAGAATAGTCTCTTAGGGTTTATTTAATATAATATCTAGTATACTTAATATTTAACATCAATGTTATGATGTCAAATATTAACACTGTTGCACTTCAAGGAGTAAGAGCTACAAATGTTAATGTACAGGTTCATTTGGCAAATGGTATACCAGCTTTTACCATAGTTGGACTACCTGATAAAACTGTAGCAGAATCAAAAGAGCGTATCAGAGCAGCACTAAATTCGATTAATTTATTATTACCTCCCAAAAGGATTACAGTGAATCTTTCACCAGCAGATTTGCTTAAAGAGGGGAGTCATTATGAGCTAGCAATATAGCTGTTGGATTGCTAGCTGTGATGAATACAATAACAGTTAATTCTCATATTATTATGGGAGAGCTTGCTCTTGATGGAAGGGTTATGCCAGTTTCTGGAGTGTTACCAGCAGCAATTTGTGCAAAACAAGAGAACATAGAGGAATAATTTGTCCAAAAGAAAATGGCTCAGAAGCTGCGTGGGTAAAGGATATTTCAATTATAGCTGTTGAAACACTTACAGATATCATAAAGTATTTTAGAGGTGAACAACTAATTCAATCGGTTCCTTTTCATGTAATGAACGAAAAGCGATCTATTTTAGATATGAAGGATATAAAGGGTCAGATTGTTGCAAAAAGAGCAGCTGAGATTGCAGCAGCAGGTGGACATAATATGCTTCTTATTGGTCCTCCAGGTACAGGTAAATCTATGCTTGCCAAGAGGTTGATGAGTATTTTACCTGACTTAAGTGAATTAGAGATGATTGATATCAATATTATTTCTAGTATTACAGGTGGTACATTTAAAACATCTCGTCCTTTTCGCGAACCACATCACTCATGTTCTATGCCTGCAATGATAGGTGGGGGGAAAAGATCAAAACCAGGGGAAATTACTATGGCCCATAATGGAGTATTATTTCTTGATGAATTGCCAGAGTTTTCAAGATCAGTGCTTGATTCTTTACGTCAACCACTTGAGGATAGACAAGTAACTATCTCAAGAGTGAATTCTCATATGACCTATCCAGCGAACTTTCAGCTCATAGCTGCAATGAATCCATGCAGATGTGGTTATCTCAGTGATGAAAGTAGAGCATGCAACAAAGCTCCAACATGTGGAATGAATTATATAAATAAAATATCTGGTCCACTACTTGATAGAATAGATATATATGTTGAAATGTTAAATGTAATAAGTATACTTTCTCCTGAAGTTGCGGTAGAAAGCGAAAATAGTGATAGCATTAGGGGAAGAGTAATATCAGCAAGAAACCTTCAAAGTGGTCGTTATAAAAACTTAAATATACGTTGTAATGCAGAAATAAATGGTGAAATGCTTAATCAATTTGCTCAACCAAATCAAGGAGGTTTAGAGCTTTTAAAATATGCTTTAAAAGGAAATTATCTATCTAACAGAGGTTATACACGTGTACTAAAAGTTGCAAGAACTATAGCTGATCTTGAAAATAGCGAAAAAATAATGAGAGAACATATAGCTGAAACCCTTAGTTATAGAATACATTTCAAAAGATTTATGTGAGTGAAAGATTTCAATTCAGATAGAATTTGAAATTCATTTTTTTCTCTTTTAAAGAGGATTTTGCTTAGTTTTAACCTATAACTGAGGTGAAAAACAATAGATAAATTGAGGAGCTTTAAACTAATAGGAGTAGAAATTCCTAAATAGAGACTTAATAGTTTAGCTTAGTTAAGGAATCTAAGCTCATTAAAAAATTATAAATTGATAACCGTATAAGAAAAGAATTAAGGTACAGATCGAAGTAATCACTGGTGGTAAGATGAGAAGAGCAGGTATTCTTTTGATAGAGAAATTTTGCGAAGCTTTAGAAAAGAAAGCATTATTATATATTATGGATAAAAAGTAGAGTGCATTTAATAGAGTGCTGATCAATAATACAAGGGCTATGAAAATAAAGAGTATCATGTTTTCATCTCTAAAAACACTTTGTAGTACTAAAATTTTACTCCAAAAGGTTGGTGTCGGAGGTACTCCTATCATAGATAATGCACCTATAGTAAATGTTATCATAGTAATTGGCATACTTCTGCCTATACCATGTATTTTATCTAGATATTTTTCTCCAGTTTTCGTAATGATAGCTCCTGCAACAAAGAAAAGAGTAATTTTTGCGAAAGCATGGCATATTAATTGAAAACTGTAGCTTTTGTTCCCGCTATAGTAAATATTGAAACGAACAATATTATGTAAGAAAGTTGAGAAATAGTCGAATAAGCTAGTAACTTTTTTAATTCTTTTTGTTTAAGTGCAATGAGAGAAGAGATAATTATAGTAGAACCAGCAACATAAGGAAGCCAACCTACAATAATCCAATTGTAATTCATAAAGTTTTGTAAGTTAGCAATACCAAATATATATACTATGATCTTTATCAATATGAATACTCCTGATTTTACAACAGCTACAGCATGCAATATTGCGCTTACAGGGGTTGGAGCAACCATTGCTCTTGGTAGCCAAAAATGCATTCATTGGTATGAGTGCTGTTTTTCCTATTCCATATACTAACATGATAAAGCATATGAAAGTAAATATTGTTCTTGATTCATCAAATATAACTATTCCATCCTTGACAAAATCAAGAGTATGATATTCATTATATAGCAATCCTATTGCAGGAAAAAAGTACTAAGGAAGAGAAAAAGAGGGCTCCTAAATAATAACGTCCAGCAACAATTGATGCGTTTGTTCCGTTGTAAGTAACAAGAGGATAGGTGCTAATAGTTAGAAGCTCATAGAAGATAAACGTGGTAAGTAAATCTCCCGAAAAAGCTATGAAAATGGTACACCCTATTGACATTGAAAGAAGACATAAAAGTTTTGAGTAATTATTTTTAGAGTAGTTAACCTCCATGTAATGTACTGTATATATGCTAGTTAACATCCATAAGAATGATACTAATAAACTAAATACTAGACCAATTAATCCTGGTTTTAAGCTTATGTGTAGGTTATTTCCCAGTGTTCTATATTAGAGAATAATTTGGTGATCCCAATTATATGTAGAAGCGCAATAAACAACATGCATAACGACATATAAGAAAAAAATTATAGATGATATGATAATCAAGCTATTGTTAATTTTTGTCCACTTACCAGTAAAATAGATGGCTAATGTATTGATAATAGGAATTAATACGATTACCAGCGAATAACTGTAGACTTTATCAAAAAAAACATTTTTAAAAATGTATAGGTTATCATTTCTTGAAGGTGGTGCATCTTTCTAAAATATATAGAGAACAGAAATTATATTACGATCACAAGAAATTTCCATATCTTTTGCGAGCTAGGTACTAGTAAAGCTTTTTATTTTTTCTAAAATTAATTCAGCGGCTTTCTGTTCAGCAAGTTTTTTATTATAAGCAGAGGCAGTCACTCTGCCATAATGCTCAATTGAAATCGATATAGTAAATTCTGGTTTATGGGCTGGTCCTGTTTTTTCTATAACTTTATATTCAGGTAATGGTAATCCGTTTTTCTGAGCCCATTCTTGTAATGTAGTTTTACAGTCTTGAGGGGGGTTAAGTATTGTATTAGCTAATTTTTTCCAATGCTTGAAAATAAATTCTTCAACTACTTCTAATCCACCATCGATATAGAGAGCACCTATCAGTGCTTCAAGTACATTTTCTAAATTTTTTAAATTATATTTTCCACCATTACAAATTTCACTATTACTCATGATAATAAAATCACTTAACTGAATTTCTTTTGCAATATTAGCTATTGTATTACCACAGACTAAATCTGTTTTCCTTTTTGCTAGAGCTCCTTCTTTTTCATCAGGAAAAAGCCTAAATAACATCGCAGAGATCACCATATTAAGAATACTATCACCTAAAAACTCTAATCTTTCATAGCTTATAATTTTATTATTACTATTTCTTTTGTTAATACTTGGATGAGTTAATGCTTCAATCAGTAGGTTATTGTTTATAAACCTATAGTTGATTATTTTAAATATAGATTCATTTAAGGACAGCATATTTGCTTTTTTCAAAGAAGTATTATTATAATCATTTAGAATTACATATTGTATAATAATCTGAGACGATAAATTTATTATATTGAAGAAATGAATTTCTAAAAGTGTTTAATTAAAATGAATGAAGTAATAACGTTTGGTTGCCGTCTTAATTTTTATGAAAGTGAACTAATCAAAGAAGCATTAAAAAAAGCTGATAGAAAAAATGTGGTCGTAGTACATAGTTGTGCAGTGACGAATGAAGCAGAGCGTCAAGTAAAACAAAAAATACGTAGAATTTATAGGCAAGATCCAAGTAGAGAAATTGTAGTAGTTGGGTGTGCTGTTCAATTAGATCCCGAAGCTTATATTAACATTCCTGGTGTAAGTAAAGTACTAGGTAATCAGGATAAACTAAAGGTTGAAAATTATCTAAGTACTACCTCTACATCCGTATATGATGAAGAGCATTCACATAAAAAACTTATAGGAACAAATAATTCAGAAATAAAATTAGTAGAAGCATTAAATGAAGAGCCTGACTATGAAGTATTTCATAAGTCGGAGTTTACTTTTATAAAAGGATTTCAAAATAGATCAAGAGCATTTATAGAAGTTCAAAGTGGTTGTAATCATAGTTGTACGTTTTGTTCAATTACTCAAGCAAGGGGAAACAATCGTTCTGTACCAATAGAAAAAATTATAGAACAAATAAAGATTTTTATTGAGAATGGCTACCAAGAAGTAGTATTTACAGGGGTTGATATAACTGACTTTGGTTCTGATTTATTCGGTAGACCTTCTCTTGGATCGATGATCAAAAGGGTTTTGAATGATGTACCTGAACTTGCAAGGTTGAGGTTATCATCTATAGATGTTTCTGAAGTAAATCATGAGCTATTGGATTTAATAATAAATGAAACGAGATTGATGCCTCACTTGCACTTGAGTCTTCAGTCTGGTAATAATTTAATATTAAAAAGAATGAAACGCCGTCATAGTAGAGAACAAGCAATAGAATTTTGTGATAAGGTGAAAAGTTTAAGACCTGAAGTAGTCTTTGGTGCAGATATTATAGCAGGATTTCCAACCGAAACGGATGAAATGTTTCAAGACACGGTCACTATGATGCAGAAAATAGGTGTAGCATACTTACATGCCTTTCCATATTCAGAACGAAAGAATACACCTGCTGCAAGAATGCCACAAGTACTTGAATGTTTACGCAAAGAAAGAGTGAAATATTTAAAAGCAGTAAACAGAGAAATAATGAATAATTTTCTTTCATCCTTAATAAGTACTCATCAAAATGTTTTGGTTGAGCAAACGAATATGGGTAGAGCAGAAAATTTTGCTTCAGTGAAATTAGATTTATCAGTGCCAGCTAAGAGTATTGTGAAGACAAAAATCACTAGAGTAGAAGATCAACATTTAATAGGAAATATTTTGCCATCATAGTGTTTATTATAGAATAAATTATGTGTAAGAAACAAAAAACTTTTTTTTTGACAACTTTTGTATTTTATATTTTTACTTTTTTTGAACCTTCCTTTTGGGAACTTAAGAATATTGCATACGATAAAGAATTTTTACGAAAATTACCAAAAATAAAAAGGGTGGAATACCTAAATGAGAATAATTCAAAACTAAGATCATTAGGTTTCCAACATTATCTTAATACTAAAAATACTTTTAATATGGAATATTTGTCACAAAAAGAATCAAAAAGATACGGTTTTTATACTGGTATTAGTGGTGGAAAAATATTCTCTGATAATTCACAAGTATTTGTGAGAGGAATAAAAGCTATAGTAGGGAGAGTAGGAAGTTTAATTAAAGAGAGTAGTTATGCCGATTTTATCAAGACTATATTAATAGGAGAAATTGATAGCATTGAGCAGTTTAAAGGAGAGGTTAATTTTCAGTGGGTAAGTAATGCATTTGTAGGTTATTATACTAGGGAAAATGGTAGAACTGAGTTTGAGGTTATATATTCAACAGTAAAAATTTCAGAAAGCGGTGATAAGGTATTCGCTGAATCAGCAAGTATATTCACGTTCTTGTTAAATGCATATTATAATCCTACTATTCAAAATACACAGTTTGCTCCATATGTAAGTCTTGGGATAGGACCAACAGTTCTACGAGTTAGAAAATTTACTAAAGAAAATTTAGTACCATTAAATGTTCCATGGTTTGCATATCAAGCAAAGCTTGGTGTGGATTATTTTATTACGTCTGACATAACCATTTCTGCTGGATATAGATATTTCAGCATTCCCATACCAATAGCAGATGACATAGCAACTCACAATGTTGAAATAGGGTTGCGTTTTAATTTATGAAAAATGTGAGAAAAAAGTATGTAGTGAATGCAAGAAAATTTTTTAAACTAACTACTTTTTGAATATCACTTATTAATGTAATTCTTTAGTTCATAAATTGCCTTTTCGGTGTTTTTTGATTGGAATATTGCTGATCCTGCAACTAAAACATCTGCTCCTGCTTTAACAATTTCTGCTGCATTAGAAAGGTTTACTCCACCATCAACAGAGATTCTTGTTTTTAGATTACGTTCTTGAATCATTCTTTTAATCGAAAATATTTTGTTTAATTGTGAATATATAAAACTCTGTCCACCAAAGCCTGGATTCACTGACATTATTAATACGACGTCTAATTCATGTATTATATATTCTAATATGTGTAAATGCGTTGTTGGAACAATAGCTACTCCAACTTCTACATTTTTTTGTTTATTGTTTATATTTTTGTAGGATTTAATCTTTTTTAATAGACTATCTAGATGTATTTCTGTTTCTGCATGTATAGTAAGAATGTCAGCACCTGCATGAATAAATTGCTCAATATGATAGCTGGGAGAATTAACCATTAGATGTACGTCAAATGGAAGTGTACTGTATTGACGTATGGAAGATATTACACTAGCACCAATTGTAATATTGGGAACAAAGTTTCCATCCATTACATCTATATGTATGTAGTCAATATCAAATTTGCTTATTCTTTTTACTTCTTCTCCTAATTTTGAGAAATTTGCTGAAAGTATCGAACATGCTATTTTAGCATTCATATTTTGACCTATTAGCTATTTAACTGTAATTTTATTGAGAGTATATATTCTGTATAGAGTGTATTTTAGTTGTTAACTACTGATAATAATAGATACTTTAAATTATGGTTAAAATCAAATCAAACTTAAAAAAAAAGTTAAAGCAAAAGTTAGTATTACTTTTTACATCGTTAATTATTTTACTCGTTTTATATTTTTTTATAAAAAATACTGGTGATACTACTAGCCAAATTAGAATAAAGCTAATAAATATAGGAGATAAAAATGAAAAATAAACACTTAAAAAATAAGAAAGAAAACCTTTATATCACATATTTTTTAGATGCTTTAGCTTCTGGGAGGTCATCAACACAAAATACTCTAGAAAGTTACAAATCAGATTTATATCAGCTTGAAGAATTCTTATCTAAAAGTAATGTTACTTTAATTGAAGCAAACAGAATAGACCTAAAAGATTATATAGATTTTTTATGTAAGAAAAAGAGATATAAGGGAAGTTCAATATCAAGAAAGATTTCTGCAATGAAGAATTTTTATAAATGCTTATTTAGTGATGGAGTAATAGATAATAATCCAGTGCCAAGTCATGATGATGAATTTAAAAATCCCAAAATTTTTCGCCCTTTACCTAGATATTTAAGTATAGAAGAGGTAATTATGCTGATTAATACAGCAAGAAAATTAGCAAATAAGTCTAAACAAGAGAACAGTAACAGGAGATTATGTGCTATTCTAGATATCTTATATTCTTCTGGTATGCGTATTTCTGAATTGATTAGTATGAAGTTAAATGATGTACTCCAATTAGTGAAGAACAATAACTATAATGAGAGTTACATAATAATCAAGGGAAAAAACGGTAGAGAAAGACAAATTCTTTTCAATGAACAAGCTATACAAAGCCTAAAGAATTACCTAGCAATTCGTGGTAGTTTTATTGATAATGATAAGGAATCAGATTGGCTGTTTCCTGGAGATAAAAGTGACAAGCCAATTACTAGGCAAAGAATTGGTCAGTTAATGAAAGAATTAGCAAGAAAATGTAATATTGATACAAAAAGAGTTTCTCCACATATAATTAGACACTCTTTTGCTACTCATTTGCTAGATAGTGGTGCAAATATTATATTGATACAGAAAATACTTGGTCATACTAATATTTCAACAACTCAAATATATACTCATGTTGCTAATGAAAAATTAAAGGAAAAGTTAATCAATGCACATCCAATAAACCAAATGATTTAACCACTATGATCTTAAGTTTTTTATTTAATATATTTCTTATTTTATGGGAGTTATTTTATACTACAGTAACTCTTCCGATACTTTTTCTTTCTTCAAAAATATTAACCTTCTTTCTTGTATGCTCAGTAAGAGTTGTACTTTTTGCTCTTTATTTTTTTTGTGGTATTAGTTATGAGATAAGGGGAACAGAAAACATACCTAAACAACCTTACATAGTTGCTTCTAAACATCAATCTCCATTTGAAACATTTATTTTTATTCTTTTATTTAAAGGAGCAGTGTTTGTTTTAAAACGAGAATTAAAATGGATTCCATTTATTGGACTACAACTTATGGCATTAAAGATGATATTTATTGATCGTTCAAGTGGTATAAGTTCCTTACGTAAGGTAGTAAAGTCAGCAAAATTAAGTATTAAAAAAAAGAGAAATATAATAATATTTCCTGAAGGTACAAGAGTTGCAGTAGGTGACAACAGAAAATATCAAACCGGTATAGCCGCTCTATATGGTGCGTTATCTACCCCAGTTGTACCTATTGCTTTAAATACCGGTTTGTTTTGGCCGAACAGTATACTTTCTTTAAAGAGAAATTCAGGGAAAGCAATAATAGAAATATTGCCTCCTATATACCCTGGACTAAAGAAGGATGAATTTTTGGAAGTTTTAGAAAGAGCTATTGAAACTAAAAGTAATCAATTGATTTCCGATATTGCAAACCAGTGAAAAGTCTTTATACTCTTAAAAAGATTCTGGTATATTAAGATGGCAAATCACAAAAGTGCTAAAAAAATGATAAAAACGATAGAAAAGCGTAGCTTGATAAACAAAATGCGGAAAAGCAAAGCTCGTACTGCGATTAGAAAGCTTCTTGATATAATTAAATCTGGTGATAAAGAAAATGTTATCCTAGCATTTCGTAATGCTGAATCCCTTTTACACAAGTGTGTAAACAAAGGTGTTGTACATAAAAACACAGCTGCACGTAAAATAAGTCGTTTAAATACAAAAGTGAAAATATTGATGACCGCATAATACAAAATTAACTCAACCATTATAAAATCAAGAGTTTCACACAGAGTTAGTGTCTATGAGTAAAAGAGTACTACTAAGATTAGAGAGTGGTAAAGAAGTGGAAATACCTGTGCTTGATGGAACTAGTGGCCCCAGAGCCTTGAATATCAAGGAATTATACAAGGATACTGGTTTTTTTACTTACGACCCTGGATTTGTTTCAACAGCATCATGCTCCTCTTCGATTACGTTTATTGATGGAGATACAGGAACCCTTAAGTATAGAGGTCATGATGTTAGTACACTAGCAGTGGGGCATGATTTTGAGTCAATTATCTACCTGCTGCTCTATGGTGAGTTTCCAAGTTTACAACAACGTGAAAAACTTTTTGTAAAAGATTATAAAGTATCAGCTCAGATTGTTAACGTTATAAAAGCATTTCCTGAAACTGCCCATCCGATGTCAATTCTCATTGCATGTTTTGCAAGTCTTGCTGCGTCTCATAATGAAAACTATGGAAATGATGTGAAGAGCGGAGATCTGAACCTTGGAATTTCTGCTATAGTACAAGTACCTGTAATTGTAGCGATGATTCACAGGCATATTAGCAGACAAGATTTTATAGAAGTAAACAATATTGAATTGAGCTATAGCGAAAGGTTCTTAAGGATGATGCTAGACGTTGATGACGATAAGATCTCCCTATTTACAGAAGCACTAAATAAAATATTTATTTTACATGCAGATCATGAACAAAATGCTTCTACAGCTGCTGTGAGATTATCTGGATCAGCAGGTTCTAATCTTTTTGCATGTCTAGTATCAGGAGTAGCAACACTTTGGGGTCCAGCTCATGGTGGTGCAAACGAGTCAGTAATAAAAATGCTTGAAGAAATAAGACTAGATGGAAGCGTTAATAAATTTATTTCAAGAGCTAAAGATGAAAAAGATCCATTCAAATTGATGGGATTTGGACATCGTGTGTATAAAAATTACGATCCTCGTGCACGTATACTAAAAGATGCTTGCTATGGAATTCTAGACAAATTATCACAAAGTAGTGAGTTGCTAAAAATTGCTGTAGAACTTGAAAAAATAGCGCTACATGATGAATACTTTATAAAGCGTAAATTATATCCAAATGTTGACTTTTATTCAGGCATCATAATGAATGCTATGGGCATTCCGACAAAGATGTTCACGCCTATCTTTGCACTTGCAAGAACAACAGGTTGGGTCACACAGTGGTTTGAGATAATGAATGATAAAGAATGCAAAATCTCCAGACCAAGACAGCTTTATATAGGTAAATAGAGTGCACATCTGTTTGTGAGTACTACCTATACTAGGTGTAGTAGCACAAATACGTCAGGAATTGGTACAATCAAGTGTAATGCTAGATAAAATAGGAATTTTTTATTTTGAATAAATGAATCTTGCATTCTTATAAATTAATTGATATCTTGATAAAAATTCGGGGCGTAGCGCAGCCTGGGTAGCGCACTTGGTTTGGGTCCAAGGGGTCGGGAGTTCAAATCTCTCCGCCCCGATTCTCTATACCAAGATCTCCAACATAGCACTCCACGCTAACCATTAAAAAATTAATACCTCTGTTAATAATAGATTAACGAATAACCATTAATATACTCATATGTTAATAGTAATGAGGGATAAAATGCCTAAGATGCCACAACAAACTCAGGACAAAGAATCTGGATTCTTTCCTAAATTAGGGAATACAGTTTTAAATGCTATACCATGGAGAACAACTATTACAGCTATCACTACTTTAGCGCTTGGACCTATTGGTGGCGTAATAGCAGGAGGTATATTATATGGAAATTACAGAAGGAATAATGTTCATTCCCAACAAAATGATGAGAGAACTAAATCTAATAATGCAAAAGAAAGCCAACAACCAGGTGTATTTAAAAAATCTTTCTTCAGAGCTGCTGCACTAGCTGTTGGTGTTTCTTTTTTTCCAATAGGGATTGCTATTGCTGGAGCACTTATAGTAGCTGATGCAATTTCAAATGGTAAACTTATTCAAGCAACAGATAAAATAGTTGATATGGCATACGATGTATCCAGAGGATTTGTTGAAGGAATGTCACATCTTGGAAAAGCAGGATATTCAAAAATCATGGATATTCAGAAAGAATCAAAAAATGAGATAGAAAAACCTAGATCAGAGTATTCTATTGATGATAAAAATTCTCCATTACAAAGTGTAAATAATTCCTTTAATGATAATCTTTCCTCATTAAATAAGATTTCATCCAATAGTATTGAAAAGATTGAAGAAAGAGATCAAGAAAATTCATCTAAAGAGATTCATGGTAATCACGCTCAGAAGATTATTGAGAGCCGTAATAATAGTCAATCACAATCTGTTCATAAGTGATTTGTAATATAGAGAATTAAATTACGAAAGTTAATGTATATAATAGTTTGAAGCCTAAAATTATTGACAGTGTTAACTTTCTCATTTATAAATAGTTTTTTGATAAATTAAAGGAGGTATAAAGTTTGATCGAAGTATCAGTCCATCATGGCGATGTAGATAGAGCACTGCCGGTATTAAAGAAAACAATTCAAAAAGAAGGAAGAGGAATAAAGATAAAAAAGCAGTATCACGAAAAAAAGTCAGAAAAAAGGGCTAAGAAAAAAGCTGAAGCCAAAAAAAGAAGATATCAGCAGGAATGCAGAAGACAGCGTTATGGGTGGTAATATCATATGAACATTCATGAATATCAAGCGAAAGAGATTCTTCATAAATTTAATGTTCCAATACCAAAAGGTTTTATTATTGAATCTGAAGACGAAATAAATTCAAAAATAAACCAATTAAAACATGGTGTTTTTGTAGTAAAAGCTCAAATTCATGCAGGTGGTAGGGGTAAAGCTGGAGGTGTTAAACTTGTAAAATCTACAGAAGAGGTAAGAAAAGTTGCACAAGCCATGCTTGGTTCAGTTTTAGTAACCCATCAAACAGGTTTAAGTGGTCAACAAGTTAGAAAAGTATACATTGAAGAAGGTTCAAATATTAAAAAAGAATACTATCTGAGTTTAGTAATTGATCCAAAGCTAAGCATGCCTACATTCATATTCTCGTCAGCAGGTGGTATGGACATTGAAGAAGTAGCAAAAAACCTTCCCAATAAAATTGTAAAAATTGTAGTTGATCCCGCAGTTGGGTTTGAGAGCTTTGATACTAAAAAGCTTAATAATTTTTGTCTCAGTAGTGAACAGATTATGCAAATAGCCGAAATTTCAAAAAATATATATGAAGCATTTTTTGCAACTGATGCAAGTCAGATAGAAATAAATCCTTTAGTTGAGACAGATACCGGAGATTTTATTGCATTGGATGCAAAAATGAATTTTGATGACAATGCTTTATATCGTCACTCAGAGATTCTGAAGCTTCGTGACTATCACGAAGAAGTAAAAGAGGAAGTAGAAGCTTCAAGTTATGGATTAAGTTATATTAAGATGGAAGGTAATATCGGTTGTATGGTAAACGGAGCAGGTCTTGCTATGGCAACTATGGATATAATAAAATACTATGGAGAAGAACCTGCTAATTTTCTTGACGTTGGAGGAGGTGCAAGTAGAGAAACTGTAACAGAAGCATTCAAAATCATACTATCTGATGAGAAAGTGAAAGGGATATTAGTGAATATATTTGGTGGTATAATGCGTTGTGATGTTATTGCAAGTGGAATTGTTGAAGCTGCAAAAGAAACAAAAATTAACATTCCATTAGTTGTTAGACTATCAGGCACTAATTTTGAAGAAGGAAAGAGAATTTTGCAACAATCAGGGTTAAACATCATAGCTGCGAATGAGCTTGATGAAGCTGCACAGAAGATAGTAAAAGAGGTGAAGTAATTATGTCAGTTTTAGTAAATAAAAACACAAAATTAATATGCCAAGGTTTTACTGGTGCACAGGGTACATTTCATTCAGAACAGGCAATTGCTTATGGAACTAAAATGGTTGGAGGAGTCACTCCTGGGAAAGGAGGTAGTACTCACCTGAACTTGCCAGTTTTTAACACTGTATTAGAGGCCAAAATAAAAACAGAAGCAAATGCATCTGTGATATATGTTCCAGCTAAATTTGCTGCTGATGCAATACTTGAAGCAATAGATGCAAAAATAGAGTTAATAGTTTGTATTACAGAGGGTATACCCATACTTGATATGGTAAAAGTTAAGCGTGCCCTCACAGATTCAAGCAGTCGATTAATTGGTCCTAATTGTCCTGGAGTGATTACGCCAGAAGAATGTAAGGTAGGGATCATGCCTAGCCATATTCATAGACGTGGCAACATAGGTATTATGTCTCGATCTGGGACCTTGACTTATGAAGCAGTAGCACAAACAACGGCTGTTGGACTGGGTCAGTCCACCTGTATAGGAATAGGAGGAGATCCTGTACATGGTATGACATTTGTTGACTGTATGGAGCTCTTTTTAAAGGATCAGGATACTCATGGGATTGTTATTATTGGTGAAATAGGAGGTAATGAAGAGGAAGATGTATCTTATTTTATAAGGACGGAGAAAATAAAAAAGCCTGTTGTTGGTTTTGTCGCAGGACAAACAGCACCTCCCGGAAGGCGTATGGGACATGCAGGAGCTATTATCTCTTCTAATAGTGGAAGTGCTGATTCAAAGCTTGAGTGTATGAAAAGTAGTGGCATAGTAATTGCTGAAACTCCAGCAATTATTGGTAAGAAAATGTACGAAGTTATAAACAGCTGTCAATATAAGTAAAGATTTGTTATCAAGTAACACCTTCTACTTACTATATTTATATAAACATAAAGTAGAGCCTTGAAGCCTCCGTAAATTACTTTAAGATGAATTTAAATTATCAATTTTTACCTTGCATTGTATATTTATTAACATATCATTTTCAACTTATTAAAGTAATATCATGGCATTATTAATTGTTGAATCACCTGCAAAAGCAAAAACAATAGGAAAATATTTAGGCAATAAATTCAAAGTAGTAGCATCTTTTGGTCATGTAAGAGATTTACCGGCAAAAAGCGGTTCTGTCGAACCAGATAATGATTTTGCAATGAAATATATAGCCATTGAAAAAGCTGAGAAACACATAAAAGAATTAGTAAAAGCATCAAGTAAGGAACTAGACATATATCTTGCAACGGATCCAGATAGAGAAGGAGAGGCTATAGCTTGGCATATTATTGAAACTTTAAAAGAAAAAAAGGTAGTAAATAATAAAAGTAATATATACAGAATTGTCTTTAATGAAATTACAAAGAACGCAGTACAAAAAGCGATAGAAAATCCACGACAAATAAATATGGATTTAGTTAATGCTCAACAGGCACGTCGAGCATTAGATTACTTAGTAGGATTTACTTTATCACCTTTATTATGGAAAAAGTTACCAGGTAGTAGATCTGCAGGTCGTGTGCAGTCTGTTACATTGAGACTTGTGTGTGAACGTGAAGATGAAATAAATAAATTTTTATCTCAGGAGTATTGGAATATTCAAGCAGAAATGCACAATAGTAAAAATGAAACTTTTTCTGCCATGCTGATTCAGTACGACAGTAAGAAATTGGAAAAATTTGATATTGAGAATGAAGAAAAAGCAAAGGAATTAGCTAAACAAGTTGAATCAGAGCAATATACTGTAAGTAAAGTAGAAAATAAGCAAATAAGAAGAAATCCTCTTCCTCCATTCATTACTTCTAGCTTGCAACAAGATGCAGTGAATAAATTGCATTTCAGTGTAAAAAATGTAATGCGTATAGCACAAAATTTATATGAAGGAATCAATATTGGTGGTGAAACAGTAGGTTTAATCACTTATATGCGTACGGATGGATTTCATATTGCTGATGAAGCAGTAAATTCAATAAGACAATATATTAAATCTTTATATGGTGAAAAATATTTACCGAAATCTTCTCGTCAATATGTAAAAAAAATTAAGAATGCTCAAGAAGCTCATGAGGCAATTCGTCCAACAGATGTTCATAGAACACCAAGCAGCATATCCAACTATCTCACTGAAGAACAGCTAAAGTTATATGAACTGATATGGAAAAGAACTGTTGCAAGTCAAATGGAATCAGCAATTTTTGATCAAATGGCAATAGAAATAAGTTCTGGTGATAAAAAAATTATTTTGTGGGCAAGTGGTTCAAGCATATTATTTGATGGTTTTTATAAGGTTTATCAA
Organism: Wolbachia endosymbiont of Fragariocoptes setiger; assembly: GCA_019061405.1. Classification (GTDB taxonomy): domain Bacteria; phylum Pseudomonadota; class Alphaproteobacteria; order Rickettsiales; family Anaplasmataceae; genus Wolbachia. The sequence continues at coordinate 20,741 of JAHRAF010000002.1, forward strand.
GAGACTACTGAGACTGAGAACAATAATTTACTTCCTATCATCAAGGAAGGGGAAAAATGCGAATTACTTTCTGTGATGACTAAACAGCATTTTACACAACCTCCATCACGCTATAATGAAGCAAGCATTGTTAAGAAAATGGAAGAAATTGGCATAGGGCGCCCATCAACATATGCAGTAGTTATTTCAGTGTTACAAGATCGTGGTTACATTGTAGTAGATAAAAAAAAGCTTGTTCCTAGTAGTCTTGGCAAAATTGTTACTATCTTTCTCAAGAAGTTCTTTAATCGTTATGTGGAATATGATTTTACTGCTCATATGGAAGAAGAACTTGATGTTATATCGAATGGAAATTTAAATTGGAAAGAGGTATTAAGACAATTCTGGATACCGTTTTTTGATAATACAAATTCTGTGAAGCAAATGACATATGATGAAGTTTTAGGAGGTATTCGTGACTTAATTTTTGATTGTTTTTGTTTAGAAGATGAAAAAAGTAACATAGAGAAAGAATGTCCTTCTTGTACTAATGGAATGCTTAAATTAAGTATAGGACGTACAGGAGCATTTCTTGGTTGTTCTAATTATCCTGAATGTCGTTATACAAAAGAGATTTCTGACAAAAGCAATGAAAATTTAGAGTATCCTAAAAACTTAGGAATAAATAAAATCACTGGTCAAGAAATAATAATAAAAAAGGGTCCTTATGGATTTTATTTGAGTGAATCAGATAAAAAAAAGGTAACAATACCAAAAGATATAGATATTACTAATGTAACCCTAGATATAGCAACAGCATTACTTTCATTACCAAAAGTGATAGGGAAGCATCCAGATACAGAAAAAGAAATCAAGGTAGGGCTTGGTAGATTTGGCTATTACATCTTATATGATGGTAAATACTTCTCTCTTAAAAAACCATATCAAGAAGTCTTTAATTTAACATTAAGTGATGCTTTAGAAATTATTATAAAAGGTGTAAAGAAGGAATTAAAGTCTATAGGATCTTATATAAATGGAGAGGAAATTTTTATTTGTAATGGAAGGTATGGATATTATATAAAATGTGGTAAGATAAACGTTGCACTAGGTAAGCATGAAAATGCTAAAGATATAGATTTGGAGAGAGCTATAGAACTAATTGATAGTAAAATACAATCTAATCATCAATAGTAACTCTATTAAGTTATAAGAAAAGTGTAGTGGCATAGCAATGTACTGAATTGGTAAGGTAGGTCTATCAGCTTACGATAGAATAAAGTATCAATATAAATCTCTTTTTAGGCTATATGAAATAATTTTATTATAATGAGAGAAAATTACAAATAATGTAGAGAAACTACCTAGTAGAATATTAAATAAAATAATTCTTATGAACTTCAATTCATTGTGTTTTTGTTTAGAAATTTTATATCTTATAAGGATTAGTTGAATTTATGTAGAAAAGTTATGATACAACTGCTTACTTTGTTTTTGATTATAATTTCAGTGACACTTTTTGGTCATCTTGTTCCCTTGGAATTAAAAATCTTCTTATATTCATTAAGTACAAGTATTAAGGAAGTTCTATTATTTATAATGCCTTTTATTATTTTTGTACTAATTTTTAGTAGTATAAATAACTTAAAGCATTCAGCTATGCTATTTATTATACTTTTAATTACAGCAATTTTTTTATCAAATTTAACTTCAAGTCTCATTGCATACTCAATTGGACATTTCTTTGTCAAAAATATACAATTAGTGCAAGGTATAGAAAATCATCAAGAAACCATTACACCTATGTGGTTATTGCATTTACCCTCTCTTATTTCTAATTTTCATGCTGTTGTTTGTGGGTTTATATTTGGCACGATATCGTCATCATCTGAAAAGATCAAAAAACTTTCAACTAAAATGCAAAATTTTATCTTATATGGTTTAAAAGTATTTCTACCACCAATAATTCCAGTATTTTTACTAGGACTTATCGTAAAAATGCAACATGATCAGGTTCTATATACGGTCTTTAAGAATTATTCTATCATTTTCCTTCTAATAATGTTTACAACTTTTCTTTACATTTTTTTACTGTACGGAATAGCAAATTCATTGCAACCAAAAAACTGGTTAATGAGCATAAGAAACATGATTCCAGCATTCATTACTGCAATGAGTACAATGTCAAGCAATGCAAGTATGCCTTTAACTTTGGAGGGAAGTAAAAAAAATGTTGTACAACACAATATAGTATCATCTTTAGTACCAGTGACCTCTAGTTTTCATCTTGTAGGTGATTGTTTTTTCATCATAATCATATCAACAATAATGACTTATGGTCATACAGTAGATTATAGTGCATTTATCCTTTTTTTCTTATTGTTTAAGTTTGCTATTGTAGCAGTTCCTGCGGGAGGAATTGTGGTGATGCTGCCTATTCTTGAAAAATACCTTTTTTTTTCTCCAGAAATGCTTGTTTTAATTACAGGATTATATGTAATATTTGATCCAATAATTACTTCAGCAAATGTTATGGGTAATGGAGCCTTTACCATGATATTTACAAAAATTTATAATAGAATATGTTAGCAATTGATACTACATGTTCTCGTACTTCAATTGCGGTTGGTGGAGATGATTGTAACTTTTTTATAGAATATGGTGCGAGTAATAATAGTCATGTTGAATCATTTTTTAAAATATTAAATACTTTATTTGATAAGTATAATTATCACTATGGTAAAATAAAAAACCTAGTAGTAGTAGTTGGGCCTGGAAGTTTTACTGGAATTAGAGTTGGTATATCAGCTGCACAAGGTATTAGTCTTGTTATAAATAAGCCACTATATGGAGTCAGTGCTCTAGAAGTACAAGCATATGCTATATCCTTATCATTAAAAAAGAGAGAAAATATAAAAAGTATTGTGGAGAGTGCTCAAGGAATTTATGAGCAATTATTTGACGTAAACTTATTACCAATTTCAAAACCACAAGTTATAGGTAAAGATTATATGTCTAATAAACCACGAGAATTTAATGCAGGACATGCAGGGTTGTTAGCTCTTCACAGAATAGCTCATGGACAAGAGTTAAATAAAGCAGAAGCACTATATCTGCATGAACCAGAATACATTAAGTAATATAAATTTCTTTGGTTAAATTTATAGCCTGATTTATTATTTCTTTCGCTACCTCTTGTATACTCATACTTGAATTTTCTATTTCTAGTGAATTAGGAGGAATAAATAAATCTTTATTTTTTAACTTTTCTTCAAATTCATTGTAGAAATTAAACTTTCTATATCCGCTCCTTTTTTTTGATTCGAGCCGGTTATATAGTATAGATGTGCTACATTTTAATACCACAGGAAGAATTCTAGTTTTCATTTTGATACTTAGATTAACTAGTTCATTGTACATTCTCATATCATTTTTTGTTAGTTCACTAAAAAATATGTAATTTTTGGATTTTTTGGGATAAATTTCTACTACTTTAAGCATGATCTGCATAATATTATTCTCAATTTCTTCATTATGTTGAAAAATATTATTGTAAAACTTGTTGATATGAAGATTATATGGAAAACTACTACTAACAATTGATGCATTAATCATATGAGATAACTCTACTGCGGTAGAAAGTTTACCGCTTCCAGAAAAACCTACAATGTATATAAAAAGCTTTGTGATCTTTTCCATCATATATTAAAAATTAGAACTTACATCTATACTAACATAAGTTCATCAAAGATTAGATAAAAAATTTCTCTTAACAGTTAAAATATTATGAAAATTACTTGACATAGATAACTCTTAAAAATAAATACACAGTATTCTTGATTAAAATAGAGTGGTAAATTTTATTTAGTTAGCATGCTAGAAGTTGTTGAGGAAATTGTGCATTTATGCAGAAGTTGGTTTTTTATACATAGTATAAGCATTGCCTACTAAGGATAAGGAGTGTAGATAGATTAGGTTTTAGGGCAAGGAGTTTTATTGATCTCTAATGCAGGAACTGAGATAAAGATAGAGGAGTAGGTTCCAACTAATACTCCAAAACAAATAATCAAGCTGAAGTCTCTTACGGTATCCTTACAAATTAATACTAGAGGAATTGTGGCAAGTAATGTTGTACCAGAGGTGAATATAGTACGCGATAATGTAGTATTGATACTTTTGTTTATTACTTCATTTGTTTCTTTTTCTTTATTACAATATTCTCTAATTCTATCATATATTACTATCGAATCATTAATTGAATAACCAATAACAGTGAGTAACGCTGCAATAGATGAGATGTTAAATTCTATACCGGCAATACTAATGAAACCAAGAGTTAAAATTACATCATGAATTAGTGCTACAGTTCCACCTATGCCATATTGCCAATTAAATCTAAGCCAGATATATATAAATATGCCAAATACGGCTACTGATATAGCTAGTGCTCCTTCAATAATCTGAATAAAACTTACCTGTGGGCCAACATAATCTACTTTACGGTAGATAATTGCACTACCAAATTTTTCTTCTAATAGAGTTTTTATTGTATTTATTGTATTTTCATTACCTATTTCTTTGAAGTGTATGATAAGGCTATTTCCGGATTCTGAACTTTGTACTGTAAAACCATTTTTGTTCAAAAGATCAACAATGAGGTTGTTATTATTTGTGGATGAAATTTCTATTAATATTCCTCCTGTGAAGTCCACCCCTAAGTTTAGTCCTTGAAATATGATTAAGAATATGGAGAAAACAGTTAGGGTACTGCTGATTAGCAGGGTTATGTTTCTATACTTGGAGAATTCTATGTTGAGCCCATCTGGAATAAGTCTTAATACCATATAGCTATAATCAAAGTTAAATATGCGGGAGTGATGAGACTTGAACTCACGACCTCATGCGTGACAGGCATGCGCTCTAACCAACTGAGCTACACCCCCCGTAAAACACTCACTACTTTAAGTTAGTAAACATAATGCAAGCTGTCAATATTTTTGTTTGCTTTTCATTATTTTTCTATTACCATCACAAGATGTCACACATGGCGCAAGACAAGTAGTCCCATTGGGTTAAGCCATGGAAGCTAAACTATTTGGAGGAAAAAAAATGACAGAAGTAACGATACATGATTTAGCTGGAGCCGGCGTACACTTTGGTCATAAGACCAGCCGTTGGAACGCTAAAATGGCCCCTTACATATATGGTATACATCAAGAAAATCATATACATATAATTGATTTACGAAAAACCTTACCTTTATTAAAAGCTGCAATGAAAGTTTTGCACGATGTTGCGTCACAAGGTGGACGTATTCTCTTTGTAGGTACAAAATTTCAAGCTTCAGATATAATAGCAAATGAGGCAGCACGTTGTGGTCAGTATTATGTGAATAATCGCTGGTTAGGTGGTATGTTAACAAATTGGGGTACTGTATCTTCTTCAATAAAAACTTTGGTACAGTACGAAAAAATTCTCAGTGATGAGGATAGTGTTTTAACAAAAAAAGAATTAGGAAATATTGAAAAAAAGAGGCAAAACCTCGAAAAATGTCTAGGTGGTATCAGAGAAATGGGAGCAATACCTGATATTTTATTTATAATTGATACTAATAAAGAGCACATAGCAGTAAAAGAAGCTAAAAAGTTAAATATTCCACTGATTGCAATACTTGATACTAACTCTGACCCTGATAACATAACCTATCCTATACCTGGTAACGATGATTCAAGAAAATCAATAGAGCTTTATGCCAAGTTAGCTGCAGATTCGATATTAGTTGGAATAGAATCTAGCTTAACAAGATCAGGAGTAGAAATTGATAGCATAAAGAATGAAAGCTTGATGCAATATAGACCAGAAAAAGAAATTAATATTATCAAGACTAAAAAAAAACGTAGTAAGATTAACCAAGAAGAAGGGGTGGTGTAGAATGAAAAAAGTAGATTTAAAAACTATAAAATTGTTACGTGATATAACATCTGCAGGTATAGGCGATTGTAAAAAAGCATTAGAAGAATGTGATGGTGATGTTGAAAAAGCAGTAGAAAAACTACGTATTATAGGGTTGACTAAGGCAGGTAAAAAATCTGATAGAGCAGCTCTAGAGGGATTGATATCCATGTATTTGACAGGAGATTATGGTACACTAGTTGAATTAAACTGTGAAACAGATTTTGTTGCAAGGAACGATAAATTTATTGAACTAGCATCTAATCTAGCCCTTCTTTCCTGTAAAGAGCGCTGTACTAGTATAGATGACTTGCAAGACATAAAATATGGAGAGATTGGAACAGTACGTGAAGCGATTATAGAGACAAGCTCAGTCTTAGGTGAAAAATTGCAATTAAATAAAATATGTTATGCAGAGGCTAAAAATGGAGCTGTTGCAGGTTATGTTCATGGTGCGCATAACTTAGGTAAAATAGGATCCTTAGTCGTATTAGAATCACTAGCAGATAAGGTGCAACTAGAAGCAATAGGTAGACAAGTAGCGATGCATGTAGTGGCAATGAACCCTCAATCTTTATCCGTAAATGATTTAGATGAAGAAAAGATAAATAATGAATTATCTATAATAACAGAGCAGGTAAAGAGCTTGAATAAACCTGCAGAAATAATGAAAAAAATTATAGATGGACGTATGGATAAATATTATGAAGAGGTTGTTTTACTAGAGCAAAAGTTTATTAAAGATGATAAGATCAACGTCTCTGATTTTATAAAACTAAATCTAGACTGCCCAGCTGAATTATCTGAATATAAGTTGCTAGCCTTAGGTAATGGAAGTTAGTTTTGTGAATCATAAGAACTATTCCAGAGTATTATTTAAAATCTCTGGTGAGGCTTTAATGGGTTCAAAACAATTTGGTCATGACATGAAAATTGTAGATGAGCTGTCTCAAGGTATAACTGAAGTTTATCATTTAGGAATACAAATCTGTGTCGTTGTTGGTGGTGGTAATATATTTCGAGGTACATCTGCTTCTTTAGTAGGCAGTGAAAGAGCAAGTAACGATTACATAGGTATGCTTGGAACTATTATTAACGCACTAATCTTGCAAAACTTTTTAGAAAATAATTCTGTACCCTCTCGAGTAATGTCCGCTATACCTATGAATACTATATGTGAGCCATATATAAGAAGGAAAGCTATTCGTCATTTAAACAAGGGAAGAGTAGTAATTTTTGCAGCTGGAACTGGCAATCCATTTTTTACTACAGATACTGCTGCAGTTTTGCGTGCTGTTGAAATGAATTGTGATGCGATAATTAAGGGTACACAAGTAAAAGGTGTGTATTCGGCTGATCCAAAACACGATGAAGATGCTATAATGTATAGTAAACTTTCTTACACTGACTTATTAGCACGTGACTTGAGAGTGATGGATGCATCTGCTATTTCACTTGCACGTGAAAATTCAATTCCTATTATAGTTTTTTCTTTAAGAGAAGAAAAAATGGTTAACATTGTTACAGGGCAAGGGGTTTATACTTTAGTTTCTAATTTTTAATAAATGGATAATCTATGTTAAATGAAATAATAGTTAAAACAAAAGATAGAATGTTAAAAACTCTTGAGTCTTTTAAAGATGATATCAAGGGTGTACGTACAGGTAAAGCTAGCGCATCCTTACTTGATGGATTAGATGTAAACATTTATGGAGGGCGTCAAAAGTTAAATCAGGTTGCCAGTATTTCAGCATTAGATAATAAGACTCTATTAATCAAGATTTGGGATTCAAGCATTACAGGTGAAGTAAAAAACTCTATAGTGAGTGCTAATTTAAATCTCAACCCTATTGTAGAAGGTTCTACTATTCGTGTTGTTCTTCCAGATCTTACACAGGAAACACGTGAAAAATTAGCTAAGCTACTACATAAATTTGCTGAAGGTGCTCGTATTGCTATAAGAAATATACGGAGAGATATTGTAGAAGAAGTAGAAAAAATTAAAGAAGATAAAAGCATTTCAGAAGATGATTTTCATAGAATAAAAAAGGAAGTACAAAATACCACAGACGATTACATAAAAAAAATAGATAATGAATTATCTATTAAGGAAAAAGAAATTATTAAATAATAAGTCTTTGCCGAAGCATTTAGCAATTATCATGGATGGCAATGGTAGATGGGCGGAGAGTCAAGGAAAAGCAAAAGTTGAAGGTTATATTAAGGGTAGTCAGGTTGCATATGACATAGCGCAATATTGCTCAAATCTTGCAATACCTTACTTAACCTTGTATGCCTTTTCTATGGAAAATTGGTTAAGGCCAAAAGATGAAACTGATACACTTTTTGATGTGTTTTACTCAGTTTTTACTAATAAAGAGAGAATTGATTTTATTCATAAATGTAATATCAAATTGAAGTTTATTGGCAACATGACTTTATTATCGAAGGAAATACTAGAACAAATAAGTCACATAGAAGAACTTACACATAATAATAGTGGCTTGTTATTAACTATAGCAATAAGTTATGGAGCAAGGCAGGAGATAGTACAAGCTGTTAATTTTATTATAGAAAATAATATTGATCATGTATCAGAAGGTGAATTTGAGGAGTTTTTATATACAAAGCACCTTCCACAATTAGATTTTCTTATTCGTACTGGGGGAGAAAAACGATTAAGTAACTTTTTATTGTGGCAAGCTGCTTATGCAGAATTGTATTTTAGTAACATTCTCTGGCCTAATTTTTCTTGCAAGTATTTATCTAAAGCACTACAAGAGTATATACAAAGAGAAAGAAAATATGGTAGATAACAATTTGATCTTCAGAGCATTATCGTCAACAATGATACTGTTTATATTTGCATTTGCAGTATATTTTGGTAGCTTGTCATTTTATTTATTAATTTTTTCAATAGCAGTTCTATCATCTTTTGAATGGTACAACTTGACAAAAGGAAATAAGATTCTATATATTTTTGCGTTATTATTAATAGCATTACCAAACGCTTCGTTATTATATCTATATAGCCTACAACAAGGACAGTATATCGTTATATGGTTTATTCTCACTATTTGGTCAATAGATTGTACAGCCTACTTATGTGGTAAAAATTTTGGTAAAAAAAGAATATGTCCAATGATTAGTCCAGGTAAAACATGGATGGGTCTGTGTGGAGCAATGCTAGCTGGTATGGTGTTCACTATAATAGGTTCTTTGTTTTTTAGGTTATTTCCAATTTTTTATTCTCCTATGATAGGTTTGATATTGGCCATTGTAGCACAATTAGGTGACTTAACTGAATCACTCATCAAAAGGATTTATAATGTTAAGGATAGTAGCAATATGATACCAGGCCATGGAGGAATTCTTGACCGTATGGATAGTTTTCTCTTTACTGCTCCCCTTGTAGCATTTTATGTATCTAATTAGTATAATGAAAGCACAGTATATCATAGATATATCATGCAAGAGAAAAAAGTTCAACTAGGTGCCTTAGGCAAACTTCGTGCTTTTTCTTATGGAAAAATCTTAGAAATTACCTTGCTAATTTTTTAGTCAAGACAACATTTACCATGTTTGGATTAGCTTTTCCCTTGGTAATTTTCATCACTTCACCAACAAAAAATCCATACAATTTTTCTTTACCGTTTTTATATTCCTGAAACTTATTTGGATTATTTTTAATAACTTGATCAACCATTTCTTCTATTTGATCTATATTTGTTATTTGTTTAAGATTTTGTTCCTCTATGATCAAGGAAGCGGTTTTGCCAGTTTCAAACATAATATCAAAAATTTCTTTTCCTAGTTTAGCAGAAATTGTTTTATCAATTATAAAATCTAATAGGTTAGATAAAGAATTTGCTGTAACTGGAGAATGAGAAATATCAATATCTGCTTTGTTCAACCGGCCAAATAGTTCAACAGTTAACCATGGAACAGCTATTTTTGCATTGTGATTTTTTACTAATATTTCAAAATAATCAGCTATTGTTTTATCAGAGGTAATTATATTAGCATCATATTCACTAATATTCAGTTCTTTAATATATCTCTGTTTTCTATCTTCTGGTAGTTCAGGAAGAGATGATTTTATCAGATCAATATTTTCTTGATAGATTTGAACGGGTAGTAAGTCTGGCTCAGGAAAATACCTGTAATCACCAGCATTTTCTTTACTTCGCATTATCTGTGTTGTACATGAGGTAACATCAAACAGTAATGTATCTTGATTGATTTGACCTCCTCCTTCGAGAATTTTTATTTGTTTTTGTATCTCATAATCTATTGCTTGAGTGATATGGCGAAAGGAATTGAGATTTTTTATCTCACGTCGAGTGCCAAGTGTATCACTACCTTTAGGACGTACAGAGACATTTGCATCACATCGAAGCGATCCTTTTTCCATATCACCATCACAAGAGCCTATGTAGCGTAAAATCTGCCTTAAATTTTTTAGAAATTCTGCTGCTTCTGATGATGAACTTAGGTCTGGAGCAGATACAATTTCCATCAATGCTACTCCTGCTCTATTTAAATCTATATATGTTTTACTTTCACCATGAATGCTTTTACCTGCATCTTGTTCAAGATGAATTCTAACAATTCTTATTTTCTTGTTATTGATAAATAAATAACCATTTCTTACGATGGGCTCAAAGAATTGTGTTATTTGATAGCCTTGGGGTAAATCTGGATAAAAGTAATTTTTTCTATCAAAATACGAATTTTGATTAATTTCTCCAGATAATGCAAGGCCTGTACGTATTGCTTGCTCTATGCAATAATAATTTAATACAGGAAGTGTTCCTGGCATTGCTGCATCTACCAAAGAAACCTGAGTATTTTGTTCAGCTCCAAATTCAGTTAGAGATTCGGAAAATAATTTTGTTTTTGATGATATTTGTGCGTGTATTTCAAGCCCAATAGTTGCTTCCCAATCTGTCTTCGTCATAAATTTTGCTTAAATAATGTTATCATTGTGTAGAAAGTTAACAAAAAAGTCAAAACTTGATGTTTCACTTGTTTAGTAATATAATGTTAAGCATTCAAGAAAAACATTATGAAAGTAATAATAGGTAATACCATTGATATAGGACTTTCAAGAGAGATAATAGAAAAACTCAATGTTCAAGCATCTTCAGTAAAAATCTCAAGATTTCCTGATGGTGAAACTAATGTTGAAGTAAATGATGATTTATCACAGCAAGAAGTGCTGGTAATACAATCCATATCTCCTCCAGTGAATGATAATTTGATGGAACTTTTATTGACTGTTGATGCAACTAAAAGGATAGGAGCAAAGAAAATAACAGCAATCATTCCTTATTATGGCTATAGCCGTCAAGACAGAGTAATAAAAAGCAATAACATGAGTTCTGCTTTAAGTGCAAGACTAATTGCAAACTTACTTGAAATTTCAGGAGTAAATGAAATTGTAACTATTGATATACATTCAAGTCAGATTGAAGGATTCTTTAACGTACCAATTACTAATTTAAATTCTCTTGAAATATTTGTTGATATTATACCTAGAAAAGATTTAGCTATTGTAGCACCTGATATAGGTGCTATTACGAGAGCACGAACCTTTGCAAGAATATTAGAAAGAAAGTATGACGTGGAATTAAGAAAAAAGATTGTTGTACTTGATAAGTACAGAGAAAAAGCAGGTGTATCAGAGGTTTTAAATATAATAGGAGAAGTGGAAAATAAAGATTGTGTAATAATTGATGATATTGTTGATTCTGGTGGAACATTATGCAATGCAGCTCATTCACTCAAGGAAAAAGGTGCTAAATCTGTGACCGCTTGTATAACACACGGAGTGCTTTCAGGGAATGCAGAAGAAAAAATTATCAACTCTTCTTTAGATAAATTAATCATTACGAACACTATGCCTTTGAAATTTACAAAAAATGATAAAATACAAATAATTTCTATAGCAGATACTTTAACTAATTTTATATTGAGGAGATATAATGCCTACTAAATCAACAGAAGATATCATCACTTCACTGATAGAATTTGCAAATAAAAGAAAGATTACGATTTCTAAAGAAGAGATATTAAAGATTGCAAATCTTGTAAGAATTCAACTTTCAGGGGATGAGGTTGAATTTTACTCTAAAGAATTAACAATGTTAGATTGGATACATGATATCTTATCAAAGGTTAATACTGAAGGTGTTGATCCTATACGCTATGGTAGTATTGAGAAAAATATTCATGTACGTGATGATACTTCAAACTCTGAAAATATGAGAAAGGAGATATTATGTAATACATGTCCAGATGATGGTTATTTTGTGGTTCCCAAGATACTAGATTAATCATACAAGAAATGTTACAAGTATTAATATAGGTGATGAGCAGAAAAAAGGCTTTATTACAGAAGAAATGATTATAAAATAATCATTCATCAAACATAACAGAAAATTTGCGAAGGAAGATTATACTATTAAATATTAGAAGAAGTTTAACTATTTTAATGATATCAGTTTCTTTTATAATTTATTATAGAATGAATCTTTTAATGAAACCTTACAAGTAATACAACTTGTTATCAAAGTTTTGACTTCCAGCAATACATCCTTTAGGATTTTTTTTGATATTCAAGGGTTTTTTAATAGCAATACACTTTTGAGTGAGTCATTTTTATGTTTTTATGGAATGAAAAACACGTTTTTAATGCTACTGGTGGTAAAATAATAGGCAAATGGTGTAGTGCAAATATTTCAACAGATACGAGACAAATAAAAAAAGGTGATCTATTTATTGCAATAAAGGGAAAGAATTTTGATGGTCATAATTTTCTGTATGAAGCGTTTAGAAAAGGAGCAGTTGCTGCAATAGTTAATGATGATAAAGGGTGCAAAGATTTCCCTATGATTGTCGTGGATGATACGTTAAAAGCTTTGCAGAACATGGCGTCCTACTACATAAAAAATATTCTTGTTAAAACTAAAGTAATTTCAATAACAGGTAGCATTGGAAAAACCACTACTAAGGATATGTTACACACAGTATTATCGCAATATGGTATTTCTTACTCAACTATAGGTAATTTAAATAATAATATAGGTTTACCTTTAACTGTGTTGAGTACTCCACAAAATTGTGAGTATTTAATTCTTGAGATGGGGATGAGTAGAAGTGGTGAAATAAGGGAACTATCGAAAATTAGTACTTCTGATATCGCTATTATTACTAACATTGAACATGCCCATACAGAAAATTTTTCTTCTTTAGTTGATGTTGCACAAGCAAAATTGGAAATACTTCATGGTATGAAGAGTGATGGAGTGCTTATATTAAACAAAGATAGTAAGTGTTATGAATATCTATGCTCATATTCTGATAAAAGAATCATAAATTTTGGTAAGAGTAAGGATGCTATGGTGCATTTATTAGGTTTTACCAATAAGCAAGATGGTGTGAATGTGAAGATTAAATTGAGTGATAACAGAATTATGCATTATGATTTATATACTAAAGATCAACGCTATTTTTATTCGGTTCTAGCTGTGATTGCAATTGCAGAAAGTTTAAAGCTTATACTACCATCTAACACGTTTAAAAATTTTAAAATTCCTGAAGGTAGGGGTAATGTTTGTAATATTAAGTATAAGAATAAGCATATACGTTTAATTGATGATTCTTATAATGCTAGTCCTGTGTCAATGAAAGCTGCTATTGAAGTTTTGGGTACATACTTTTACAGTAGAAAAATTGCACTACTAGGGGATATGTTAGAGCTAGGTAGTGAAAGTGTAAAATTTCATATAGCACTACTACACACGATATTGAAATATCAAATAAATAAAGTTTATACGGTTGGTGATTTGATGTTGGAATTATATAAACTTCTTCCACATGAAATAAAAGGTATACATTTTACGAGTTCTGTGCAATTAAAAGGTCATTTTTATGACATCATTCAGCATAATGATACAGTATTAATCAAGGGATCACGTGGAATGAAGATGAATATGATTCTAGAAGATAAAGTAATTATAAACGATTATTAAAGAAAAGGTTTATTGAGCATAATAAATTTTTATATCTCTCTCCATCATATTTTCTACACCGTTCTTAACGGATTCTAACTTTTCAATCAATTAAACTTTAATTCAATCAACATTGTTTTACCAGAAGATTTCTTTACTGCGAGGTATTCATGGATTTTTTCAATTAGCCTAACTTACGGTAATTTAGTTCTTTAAAAAGATGATTTAACAAAGGTATCTTTTATTATAGAGAGTATATTAATACTTACTTTCACGAATAACTTTTTTAAATCATCATTATTGTTCTTGGTATGTTATAGTTTTAAAAATGAATTTCTTTTCAACTTTTTTCTAATAAACCACTTAGGTTTGACAAAGATTATTAATGCGTTATATACATTTTATAAATTTAAATATATAATTTAATATGGATTTAAATACTCAACTTATTAAAGACTTAATTAATCAAAACAAGGGTTATGATATAGTTGTTTCTGATGTACAGAAAAAAACTTTCATCGCAAAATATATGATTTTTGCATCTGGCAATTCATCAAGTCATGTTAAGGCTTTAGCAGAACATATAATCAAAAACGTAAAACAGTACAGTGTAATAAATGTTGAAGGAATGAATTATGGAAACTGGGTGGTTTTAAGTTTTCAAGACATAGTTGTTCATATATTTAGAGAAGAAGTAAGAGAATATTACAAAATAGAGGAGCTATGGATTTAAAAATGAAGTACAAATCTGATTTTTTAAATTTTATTCAGGACAGAGGAATTTTATATCAATGTACCAATATTCAGGGGCTTGATCAATTTTTATTTCAAAATAATTATATAGTAGCCTATATCGGCTTTGATTGCACAGCTCGAAGTCTTCATATTGGTAGCTTAATTCAGATCATGATGTTACGTAATCTCCAAAAATTTGGTTATAAGGCTATAATCTTGCTTGGTGGTGCAACAACTAAAATTGGTGATCCTTCTGGTAAAGATAAGGCAAGAAGTATTTTAACTGTAGAAGAAATTAATAGCAATATATCAAATATTAGGAAAATACTAGAAAAGTTTATATCTGTTGATGACGTAATCATAGTTAATAACTTAGATTGGTTAAGTGAACTGAAATATATAGATTTTTTGTGTGATGTAGGAACGCACTTCTCCATTAATCGTATGCTCACTTTTGATAGTGTACAAAACAGGTTAAGTAGAGAGCAAAACCTAAGCTTTTTAGAATTTAACTACATGATATTGCAAGCTTACGATTTTACCGTACTAAATAAACAATACGAATGCCGTTTACAAATAGGAGGATCGGATCAGTGGGGAAACATTGTCAATGGAATTGAGCTTGCAAAAAAACTTAATTTGCCTGAACTTTTTGGTTTAACTACTCTTCTTTTGTTAAATTCTCAAGGAAATAAGATGGGTAAAACCGAGAGTGGAGCAATATGGCTTGATTCAGATATGCTAAAACCATATGATTATTGGCAGTACTTTCGTAATATAGATGATAAGGATGTCAGTCGCTTTTTGAGATTATTCACTGATCTTCCAATTAAAGAAATAGAAAAACTTGAATTACTACAGGGACAGGAAATAAACGAGACAAAAAAGATTCTTGCTACAGAAGTAACAAAAATATGTCATGGTGATATAGAAGCAGAGAATGCTTATTTAGTGGCAACTTCTGCTTTTGAGAAAAAAGATTTTTCATTGTTAAATGATTATATTTTACAAAACAATCAGATTACTAACGGTATTACTTTGGTGGATTTGCTGTGTATGACTAAATTGGAGTCATCTAAGAGTTCAGCTAAACGCTTGATTCAAGCGGGTGGGTGTAAAATAAATAATCATATTATTCACGATATCAATTATGTAGTAGATCTAAAAACTTTTGCGAACAATTTATTTTTTAAATTATCTGTAGGTAAAAAACGTTATGTGAAAGTTGTAATACCTGTAATAGACAGAATTTAATTCTAAATGGCTATTCTACAACTACTTCAGAGTGTGATAAAAACTCTACTGCTCCTGTCAAAAATAAGTCTTCTTTCCACTCAATCGACAACTTACCACCAGGTAAACTAACAGTGGTATATTGAGTGGTGATGAATCCTTGTAATACAGATGCGACAAAAGCGGCACAGGCTGCGCTACCACATGAAGCAGTCATTCCAACTCCTCTCTCCCAAACTTTCATCTTTATTACTCCTGATTTATTTATTTGTGCAATACTAACATTAGTTCTTTCAGGAAAGAAAGGATGTGTTTCCAATTGAGGGGCTAAATTCTGTAGTGGTATTTTCTTTATATTATCTACAAAAAAAATTATGTGTGGATTACCAATGTTCACTGCAGAAGGGTATTTAAGTTCTTTAAGTATTATTGGTAATTTTAGTGTATTACATTCAAAAGCTAAGGGAATTTCATGCCATTTCAATAAAGGTTTTCCCATATTGACTTTTATAAGTTTGTCATCTATCTTAAAGCACTGTAGAATTTTCTTGTTTACTAACTCAATGGTAATATATTCAGTATTTTTCTCCCTCATTATTAGGTATCCAACACATCGTGCAGCATTTCCACATGTCTGAACCTTACTACCATCAGCATTGTAAATATGCATAAAACAATCGGCTAAATGGGAATAAGTTATAACTATAATCTGATCACAATTTTCATATTCAGCTATTTTTTTATAATTCCAATTTAAGTTATTTGTTAAACGAGAATCTATGATAACGAAATTATTACCAGTGCCGTGCATTTTTGTATGAAATACTAACATATAAAACCGCTATATTGATTTTACTTTAAAAGATAGATGCAAAAATAGCAAATTGCTAACTTTCATACTTAATTAGCAAAGAACAGTTACAATATTAGTAGAAAAATCAAAAATATTGTATATTAATAGTAGAGTTATATGTAGCAAGTTAGAGTGATGAATGAGATAATCAAAGAAAAAGTGAAGATAATTTCAGGTAAGTTTTGTGAATTGATAGATGGGGATAGTGATTTACATAATGATCACAAAGAAATTCTGATTAAACTGGTTAAAGAAGTTGTAAGAAATGAACTTATAAAGAATCAACTTAATTCTAATTGTAGTATTTATCTCAACAAATACTTTTTACATGACATTAAAACGATCTTAAAATCTAATACAAAGAGTCTAATGAAGACTGTTTATATTAAAAGAATTATATTTAATTCAACGGAAAATTACTTACAGATAAGAAACAACTATGTAAAATTATTCAATTTTACTGAGGAGAGTGACGAGTTTAGTATTATAAAACAGTTTAATGAATTGATAGATCAAAGCGGTCTCGATGAGAACCAAAAACAAGGTATAATAAGTTTCATCAAATATTCACTCTATGATGAAAAAGTACCTTTTTCTATTCGTTATGAATTTTATAACAACTCTTTCTTTCTTGAAGATATTAAAGTCATTTTGAGTTTTAGTGAGAAAGATGTGATGTTTCATGCAGAAGATGCAAAAGACTCTTTAAACTATAGGAAAACTGACTGTATTTTGGCTATAGCCTTAAATCCAATAGAAGATTACTTGCAGAAGAGAACAGTCATTATGAAGCATTCTGTATTCACTAGCAACCTTAAGAACGATAAGCTAGAAGTTTCTAAGTTCATAAATTTAATCAGTCAAAGTAAATTATCAATATCCTATAAAACATTCGTTATGAAGAATATATCTTCTTCAGCTCATTATCTTAATAATGAGAGTTTCTTAGAAATCATCAAATTTGTTCTAAGCTCTGATGTAGAAGAGAGGAAAAAATTTGCTGGAATCAATTACATGGTGCAGTATTTTAAGCGTTGTCTATGGCTATCAAGATGGATCTTACTCTTTTTATGACGATACTAATCTGAAAGTAGCTTTTGTAGAAAGTTTTTTAGAATCAATGGGAATTGATAATAGCAATGATTTCAATCAAAAGATTTAAAATATATTGAATGGTAAGGAGAAAAAAGATAAATATCCCTGTAATAGGGAATATTTTAATATACCTCTATACATAGCAACTATATCGATTGCAATGTTATGTATTAGTATGGGAATAGCAATTATTCTAAAAGGGGCTATTGTAGTTGGTATTGTTGAAGTTTTACTAGGTATTAGTATTGCTGCAGTAGAAATAAGTGATAGCAAGTTAACTTCACTTGTGTTTGACAGTGATATTGAAAAGGTTGAACATGGTTGTTCAATGCTTTGTAATTGAATAATATTCAATAATTTTACACAAATATGCGGCTACTTTTTTTTATACTACCAATAATTTTAACTAATTGTGGGTTGCAGAAACCTGCACCAGTTTTATTTAAAGGTGAAGAGTTTTATGGTAGAAGAGATTTAGAGAGTGTATACGAATATCACTTGACAAAAACCAAATTTAAAAACGGTCATAAGAATGAAAAGATTGTTGTGAAGATATACAGTAACAGGATAAAGAGCTCAAAATTTATAATACCAATTGAAGGTAAAGTTGTATCAAAATTTCAGTCTACAGATGAAATGTGTAAAGATGGTGTAAAAATTATTTCACATGGGTGCACAGAGGTTGTTGCTTCTTCACCTGGCAAAGTGATATATGTAGGAAGAGGGTTAAGGTGGTATGGTAATTTAATAGTTATAGAGCATAGTGATCAGTATGTTACTGTATATTCTTATCTAAAGAATATGAATGTTAATATTGGCGATAAAGTGAAACAGCGTCAAGTCATTGGATTTGCGGGAAAATCTAGCGTGCAGGATAAAAATCCTCAAATATGTTTTAGTATACGACATAATGGTAAGTCAATTGATCCATTATTACAATTAAAGTAGTTGAACTAATAGAATTGAGTGTTTATATACTTGATAGTTTATCTATATAATAACATTATGGACCTGAATAAATTTACTGAAAAAGCAAGAGACTTTATTCAAACTGCTCAAATGAAAGCGCTTGGAGTCGGCCATCAAGTTTTTCTACCTGAACATTTGCTAAAAGTAATGCTCGATGATGAATCAGGTTTAACAAGTGATTTGATTAGTAATTGTGGTGGAGATGTGCAAGTTATTGATAACGATGTAAATAATTTGCTAAAAAAACTCCCTATAGTTGAAGGTTCAGGAAGTGGTGGGTTACAGCTTTCGCGAGAAATGGCAAGAGTCTTTGAAGATGCATTTGGAATAGCACAAAGAAATAAGGATTCATTTGTTACTATTGAACGTTTACTACAAGGTCTTGCAGCACAAAGGGATACCAATTTGGGAAAGATTTTAGAGGCAAATGGAGTGACAGCACCAAAACTAGAGGAAGTTATATCCAAAATGAGAAAGGGTACGACTGCTGATTCACAAAATAGCGAAGAGAAGTTAAATGCTATAAAAAAATATACAAAAGATATTACAGAGCTTGCTATACAAGGGAAACTTGACCCTGTTATTGGTCGTGATGAAGAAATAAGAAGAACTATGCAAGTATTGTTGAGAAGGACAAAAAATAATCCGGTCTTGATCGGAGAACCTGGTGTTGGTAAAACTGCAATAGTTGAAGGACTTGCAAATAGAATTGTAGCAAATGACGTACCGCTTGGTATGCATGACTCTAAAATATTAGCTCTTGATTTAGGTGGCCTTATTGCTGGAACTAAGTTTAGAGGAGAATTTGAGGAGAGATTAAAGGCAGTAATTAATGAAATCACAAAATCAGCAGGGAAAATTATACTTTTTATAGATGAGCTACATACTTTAATTGGGGCAGGAGCAACAAATGGTGCTATGGATGCTTCAAATTTACTTAAGCCAGCACTTGCAAGAGGAGAAATTCGTTGTATGGGAGCAACTACACTAGATGAATATAGAGAGCATATAGAAAAAGACCCTGCACTTGCAAGGCGTTTTCAACCTGTTTTTATATCTCAACCCACAGAAAATGATACAATTTCTATCCTCAGAGGATTAAAAGAAAGATATGAAGTACATCATGGTATAAGAATAACTGATGGTGCAATAATTGCTGCTGCAATGCTATCTAACAGATATATCACAGATAGATTTCTACCAGATAAGGCAATTGATCTGATCGATGAAGCAGCAAGCAGAGTTAGAATTGAAATGGATAGTAAACCTGAAGTCATTGATGAACTGGAAAGAAAAATTGTTCAATTGAAGATTGAAGCAGAAGCTCTAAAAAAAGAAAGTGATGAAAATTCTAAAGAACGTTTAAGAAAGATAAATAAAGAAATAGAAGAACTAGATGGAAAGTTTGCTGACCTGAATAGTAAATGGCAAATAGAAAAGAATAAAATAGCTAAAATACAAGAAACAGCTGAAAAATTAGATCATGCTAGAAAAGAATTGGAATTAGCACAGCGTAATGGCAACTTAGAAAAAGCTGGAGAATTAATGTATGGTATCATTCCCACACTTCAGTCTGAATTAAATAATCAAGAGAAAATATCTAGTGATTTCTTAAAGAAAGAAGTTACTGAAGATGATATTGCAAATATTGTTTCAAAATGGACGGGTATTCCAGTTGAAAATATGATTCATAGTGAGAAAGAAAAACTTCTAAATATGGAAAATGAGATACAGAAAAGGGTGATAGGACAAAAGGAAGCAATAGAAGCTGTGAGTAATGCGGTAAGGCGCTCTCGATCTGGTGTGCAAGATACTAATAGGCCCTTTGGCTCATTTCTATTTTTGGGTCCAACAGGAGTTGGTAAGACAGAGCTTGCAAAAGCTCTTGCTGAGTTTTTATTTAACGATAGATCCGCCCTTTTGCGTTTTGATATGTCAGAATATATGGAAAAGCACTCTATATCAAAATTGATAGGAGCACCTCCTGGTTATGTTGGATATGAACAAGGTGGTAGATTGACTGAAGCTGTAAGAAGAAGGCCGTATCAAGTTGTTTTATTTGATGAAATAGAAAAAGCTCATGCTGATGTATTTAATTTGCTATTGCAAATATTAGATGAAGGTAGACTGACAGATGGCCATGGTAAGTTAATTGATTTTCGTAATACTATACTGATTTTAACTTCTAACCTTGGAGCTGAAATAATTCTAAAAGGTGGAATAAAAGATGAAGTGATGAAAATAGTGAAGTCTTTTTTTCGACCTGAGTTTTTAAATAGGTTAGATGAGGTAATGATGTTCGATAGACTTACTAAGGATGATATTTACAAAATAATAGATGTACAGTTTTCTTATCTACAAGAAATTCTTGTTAGAAAAAAGATATATATCGCTTTATCACAAGAAGCTAAAGAACTTATAGCAGAAATTAGTTATGATCCTGAATATGGTGCACGACCTATAAAAAGAACTATTCAAGAGTATATTCAAAACAATCTTGCGAAGTTAGTTTTATCTGGAGAAGTAGTAGAAAATGATAAATTAATAGTATACACTCTCAATAATGAAATCTTAGTTAAAAAAGTTTAAGCTGTTTATTATATTTCTTGATTATTGGCTATGTGTGTAGATTACAATATTAGTACTAAAGTTGTTCAATCTCTCTCTAACCTTACTGATCAAGAAAAGCTTAAGCAGTTCATTAAGTATTTTTATAACTTTGTTTATAATAGTAATCTTAAATTAAATGATAAGTTTTTGTTATATATAGCAAAGGATGCCTATGACTTTATTTTAAATAAGAAAAAAAAACAAAGTAAGTTGGGAATATGTAATACAAGTAGCATAACAGGATTAGATGGAAAATTTACTATAATAAAAATAGCAAATGACGATATGCCTTTTTTGGTTGACTCTATTTTTGCAACTATTAAGTCGCATAATCTCACTATATGTTACTATAGTAACAGTATTATTAATGTAAAAAGAAAAGATGATCTAATTGAGAAAATTTGTATTCCTGAAGAGGAAAATGGTTCTATTAAGGAATCATTAATATATATAATCATAAAAGGTATAAGTGAGGATTTTGTTAACATATTAACAGAGTCTTTACAGGAAACATTAAAGGCTGTTGTTCACTCTGTGCAAGACTGGAAGTCTATGCTGCAAAAATTGAATGAGATAAGTGAGGGTACAAAGACAGATTTTTTTAATTGGTTAAAGAATAACAATTTCGTATTTTTAGGTTATCAAGAATGTGCTATGGATGCAGAAGGTAAGCCTATTTCTAATAGGCAAGAGAATCTTGGTTTAATGAAAATATACAAAGAATGCAATATACTCTCTGAAAATTTAGATTCATTGTATATTATAAGGTCTGACTTAATTTCTATAGTGCATCGGCGTACATATATGAATTGTATAGGAGTTAAACAATACAGTGATCAAAAAAAAATTGTAGGAGAAAAGCGTTTTTTTGGTTTATTCACTTCTATAGCTGAAGCACAAGATGTAAGAACTATACCAATAGTAAAAACCAAGGTTCAAATTGTAGAAAAAAGGACAGGGTTTGTAGCAGGAGGACATAATGATAAAGCGTTAATTGCTATATTACAGGCATTTTCTTGTGATGAATTATTTCAGTCTAATGAAGATGATTTATTTCGTATCTGCACTGCAATCATGTCTCTTACAATTAAACCAAGACTTAAGTTGTTTGTTAAGCATTTAGTAGATTCTGTTATTTGCATAGTATTAATCCCTATGCGTTATGCTAGTGAGAAATTAATGCTTAAAATATGTGACATATTAAAGGATGAGATAAACGCAATACATTCAAATGTATGTAATAATCATATTATAAATGAGTATGATTTAATGAAGTTAAACATTGTTCTAAGAGGAAATAATTTAAATACTTCTGACGATGAGGTTCTCCGTATAGAAGACAAATTAAGAAATATAACAGAGAAATGGGAAGATCGTTTTATAGAAAATTTATATAATACTTTTAATACTGTTGACGATATCTTTATTCGTTATTGTAATCTATTTCCTGTGAGCTATCAGGAAAATTTTAAGCCTCAAGATGCATACTACGACATAAAAAAAATAGAAATAGTGAGAAAAAAGGGTACCACTGAAGTAAATTTACAGCTTGTAAATTTGAACTATCAGTTAAAAGTTTATACATCTAGTAATGGAGGTGCGGAACTATCACAAATATTGAAAATCACCAAAAACCTTGGCACTAAAATACTTTCTCATAATGGATACTATATAGCAGTAGGTGATGGAGTATGGATACATCATTTTGTACTTTCAAAAGTAGAAGAATTAGTCAATAATATTGTTCTTAAGGAACAATTTGAGATAACACTTACTAAAGTTTTTAGAGGAGAAATTAAGAATGACTATTTCAATAGCCTAGTTATTCTAGCTGGCTTGAAGTGGAAAGAAGTGTTGCTAATTAGAGCATTTAGTGCGTATCTCAAGCAAATATCATTTAGCTATAATCAAGAATACATTCAAAAAGTACTATCAGAGCACCCAAAAATAGTAAAGTATTTAACACAATTATTTCACTCAAGGTTTAATTATGAAATAGATGTTGATAGAGTGCAAACAACCAACATTTTTCAGGAGAAAATAGAGGATCTATTGAAAGAGATTGGGAATGTAGCGCACGATTATGTGCTACGCTCTATATATAACCTGATCATGTCTATTATCAGGACTAGCTACTATCAAAGCGACAAATCTTATCTCTCTATAAAATTTGATTCAAGTAAAATAGAGAATTTACCTGAACCACGTCCTTACCGTGAGCTGTATGTTTATTCTAATACCTTTGAGGGAATACATTTAAGGGGAGGAAAGTTAGCTCGTGGTGGTTTGAGATGGTCTGATAGAACTGAGGATTTTCGTACCGAAGTTCTTGGATTGATGAAAGCTCAAATGACAAAAAATGCTGTTATTGTTCCAGTTGGAGCAAAAGGTGGTTTTGTTCTTAAACATTCATATAAAGATATGAATACTTTAAGGGAAAAGGGAATTGAATGTTATAAAAGCTTCATAAGAGGTATGCTAGATATTACAGACAATTTGGTGAACGGAAAAGTAATTTCACCGAAAAATGTTATCAAGTATGATGATGATGATCCATATTTAGTAGTTGCTGCGGATAAAGGGACTGCAACTTTTTCAGATTATGCTAATCAGATAGCTACTGAGTACAATTTTTGGCTTGGTGATGCTTTTGCATCTGGAGGGTCATCTGGATATGACCATAAAAAAATGGGTATTACTGCTAGAGGTGCTTGGATTGCAGCAGAGAGACATTTTTGGAAGATGCATAAAGATATTTATCAAGATGTAAGTGTTGTGGGTATTGGAGACATGTCGGGTGACTTATTTGGAAATGGCATGCTTTTTTCAAATAGAATTCATCTAATAGGGTCATTTAATCACCTTCATATTTTTGTTGATCCTTACCCTAATGCACAAACAAGTTTTGAAGAACGCACACGTCTGTTTGAGCTACCATTTTCAACTTGGATGGACTATAAAAAAGAATCACTTTCTCAAGGTGGTGGAATATTTGAGCGTAGTAGTAAATCTCTTAATATTTCTCAAGAAATAAAAAAAAGGTTCGGTATTACAGAGGATATTTTATCTCCAAATGAACTAATAAAATATTTACTTAAAGCAAAAGTAGATCTCATATGGAATGGTGGAATAGGTACATTTGTCAAGGCAACTAGTGAAAGTCATAGTGTTGTTGGTGATAAAGCCAATGATGTACTTAGGGTTAACGGTAAAGATATAAAAGCCTCTATGTTTATAGAAGGTGGTAACCTAGGCTGTACTCAACTTGGTAGAATAGAATATGCCCATAAGGGTGGATATATTAATGCGGATTTTGTTGATAATTCAGCAGGAGTGACTTGTTCTGATTTAGAGGTAAACATAAAAATTGCCCTCGTCGAGGCTTTAAAACAAAAAGTAATCTCTCTTGAAAAGAGAAATGAGATATTGAGTAGTATGGTAGATGAAGTAGCATTTAAAGTACTTAATGGTCATAATAAAATTGAAACGAAAGCTTTACTACTTGAGTGTATGCAAGCAAAAAACAGATTAGAACAGCATCATAGATTGCTTCTAAATCTTGAAAAGTCAGGTCTTTTAAATCGTAATATAGAATTTCTTCCAAGCGATGAGGAGATTATGAAAATGTTACAAGGTTTAAATTCTCCGCATCTTTCTGTATTGATGTCATATGCAAGGACGAATATAAAAAATAATATTATAAATTCTGATCTACTCAAAGAAGATTCCTTTTTTAACGATTATTTATTAAATTATTTTCCTCATAAAATCGCAAATGAATTTAAAGATTATGTGCTAAAACATCAGCTACGTCGGGAAGTAATCGCTACCTGTATTGCAAATGAGATTGTTAATAGAATGGGATGTACATTTATTAATAATTTAGTCGAAAACACTGGTATTAAAGTTTACTATGCAGCTAACTTATATATTGTAATTAGCCGTTTATATAATTTAAATGAGCTATGGAAGGAAGTTGATCGTTTAGATGGAGTGGTTGAAGTAGATATATATTTAGAGATAGTCCGAAGTATACAAAAATTTGTTGGTAGAATTTCATTTTGGATAATAAGGAATTTTACTAAGTTTGGTTTTAGAGAATTAAATGAACTTATCAGTCTTCGTGATGAAATAGAGATGATGAAAGTTGATCAGTGTCTACTCAATTCTAATAATCATGATATTAAGGTGGAAAAAGATTTAGGGAATAAAATAAGCAATCTAAATGGCATGACTTATGTACTTGATGTGGTACTAGTTTCTAAACAGGTATCATTACCTGTTACTGATGTAGCAAAAATATATTTTGAGCTAAGATCACTACTTAAATTTGATCTTATTAAAAATGCTGCTTTACAGATAAAAAATATTTTTTCATATTGGGAACGATGTGCTATTAATGCTACACTTGATGATTTAAGCGATTGTCATTACACCTTGACTATAAAAATTATGAAGTCATACAACATGATAAATGCCTGGAGCCATGACTATCAAGAACATATCAAGCTTTATAACGATTTTTTAAATGAAATGATTACTTCCCAACTTGATTTAAGTAAGCTGATATCTATAATCAGTAGAATAAGATTTCTATTTTATCAAGAAAATGTTTAATATAGGCTTTACAGAACTATTAGTTATAGCCTTGGTAAGCTTTATTGCTTTTGATAAGAAGACCGTACCAGATTTCATCTCCTTCATAAGGATTATATATAGACAAATTTTAAGCATAAAGATTAAAATCAAAGAATCGCTGAGTATTGAAGAATTATATGATGCAGAAGAAATAAAATATATAACTGGTAAAGATGGCAAGCTTTATCCCGCTTATAGTGTAGACGACATAATGAAGAAAAATAATGACAGCAAAAGTTCTAGTAGTAGATGATACTCTTTCTAATGTAAAGCTCTTAAAGGCTAAACTTACAGCAGAATATTATACGGTTATTACTGCTTATGATGGCTATGAAGCAATTAATCTTGCAATGGAAGAACAACCAGATATCATATTGCTCGATGTAATGATGCCTAATATAGATGGATTTAAAGTGTGTAAGGAGATTAAAGATAATCCTCTAACAACCCATATTCCAATAGTAATGGTAACTGCTTTACATGATACTGAAGATAGAGTTAAGGGCATAAACGCAGGTGCAGATGATTTCTTAACAAAGCCTATAGATGAGACTGCTTTATCTGCAAGAATTAAATCACTAACTCGCTTAAAGTTTGTAATAGATGAATTACGGTTGAGAGATAAAACTAATGCAGAAATGAATGGTGTGATAGATAGAAGTATCATAGAATATTCAAGCGAAACTTACTATGGACGTATATTAGTAGTAGATGATGATACTTCTCAAGCAAAATGGATATATGAAATATTATCTAAACAATGCTTTCGTTCAATAGAAATATCAAATAATCAGTATGATATATCGCATCTAAAAAGTAACTATGATTTAATTATTTGTAACATGCAAAATAATAATATTGATTGTCTACGAATGTGTTCTGAGCTTCGGAGTAAAGTGGAGACAAGGTACACACCCATCCTTATTTTGTCTGATGAAGATTATAGCAAAGACAAATTGGTAAAAGCGCTTGAAATAGGGATAAATGATTACTTGGTTGTTCCATTAGATGAAAATGAGTTAATTGCTCGAGTAAACTCGCAGGTGAAACGTAAAAGATATCAAGATGCTCTGAGGATAAATTTATTTAACAATGCAGAAATGTCTATAAAAGATCCATTAACTCATTGTTATAATAGGAGATATTTTGACAAACATTTAAAAAATATAGTTGAGGATTCAATAAAAAAAAAAGAAATCTATCTCTATTAATGCTTGATATAGATTACTTTAAAGAGGTAAATGATACATTAGGTCATCACGCTGGAGATGAGCTTTTAAAACAAATACAAAAAAGGATTTCAGAAAATATTAGAATAACAGACTTATTAGCTAGATTTGGTGGAGAAGAGTTTGTTATAGTTATGCCAGATACTAATATATCAAATGCATATAACATTGCTGAAAGAATACGTACTGTGATTCAAAAACCTTTTGTACTTCTAGGCAACATGGTAAAGAAAACCGTCAGTATTGGAGTTGCAGAAGTACAAGATTGTGATCTGAATGATACAAATTTATTTATAGAGCGTGCTGATAAGTATTTATATCAAGCTAAAAATAGTGGCAGGAATAGGGTAATAGTAGCTGACTCCTAATATAAAAAGTAAAACCTATTAAACAAATTTTAAAAATCAACTCTTGCTTATAATTTTTAATAGTTTAATAGCCCTGGTATTGATAACTGCACCTCCCAACACGCTTAGTAATAAAGAATCTTACATATGGCTTATTTGTGTAAGGATCTCTTAAAATTTTCATTCCTCTATTGTCTACTATTTTATAAGCTTGTTTAAAATCTCCTATACTTATAACTGGTAAACTAGTATCTTTCGTCTGATTAGAATTTGGTAACGATGGCATCTCAGAAGATTGATATACTGGTATACCAATTAAAGTATCAGGATTACTTAGCGATAAACTTGGTTGCCAGAGGTATTGACCTGTTGATTCTGATTTTAACAGGCGAATTTCCTTTAAAGTACTTCTGTTCATCAGAAATGAAGCATTTTTAGAGTAATATTCATTGAGAGAATAGTATAATTCCATTATTGAATTGCTACTTAGCTTATCAACTTCAATTTGTGTAATTTCTTCCTTATCATAAGATAAAATACCTTTAGGTTGAAAAGTACCATTACCTTTAATGAAGGATTCATTTTCCTTTGTACTAAAAATATCAACTATTTTTTCTATGAGCCAGTTTTCTATATCAACAAATGAGTCATCTAGGAGTCTCTGTGATATTTGTGGTTGAGCATATATTTCATAGGTCGTTATCGAAGCTTTTTTGATCTGTGGTGTATCTGTATGATTTTCAAAATTATATGCATTATGTTCTTTTTCATTACTCTCCAACCAGCACTTGCACCATGATCACCTTCTATTATGCATTCTAATGTTTCAGTGGAGATACTTTGGCTAGAACATATTTGTCGCATTGGTGATAAATCAAGCGTGTTTTTAAGTATACACTTCATAATATTAGAGGTAACTAGATAACCTCCTTCAATATTTGAATCTTTACTTAGAGTTTTGTGCGAAAGGTTTCCAGATATTCCTTTACGAAGGTAATCAATACAATCTTTGTTCTTTTGTTTAATATCCGTACTAACTTCTGGACGTTGAGTTGAAGTTTCAATTAAATCTAAGCGCTCTTTGCAATTATCAATAGCATTATCTATTTTGTTTAATTGTTCAATAGTTGCAGATTCAGGGCGTCCTTTGTTTTCAATTTCTTTTAGCTTACGATCATTTATTAATTTAAACTGTTCACACGATGTAGCTAATTCATTAACTTGATGAGCAATATCAGTCAGTGACATGTGAACCTCCATGAAGATAAGTGTGATTTTGTAGTGTTTTGTGAAATCTATTTTTACAACTATAAGGTCCGATATGAATTTACGGAAGTATTCATGGTTTCTTTTGAAAATAAGTTATAGTTTCTGTGAAGAAATATGGTGCTCTTATCACAAAAACTACTTATGTGTAAATTCCATGCTTTAACACATAAAGTTCTTCTGTTGTATGGAGTTTTGTGAATACTCCCCCATCATTCTTATTTCCCATTCAAGATCAATATTAAATTTATTTTTTACAATCTCTTTTATCTTATGACCAAGGTTTTCTAGATCAGATGCAGTGGCGAATTTGTAGTTTAATAAGAAATTACAATGCTTTTTAGATATCTTTGCTCCTCCTATAGTAAGTTCTCTGCACTGAGATTCGTCAATTAACTTCCATGCTGCGTAGTTTTGTGGATTTTTAAATGTGCAACCTCCTGTTTTACCCATTATTGGCTGACTCTGATATTTTTTGTTAATTATTTCTGTCATTTTTTCTGTTATCAATCTTTGTTCTGAGTTTACTCCTTTAAATTCAGCTTCAACAAAGATCCATCTTCCTTTTAATCTGTGTCCACGATAAATATAATTCATTTCTTGACGAGAAATTGTATATACATTTCCATCTTGTAAGTTAATAGCTTTAATAGATCTCACTATAGTTGCAATATCACTACCATATGCACCTGCATTCATCTCTATTCCACCGCCTACTGTTCCCGGAATACTTACTAAAAATTCTAATCCCCCTATTTGGTGTTCTTCTGCAAAACGTGCAAGATTACTAAGTAATACAGCTCCACCAACAACAATAGAAGTCTTACCTTTATTCTTTATGTAA
Source organism: Wolbachia endosymbiont of Fragariocoptes setiger (assembly GCA_019061405.1). Taxonomy (GTDB): domain Bacteria; phylum Pseudomonadota; class Alphaproteobacteria; order Rickettsiales; family Anaplasmataceae; genus Wolbachia. The sequence continues at coordinate 50,506 of JAHRAF010000002.1, forward strand.
TTAAAACCTTTTCCAAGTTTGACTGTAATACCTCTAATTCCACCATCACGAACTATTATGTTCGATGTTCCGCCCACAACATTGATGGGTAAATCTGTGTTTTTAATTAAGTATGATAGATCATTAGTATCACTTGGTTTAAATAGAATATCAGCTGGACCACCAACATTGAGCCAAGTTATCTTGGACATCATAACATTATAACGGTATTCTCCACGTACTTTAGGTAGAGCTATAAGCATTTTGACTTTAACTCTAATCCAGCATCAATTCCCATTGCTTCTGCATCTTTTGTACAAGAAACACGTTCAGTAAAGTAGATATTTTTTTCATTTGACAACATACATCGTAATCGCAACATGTTGTCATTAATGTATTCGGCTAGAGCTGCCAATGGAGTAAAGCATGAGCCATTTACTGTTTTCATAAAACTACGTTCCGATTGTATTCTGACAAAAGATTTTTCATCATTAATTTTTTCTAATAGGGCGACATTTTTTATGTCGTTTTTTCTACATTGAACACAAATGGCTCCTTGTCCTACCGCACTTAACATAAAATTTGGTGATAAAACCTCCTTCATTAAGTCATGCTTTTCTAATCTTATTAATCCAGCTTCTGCTAAGATTATTCCATCAAAATTACGTTTTTGCAATCTTGTTGTAACGTTACCGCGAAGTGGCACTATGTTTAAATCTGGTCTATAATTTAGTAATTGTACTTTTCTTCTTATTGATGAAGTAGCAATTACAGCTTGTTTTGGGAGAGATTTAAGGTCACGATATTTATCAGAAATTAAGACATCATAAGGACTCAATCTTTTTAAGATACAGGGAATTGTTAACTTTTCTGAATAAAATGCTGGTACATCCTTTAATGAATGTACTGCTATACTAATGTCACCAGTTATTAGTGCATTTTCAATTTCTTTTACAAATAATCCTTTGCCTCCTATCTCTGCAAGATTTATGTTGGCATATTTATCTCCAGAAGTTTTTATTGTTACTATCTCAACCAATAGGTTAGGAAATACGTTTAATAATTTTTTCTTTACTTCTAGAGCCTGAGCAATTGCAAGAGTACTTTTTCTGGTACCGATTCTGATTAACATACTTTAAAATAATGCATTAAAAATGTTTTAAGTTTAGAATAAGTGTATTGTAACATTCTATCAATCATACATGTCTAAAAGACTGATAATCAAATCAATCTCAATATTATTCTTATTTTTAGTATCCTTATATATGATATTATCAAACTTTTTTGATAGTAAATTTTTAATTTCAAAAAAGAAATTTAATCTAGGTCTTGATCTAAAGGGAGGAGCATCACTATTGCTTAATGTAGACTTAGAGTTCTATTTTAATGAAAAACTAAATATGTTGTCAGATGAAATAGAAGAAGCTTTACAAAAAAAAAGTATTCCTTATGAAATTCATAACAATCAACAAATAGTCATTACCTTACACGATATAAAGAGATATAAAGAGGCAGTTAAGCTTGTTAAAAAAATAAATTCAGATTTAGAATTGCAAAAAAAGGATTCCTCTATAATAGTTTCATATTCATCGAATTATAGAAATATTCTGATTAATGAAGTGGTTAATGAGTCAATCAACAATGTTCAGAGACGTTTAGATAAACTTGGTACAAAAGAAGTGAGTGTACGCAAGCAGGGACAAAGTAAGATATTAATACAGGTTCCAGGAATAGAAAATACTGATCAGATAAAATCATTGCTTGGAAAAACAGCTAAATTAACTTTTCACTTATTAAATAATAAGATAAATAAAATACAAGATATTGATTATGAGAATACTACTTTATTAAAAGATTCTTTTGGTAATTCATATGCAGTATTTCGAAAAGCTGAGATCACTGGTGATGCACTTACTCATGCATCAGTTAGATTTGGGTATTTAAATAAAGCAACAGTACATTTTAAGTTTAATAACATAGCGAGTAAGAAATTTGCTAAGGTCACAAAAGAAAATATAGGTAACCCTTTTGCTATTGTCTTAGATAATACAGTTCTAGCTGTGCCAATAATACGTGATCCTATTTTAAATGGAGAAGGTGAAATTAGTGGAAATTTTAGTGAAAAACAGGCAAGTGAATTGGTAATACTACTCAGATCTGGAGCATTACCAGCGCCACTTAAAATAATTGAAGAAAAAAATGTTGGTCCAAATCTTGGCAAAGAATCAGTACGTTCTGGAGAAATAGCATCAACTATCTCAATTATAGCTGTATCATTATTTATCGTTATTGTTTATGGGAAATTGGGCGTATTAGCTTCTATAGCATTGATCTTTAATATAGTGCTTATACTATTAACCCTTACTTTACTTGAATCTACTCTAACATTACCAGGAATTATAGGCATTGCGCTAACTGTTGGTATGTCTGTGGATGCAAATGTGTTAATATTTGAACGTATTCGTGAAGAAATTCAATCTGGTAAGAGAGTTGTACGTGCTATTGAAGAAGGTTTTAAAAATGCAGTGGGAACAATTTTAGATTCAAATATTACTACATTAATTGCATCAGCAATAATGTTTACTATTGGTAGTGGAGCAATAAGAGGATTTTCTATTACTTTATCTATAGGAATAATATGTTCTATGTTTTCTGCAATAACCGTGACAAAATTACTGATAGAATTATTTATAGATTCAAAGAAGTTAGTTTTATGAAAGACTTTTATGTTCTCTAGACAAGACGACTTTGAAGGTTTTTCTATTTATCACTATACAGAAGTATCAAGTACCAATACAATAGCTTTAGATTTTATTAACCGTGGAATCTCTAAAGAAGCTATAATAATTGCTGATAAGCAAACTCATGGTAGAGGGCGCACAAAAAAATCTTGGCTTTCTATAAAAGGTAATCTTCATGCAAGTTTCATAATTAACCAAGCGACAACAGATTTTGTGTTTATTTCTGCTTTAGCTGTCGGTAATACACTATTGTCATTTATAGATAATCTGAATATAAAGTACAAGTGGCCTAATGATATTATGATTGATGAAAAAAAAATAAGTGGAATATTATTACAGACAAAATCCAATTCAAATTGGTTAATTATAGGAATAGGAATTAACATTATTTCTGCACCACTTATAAAAACAACTTGTATAAAAAGCTATGGAAAGGTTATTTCAAGTATTGATATACTAAGGGAATTAATAAAAAACTTTAAAAAACTAAGAAATCTATGGCAATCTAATGGATTTTGTGTTATAAAAGAAATGTGGTTGAAAAGAGCACTTAAACTACATGAACAAATGAGAATAAAATTAGATGATAAATTATATGAAGGAACTTTTATCAATATAGATGAATGTGGTAGATTGATGTTAAAGCAAGAAAAAGGAAATCTAATTTATCTTCATACAGGTGAGTTATTTGATATATCATGAGTAAATATGTAATTTTTGCCTATTTAATTAGCTTTATACTAATCATAGGAGAACTTGTTTTTACCTTCTCTAATTATAAAAAAAGTACACGAATGTTAGAAGAAATTAAAGAAAATAATGAAAAAAAAACATAAACGATTAACTATAGTTTTGTGTGTTTTTTGTCTTCTGAGTTCTACAATTTTTTTTGTTCTAACAACACTTAAGCAGAATATTTCATTTTTTTATACAGTGAGTGAAGCATCAGTTTTGCAAAACACAGAAAAATCAATTCGTATTGGTGGTATAGTTGAAAAAAATAGTGTAATTTATAGAAATAATGATGTGGTTTTTCACTTAACAGATTTTAATAAAAAGATAAAAGTAACATATAAAGGTATACTTCCACCAATGTTTTCTGAAGGAGAGGGTGTTGTTATACAAGGTATTATGTTAGACGGCGATATTTTTTTAGCAGACAAAGTATTTGCAAAACATGATGAAAATTATAAGCCTAAGAATCAGTCTAAAAACATACTAAAGTAAGTACAAAATTAAGACGAAAAAATATAGAATGTAGAAGGGAGCAACAGATCAACTACAACCATCTGAGGCTGGTGATTTGAAAGAACGCTTGCAAAGCAGATTGAAAGTTTTAAAACTCAGAAATATTAAAGTCGTTGTGTTTATGGTAAATTCCTTGATATACGTCTGTAGCATTTACATTGCCAACAGCAAAATACCTTCTTACCCATAGATTCAGTACTTTTTCCTCAAACATTCAAATGCCTTTAATATACTAAATTAATTTGGATAGAGCCATGCTGGAAGACATTGAATGGTCTGGGTTACCGCTTACACAATATATAGTTCATACTTCTCTAATAATTTGCCTGGTATGCACTGCTACTTGGAATGAACTATATTTGTAATCCATACTAAAGTAGTACTATACTAAACACTGAAGTGTTCGCCTTAAGGCGAGGGTGTTAACCTACCCACCTAACTATATAAACTTAGAGATGGTTAAGAGGTTGCCTGGGGTATAGCATAATTCTTATCTCTTTTTATGGAAAAGTTCTATCGAGGTTCATACTCTCCAATACTTCATTTGCTCTATTTAAAATGGAATCAGGAAATCCAGCAAGTTTTGCAACGTGTATTCCATAAGATTCACTCGCAATGCCTTCTTCGACCTCATGCAAAAATATAACTTTACCTTTCCACTCTTTCACCTTTACACAAAAACACTTTACATTATCTAAATAATGACTAACTTTTGTAAGCTCACGGTAATGAGTTGCAAAAATAGCTCTACATCTATTAACATTATGTATATGTTCTATTACTGCTTGTGCAATAGATAACCCATCATATACTCCTGTACCTCTGCCAATTTCATCAAGAATAACTAGTGACTGCTCTGTAGCTTGATTAACTATTGTTGCTGTTTCAACCATTTCAACCATGAAAGTAGAGTAACCAGATGTAATATTGTCAGTTGCTCCTACTCTACTGAATATTTTATCAATTATACCAATATTTGCACTAGTTGCTGGTACAAATGATCCCATATGAGCTAAAATTGCGATAAGAGCATTCTGTCTTAAAAAGGTGCTTTTACCAGCCATGTTAGGCCCTGTAATGAGTTGTATTCCTTGTAAATCTATACTATTTGCGATGAAATTTTTATTTATTTCAATGACAGGGTGTCTACCATTTATAATTTTAAAATTCTTACTATTATCAACAATAGGTTTTATATACTTATGCTTCACAGCAATCTCAGCAAATGATACTCTTATGTCAAGTTTTGCTAAAGAATTTGCAGCAAGAGCAATTTTCTCTGATTCTTTAGCAATTCTATTACATAGCTGACCGAAAATTTTGATTTCTAAGTTTATTACAGCTTCACGTGCAGTTAGAATTTTACTTTCTAGCTCCTTTAATTTATTTGTAGTATAACGAGTGCTATTTGATAAGCTTTGCCTATGAATAAACTCATTTAAAGTTATTGTATAACTTGATGGAACTTCAACATAATAACCTAATATGTTATTATGTAAAACTTTAAGAGATGCAATACCAGTTAAATCGCGATAAGTATTGCGCAGTTGAGTTATTAGTTTATTTCCATTGTTTAATAGATAAGTAAGTTCAGACAATTCAGAATTATAACTTAAATCTATGAACCCTCCTTCTTTTAGGTTGTTTATATTATTGTCAACAACTGCTTTATTCAAGAGTTCAAATAATTCTTTATGATTACCTAAACTCTTATGTATCATTTCAAATTCATCTACATTAGATTTTATATTTAGTAAAAGGTCAGAGATCTTCAAGATCTTACCTAGTCCTATTTTTAGTAAGTTCATATCTTTTGGTGAGCCACGTCCTAACATTAAACGTGATAATGCTCTTTCAATATCTGGAGTGTTAGACAATATTTCTCTAATCTTAAAGCGAAATTCATTATTATTAACAAAAAATTCAACAGTATTGAGCCTTAAGTTAATTGCTTGAGGGCAAATTAAAGGAGAAGAAAGAACTTGCTTTAATAAACGTCCGCCAGAAGCTGTAACTGTGTTATCTATCATAGAGATCAAAGAGCCATTGTTTTCACCAAATTGAGTTGAAAATAGTTCAAGATTTTTTCTAGCTGAAGCATCTATAAGCATAAAATTTTGTTGCCTATAAGTTTTGGGAAATTCAAGTCTAGGAATAGATCCTCTCTGTGTTACTTTGATATATTCGATTAATGTTCCACATGCTATGGTTTCTCCTTCTGTAAAATCTCCTATCGCTTTCAACTCCTTAATCTTATAAAATTCACATAAAGTTCTATAAGATCTGTTATAATCAAAAAAGCTCTGGGCATGTTGTGTTATTGATATCTTATAGTTTTTTAATATTAATTTTATGTCCTCCATTTCATCAGAAATGAGTATCTCTCTTGGTATAATTCGTGATAAATCACTATCTAGTGTTTTTAAATTCGAAGTAGAATAGAAAAATTTACCAGTAGATAGTTCAAGCCAAGCAATACCATATTTATTATTTTTTTCAGTAATAGATGCAAGATAGTTATTGCTTTTATCTTCTAGCAATGATTCCTCTATTATTGTACCGGGAGTAACAATCCTTACTACATCACGCTTTACTATGGATTTATAACCTCTTTTTTTTGCTTCTTCTACTGTTTCTAGTTGATCACAAACTGCAACTTTAAATCCTAAATTTATTAGCTTATGTAAATAAGATTCACTACTATGAGCAGGAACTCCGCACATAGGTATGTCTTTTCCATTGGTATTACCTCTTTTTGTTAAAACTATGTTTAGCAGCTTTGCGACTTGAATAGCATCATCAAAAAATAATTCGTAAAAATCTCCAAGTCTATAAAACAATATATAATCTTTATATTGAGTTTTTAAGTTTAAATACTGTTCCATTACAGGAGTTAATTTTTCTTTTACCAAGTCCATAATATGCAATGTTTGATACAGTATGATTATAAGCTAGTTCAACAAAATAGAAACCTATTCAATAATTTTGTTTTATGTCTTAAAAACTTACCTTACATTTGAAATAAATATTTTTTATGTTATGTTTTAACAGAAGTCAGCTAACGGGAGAAAAGTAAAATGATTATTAATGCAGAGTTAAGGAGTATAACTGGAACAAAAGCTATGCATACACTTAGAAAAAATGGTTTAATACCTGGCATCATATATGGAAAAGGACGTGATAATATAAATTATACCTTGTCTGGAAAAGAGTTTGTAAAACAATACAAACAACTATCAACTCAATTAGTTGAGATCAATATATCTGGAAAAAAAGAATATGCTATTGTACGTGATATTCAGCTCCATGTAGTAAAAGATACTATACAACATATAGACTTTCAATTCGTAGATAAGAGTAGTGAAGTTAAAATAGACATACCTTTGTTATTTATAAATGAAAGTAAATCACCTGGTATTAAATTGGGGGGAATACTTAATATTTTATGTCGTTTTATCACAGTAAAATGCTCTCCTGACAGTATACCAAAAGCTGTAGAAGTTGACTTATCTGGTAAAATGATAGGACAATCCATACATATTAATGATATAAAATTACCAGACGGCATTAAACTTGCAGGACATGAAGAAGATAATTTTACTATTGTCATAATTTCCTCACCTAATAGCGGTGATAAAGAATCACAAGAGGTAACAGAGTAATAGTGTATTTAATAGTAGGCCTAGGTAATCCTGGTAAGAGTTATGAATCAACTTATCATAATATAGGCTTCATTATTGTTGATAGAATTCACAAATGCTGGAATTTTCAACCTTTTGTCAAGAAAACTGATTACTTGATTGCACCTGGTACAGTGAACGAGGGCAGGGTCATGTTATTGAAGCCTATGTTATTTATGAATAACTCAGGCACCCCCGTATTGAATGCAATTAGATTTTATAAACTAGCACTAAGTAATGTTATAGTCATACATGATGATGCTGATCTTCAAATGGGAAAGATAAAGATTAAAAAGGGAGGTAGGTCTGCTGGTCATAATGGAATCAAGTCAATAGACAATTCTATAGGTACTGCTTATTGGCGTTTGAGAGTTGGAATAGGTAGGCCTGTTAATTCTTGTGGAAATCTAGCAGATTATGTGTTGTCAAAGTTTCAGGACTCTAATACTATAAACAATGTGGTTGAAGAGATAGCAAGAAATATAGATTTGACTATTGAATCTTGCGTCAAAGATGAATAGATAACGTTGTTATACCTTGAAATCTATGCCTAAGCTTCTTACCTGAGAACAGGTTTTTACAGATTAGCATTCATAATAAATTAACTTATCAATCCCTTAGAGAGCTATATCTGAGGTATTATATGTTGTTATGAAAGTGCATAGTAGATATACTAACTAATCTTACTAGAATATATAGAATAATGAGAATTATCATCATTATAATACTGTTACTAATACATAGTAGCTGCTGTGTAATAGCATTACCTATAGATAAAAAATTATCACAAGGGTATGTAGCCCCAATAATAGTTAATAGTAATTTGATTGTAGCAAATAGAAATGGATCTTTATTTTCTCTTAATGCTGAAAACTTAGAGCTCTTAAACTGGAAATCACCCTACTTATATAATAAAAAGGTTGGTAGTATGCATCTTACGCATTATAAAAACTGTATTTTATACTCAATAGATAATATTCTATGGGCATTAGATGCAAGGAATGGAGAAGTTTTATGGAAGAGAGAATTACAATCTCCAATAAAAGGAAAACCTGTAAAATTCAAAAATCAGTTAGCAGTGTTAACTATTGATAACTATTTGTATTTATTGAACTTTAAAAACGGCGACCTTGTTTCTTCTTATTATAATGGTACAAATGAAATTATAACACTTCATTCTGTATCTCCTGTTGTTGTATATGATACTCTGGTAGTGCCATTTTCAAATGGAGAGTTAATAGCTTTTGATAAGAATGGTAAAACATTATGGTCTTATAAATTTTCTACAAATCTAATAGAGACTCAATTTTCAGATATTATTACCACTCCAAGAGTAATAGGAAATGTTCTGATCACAGCAAATGATACTTCTATTGTTGCTCTTGATGTAAAATCTGGAACTCCTTTGTGGTCTCATTTGCTAAAAGTGAAAAGCTTATCTAATATCGGTGTATTAGGCCAGCATAATAGCATAATCGTTGCTCTTGACAAAAATGATAGAATTACAGCACTTGATGCTAAAAATGGAGAGATAGTTTGGTCTTTTAATTTAAAAAACAGTACTTTTCTTGCTCCAATAATACATACAGGTGTATTGTATTTACCTAACAGTAAGGGAAGCATGACCCTTTTTAAGGAACTTAATGATACATTTAAGACTGAGATTACAATACCTTCTGGTGTATTTCATAGTCCATTATTTGTTAATGATAAAATATATATTACAACTGAGAAAAATGGAGTCTATTTATTAAAATGATGAATTATGATTTAATTATTATAGGCGGTGGTCCAGGTGGATACAAGTGTGCAATTACTGCTGCGAGGCTTGGATTAAAGGTTGCTTGCATAGATAAAAACAATATTTTTGGAGGAACATGTTTGCGAGTTGGTTGTATACCTTCTAAAGCACTACTAAACTCTTCTCATGAATATTTCAAAGTAAAGACTGAATTATCAGAATTTGGCATAAGAGTCAATGAAGTGAGTTTTTCTCTAGAGAAAATGCTTACTTATAAAGACACTAAAGTTCAAGAACTTGGAAAGGGAATAGATTACCTATTTAGTCTTTATAAGATCAAGAAAATCAATGGGTTAGGAAAGATTGTTTGTTTTGAGTATGATAATCTTCAAGTTTTAGTTAATGATGAAATATTGAAGACAAAAAATATAGTTATTGCTACTGGTTCAGATGTTAATTCCTTACCAGGAATTAACATTGATGAGAAATATGTTATTTCCTCTACAGGTGCACTTTCGTTAACTGAAGTACCCAAAAAGCTTGTAGTGGTTGGTGCTGGAGCAATTGGACTTGAAATGTCTTCTATATGGAATAGATTAGGGGCGGAAGTTACGGTCGTTGAGTTTTTAGATAGAGCTGCTTCTTCAATGGATACTGAATTAAGCAAATCTTTGCTTGGAAGTTTGCAAAAACAAGGAATAAAATTCTTGTTTAATACTAAAGTAGAAGATATACAACAAGGAAACATCAAAGTTTTATCAACTGACAATAGTCAAACACATTTTATTGAAGCTGATAAAATTCTTATTTCAGTTGGACGAAGACCTTATACGGATGATCTTGAAATTGAAGAGAAAATATTCAAAGACAATCGTGGTTTTATTAAAGTCAATGCGAAATATGAGACGAATGTAAAAGGGATATTTGCTATTGGTGATGTAATTGGTGGAGCAATGCTTGCCCATAAGGCAGAAGAGGAAGGAATAGCTGTTGCAGAAATAATATCTGGACAATCACCTCATGTTGACTATGGTATCATACCTTCTGTTATTTATACCCATCCTGCAGTCTCTGCAATTGGTAAAACTGAGGAGGAGCTGAAAGCTTCTGGTTATAAGTATAAGATAGGTAAGTGTCAATTTGCTGCTAATGGTAGAGCGAGAGTTACTAATTCTGCTGAAGGTTTTGTTAAAGTTCTTGTTTGCAGTAGGACAGATACTATACTTGGTGTTCATATAATAGGAACATATGCAGACACTCTAATTAATGAAGTGGCAGTTGCAATGGCATATGGTGCAGCAGCAGAGGATATATATAGAATCTGTCACTCTCACCCTGATATCAATGAAGCCTTTCGTGATGCATGTATCGATGTTTTCTTTAAAAAATAATCTTGATTCAATCATTGAAAAGTGGTGTGAGTGGTTGAGATTGAGAAGATCTTATACAGATAATACTCTAGATTCCTATATGAGGGATTTAAAGGATTTTATAAGCTTTTTAAATGTTCATATCGGAGAAGAGGTAAATATTGGCACATTAAAAAAGCTCAGTATACCTGAATTGAGAAGTTGGTTGAGCTTGCGCTATACTAGAGGAATAGGTTCTAGGTCTAATGCTCGTGCATTATCTGTACTGAGAAATTTTTTTAAGTATATATACACTAACTTTGATATTAAAAATGAAGCTGTGTTGTCTTTATCAAGACCAATACAGAGAAAAACTTTACCTAAAGCATTATTAACGTCTGATATAGAAAAATTATTACAAAAAATTAAATTATCTAATCTAGGGGAACCATGGGTAATAAAAAGAGATATTGCTGTTATTGCATTACTTTATGGAGCTGGATTAAGAGTGAGCGAAGCACTTAACTTGAAAGTGAGTGATGTCAGTGGTGAAGAATTTATTCTTTTAGGAAAAGGGAATAGAGAAAGGCAGATATTTATTCTGCCTATAGTAAAAAAGTTTGTACAAGAATATATACAAGCTTGTCCCTATTTGAGTAGCACAGGTTATCTGTTTTTAGGTGTACAAGGAAAAAAGCTAGGAAGAACGTACTTTGCTAATCGTTTACAGAAAATAAGAAGAATTTATAATTTACCAGAAATTCTCTCTCCACATGCATTTCGTCATAGTTTTGCTACTCATTTACTACAAAAAGATGTAGATATTAGATCAATACAACAACTACTAGGTCATGTCAGTCTAGGAACTACAGAGATTTATACTCACTTAAATTATCAAGACATTTTTACTATGTATAAGAATCTTCAACAACACCTTAACAAAAAATATTAAATAGAATTTTTTTTGACAGCGAGAAATAAGACATGAATTAGAAAGAGACTTATTTGATAAATATCTAAGAACCTGTTTCTCTGATCAAGACAAAGAGATGTAGAAAAAATGAAAAATTATTTGATGAAAAAGCAGAGTTGCGTCTGAAAAACTTCAACCGATTTGTTGTTAATGAAATATCTTCACGAATGGAATCTAACGTTGAGCATAATACCTTCTCTTGAACTTTCGAAAGCGTTTGAAAGATTGTGAAACTGTAACTTCTTTAGCAGAAAATTTTATCATTATTTTTCCTTCTTTTGAAGAATATTGATGAACTACTTCATATTCTATGACAATAGGCTCTTATATTTAAAGAATTTTATAAAAAAGTTTGTCAGAGTAAAGTAGGGATTATTATTTACAGCTCTCCTCTATCATATTAAGTTGCGTACTACACAATAACTGGACCTATTTTATCAAATTGGGCTGTATACATAATTTAAAATCATTTTGAACAATACTCTCTTTCTAGAAAATTACAATCTTTTTAGTTTTCAGTTGAGTGACAATTACAATGAGTCCTGCCATCACTACACTTTGGTGTTAAATCGGGATAAAATGTCAATATGCCGTTATTCTTTCTTACAAAGACTGAGTGATACTGATCCTCTTTCATTTCATATAAACACATTCCATCTTTTCCTATCTCTTTAAAGGCTTTAGTGGCTGAAATTAAAATATCGTCAGCATGCAAGTTATATGCATATCCATTTGGACACTTAACTCCCACTTTTCCATCATTACGTAGATATTTCATACCAAATGTGTAAACAGGTGGTTTAGTATTAGATTGATTACATAAAGAATTGTTATTCTCTACTCCTCCTGCCCATTTGTTCTCTTGAGCCTGAACATATCTACCTACAAAATGCATTCCACCTAAACTTGATTTACCTGGTTCACCACAAAAAACATGTCTAAATACTGTAGTAACTTCTTTGAAATTGCTAGTTGTAAACCAGATCTGAGTTAGTTCATCTTTAAATAATTCTAAATTTGCTTGAGGTGTAATAACCTGATGTTCAAGTTCATCGTATATTCTTTGTACAGTATCTTTATTATGTGCACAATCAAGTAGAATTCTAAAATCTTCTTTATCTGGTTTCTCTCCCCAGTCTCCACATACTTTTAGTATTCCTATATCGAATAAAGTAGATTCTGGTATTGAAGAGTCAGTTTTAAAAAATGGTTTAAAATCAACTTTATTAGGCCAATAATAAAAAATACCTACTAATGCTAGGAGTATTATCATTAAAGAGAATGTTATTATCTTTAAGTTCATCTTGTTCAAGTAAAATAAAAAAAGCTAGGCTAAGAAAAACAGTTTAAAAAACATTTAACTTATGTGGTATGCCAGGCATATTATCTCCACTCAACCAACTTAGAAATGCTCCTCCACCAGTTGAAACATAAGTAAAATCTTCTGTATTTAAACCAGCAACATTTATTGCTGATAAGCTATCTCCCCCACCTATAACGCTAGTTAGTTTCCCTTCTTTAGTAAGAGTACTAATAATAGTCATTAATTCAATGGTACCACCTGCAAATGGTGAATGTTCAAATACACCGATTGGCCCATTCCATATAATGGTTTTGCTTTGCTTGATTACATTGTTAATTTTTTTTAAAGTATTTGGACCAATATCTAAAATTGTATCATCGTTTTGAATAGATGAAACTTCTCTCAAAATACAAGTATTATATTTTTTATAATCTAAAGTAACTAATACATCTTCGGGAATGATAATTCTACAGTTATTATGATTTGCTATCTTGATTATGTTATATAGTATATCATTTGCTCCATTTAGGAATAAGGACTTACCAATGTTTATTTTGTTAAACAACAAAAAATTATTAGCTATTGCACCTCCTAAAACAAGAAAATCAACTTTTTCTGCTAATCTCTCAAGCATATTAATCTTAGTTGATATTTTAGATCCGCCAACTATTGCAGTAATGGGTTTTGCCTGAAATGATATAGCTTTTTCTAGGTATTTTAGTTCATCTTGCAGGCAAAGCCCTTCATAGGATGGAAGAAATTCTGTAATACATGAAATAGAAGCGTGAGCTCTATGCGAGCAAGAAAATGCATCATTTACGTATAAATCTGCTATTGACGACAATTTCTCTGCAAAATCTAAATCATTCTCCTCTTCTTCTTTATAAAATCTGAGATTTTCTAATAATATTACATCCCCTATAGACATAATACTAACTGCTTCTTGCACCTTTTTACCAATACAATCATCAACAAATTTTACCTTCTGCTTTAATAACTCTGATAAATCTTTTACTATGTTCTTAAGCGATAAGTTATTATCACGACCTTGTGGACGTCCAAGATGTGAAATTATTACCACTTTTGCACCAGAATTAACCAAATACTTGATGGTGGTCATAACTCTAATAATACGAGTCATATCTTGAATGATTCCATTTTTTATTGGAACATTAAAATCAACTCTCAGTAAAACAACCTTATTGTAAAACTTTCTATTAGATATATTCATATTTATAAGTAAAATGTAGAATGTATAATAACTTTATTAATTTATAGTTGTGATGTATACCGTTTTGGTAGCTTCTTACAATATTTAGGAGTTTCAATTCTATATGGAATTTTGCACTTTTTTGCATACGATATTGCTTTTTCAAGAGAATCAAATTTAAGTATAATATGTTTTGTTGAATCTTTTGATCCTATCCAACCCATAAGGGGGTCAATGTAGAAAAGATTAGATGATGAGTCGCATTCAAGGTGCCAATCTTTTGTTTTACCCAACCCAGATTGCATTGCCGTTTTGGTTGGCTTATAAATTTTAAACATATAAAGTTATCTTTGTTACTGATAAGTTTAATAAAGCACGGTTTCTTGTAAAGAGGTTAGTTGACTTCTTATTGATCATAGAGTATAATCCTATTTTTCATTATAACTATGAAAGTTAAAGGATCACTAAAATCTTACCGTAATAGGGATAAGAATTGCAAAGTAGTAAGAAGGTCTGGAAAGATCTATGTAATCAATAAAGTAAAGCCAAGGTGTAAAGCCCGTCAAGGTTCCTGACCATGTCTAGTGCTTACCTTTAGAAAAAAACAAAGACTAATTTATCTAGGCATTATTGCGTTCCTATTCCTACTGACGCTATACTTCACCGTCAACACAATCACAGGTGAGCGTGGCTTGCTAACATTAAGTAGTTTAGAAAATAACCTGGAATACAATAAATCTTTATTGACAGATATTCTTCTTCAACAAGAGAATCTAAAAAATAAAATATCTGGCCTATATGAGAAAAGTCTAAGTTTAGATCTGCTTGATGAGCAAGCAAAAAACACCTTAGGTTATGTTAGTAACGATGAACTTATGCTCGTCATATGTACAAAATAGTAAATTATTTAGAGGAGTAGAACTTGTTTGATCATCTCTATAAAGGCCTATTAAAAACTTCTTCTCGTCTGAGTGGTGGAATTAAGAATCTTTTTTCTACCAAAAAAAAATTAGATACATCACTCTTAAGTGAACTTGAAGAACTACTTATAGGAGCCGATATTGGCATTAAGACGGCAGAAGCAATCATTACTAAGTTAGCAGCTGTTAAGTTTGACAAAGAAGTTGAGTATGATGATGTTAAACAGCAATTAATAAATGAAATAGAAATTATTTTAAAACCAGTTGTAAAGCCAATAGTGCTAAATAATAGCCCTCATATAATTATGGTATGTGGAGTAAATGGTAGTGGTAAGACTACTACCATAGGTAAACTTGCGTATAAGTATCAAAATATGGGAAAGTCAGTCATGCTTGTGGCATGTGATATGTTTAGAGCTGCAGCAGCTGAACAATTAAAAATATGGGCAGAACGTGCTCATTGCTCTATCGTTACAGGTGAAAATAGTTCTGATTCTGCAAGTGTGGCATATAAAGCTATATCTCAAGCTATGCAAGATAATATAGATGTAATATTAATCGATACAGCAGGGAGATTACAGAATAATGTTAACTTAATGGAAGAGTTATCAAAAATACAAAGGGTAATAAAGAAATTAAATAATACAGCCCCTCACGATATAATTTTGGTACTTGATTCAACAGTAGGTCAAAATGCATATAGTCAGCTAGAATCATTCAGTAAAGCTGTAAATATTACAGGTTTAATTATGACAAAACTTGATGGTACTGCTAAAGGGGGAGTGGTGATAGGATTAGCACAAAAACATAAAATTAATGTACATGCAGTAGGCATTGGAGAGAGTATCGAAGACCTAAGAGAGTTCTCAAGCAGAGAATTTGCTGAAGCATTATTTCATTGTGATATACCTACTAACTTTAATAAAAAGATTAAGAAATAGAGAAGACATATTGATTTAGAAAAATAATCTTCAACTCTGCTCAGTACAATCTTCTTAATATCTTTCATGAATTATCTACTATTTCCTTTTAAATACATTCTCTGAGTGTATTTATCTTTCTACAATCACTTATGATTTATTTTGCTGCACTTTATCTAGACTAGTTATGTTTCTTAGTTGAAATTTGTACCTTCCATATTTGTTAACTAATTTATATTATTAGCTCTATAACACTTTACAAATCTTATTAAATTCAAGTTATTCTCTATAAAATTTTAATTTCTCTCATTAATTAATATGTCTTCAATAATCTTATCGTCAATTTTAACTGAATTCATTGGTCCACTTGGACAAATAGTAGGTTCAGAACTACAAACTATTCTTGGGGAAGAGCTAAGTGATGCAATCTTTGGTCTTGATGCTGAAAAAAAAGTAATACATGAGTCAAAATTACAAGATTTACAAGTTCAAACTTCAGCTTATGGAAAAGTTATTCCCATTATCTATGGAACCGTTCGCATAGGAGGAAATATTATTTGGGCACAACCTTTAAAAGAGAAATATATTAATAAAATAGATAAAATCACTTATAGCTATTATGCTACCTTAGCAATTGCTCTTTGTAAGGGTGAAATTAAAAAACTTAATAGAATATGGGCTAATGAAAAACCTCTAAGTTTTGATGCAATAGATTGTACCTTTTATAAAGGTACAGAAGATCAAAACCCAGATTCATTTATCTCATCTATTGAAAATAAAGGTTATGATAAAGATAATGTTCCTGCTTACCGTGGAATATCTTATATAGTGATAAAGGATTTTCCTGTAATAGAATACAATAATCGCATTCCAATTTTTACATTTGAAGTACAATCCACATTAAAATCTGAAGAGTTTTCAGTCAATGACAATGTAGAAAATGTTAATATGATACCAGGTTCAGGAGAATTTGTTTATGATACTAAAATACAAAAGAAAATTTCTCAACAAAAAATAAATAATAGCCAATACATTCAATATGGGTTCTGCAAATCGAATAAATCACAATAATTATTCTGATAAAAGTGATGCTGTGCTTTCTCTCGATCAGTTAAAAGAAGATTTACCAAATGTGAGGTGGATATCAATAGTAGTAAATTAGTTTGTAGATCAATTACGTGTTGAAAATTGTAAAATATATCCTGTGGTTGAATTTACATTTGATTCTAATGTAATCAATGATGCTTGGGAAGTAGGTGATAAAAATAGAGGTAATGCACGATTAATATCAAAGGATTCAAAAGGAAATCCTAGATATGGAGGAACAGTAAGTGACACAGCATTAATCAGATATATAAAGGACATTACATCACAGAGGTTTATAAAGTCATGTTGTATCTCCTATGCTTTCACTTGATACAGAGGATAAAGAATGGCGAGGTAGATTAAAGGGTTCACCAGAGAGCATAAGAAGTTTTTTTTATAATCAATACAACACCTTTATTAATCATTTGACAACAAATATGCATGGAAAAATATAGAGAAATGGTGGAGTGAAAGTCATATCAATCCAGATGGTAGTCAAACAAAGTGGCAACCTAAAATGAAAAAGATTTGGTTTACTGAATATGGGTTTCCAAGCATTAATGGATGTACGAATCAACCAAATGTATTTGTTGATACAAGTAGTATTGAAAGTAAATATCCTAATTATTCAAATTTTTTCCTAACTTATGTAAAGTGTGGTCTGACTGTAATCACTGGCAAAGTGGGCACTGGGTTCAGGGAAAAATCTCTCAATTAAATATTTCAGATATTCTATTAGATCTATTTAAAAAATTAGGGCTTAAAAAAAATGAATGTGATACCCAGAATGTAAAGGGACTTTTATCTGGTTATGTAATAAACGATCAACAATCAGTACGTTCAATTATTAAAATGCTGCAGAGTTGTTATTTCTTTGATGTGATTGAGCATGATGCCAAGCTAAAATGTATTCAAAGGGGTACTGAAGTAATTGCTGAAGATGTATTAACTAGTAACATTATTATTAATAATAATTCAAATCAAATGAAAATTGTAAGTTCTAATCTTTTAAATTTCAATAAAAAAAGTAAATATAGTTTACTTTAATCGTACTATTAACTACTTAACTGATGTAAAGCGTGCTGAATTCTCTAAAAAGGAAGGCTCTATTAAGATATTGGAAATACCAATAATAATGGAAGAAGGACAGGCATAAAATATAGCTGAAATTTTACTTTATTCATCTTGGCAAGAAAGAAATGTATTTAATTTAAAGTTGCCTATAAAGTACTCTTGGCTTTTTCCTGGTATGACAATTGCTATTTTTAATATGAATAAAAAGCATATAGTTAAGATTTTTTAAATAAAGCTTGAAGGTTTATCTATTCAAATCAGTGGAGTGGAATATGATTATTCTATATATAAATTATCTTTTCCTGCAGTACAATCTCTAATAGTTAAAGAATATGCACCTAATCATGTTAGTAAAACTATTATAAAAATAATTCATTTACCGTATCTTAAAGAGAATAACTTAAGTTATATATTAATTAATGAAGAAAAGAATTGGAGTGGTGCAGAACTATTTATTTCCTATGATAATAAAAGATATCAATTAGTAGTAAATACTAACAGACAATCTACCTATGGTAACATTATTGAATGTATAGGAGAGAATGAATGGATAGTAGTATTACGTTCTGGTAAATTAAAACCTATGTCTTTGGTGATAGTAGGAAAGGGTGAAAAAGTGGAAATCATAAAAGTTAATAACATTGAATTTATTGAAAAAAGTAAATATAAAATTAGTAATTTTATAAGAGCTCAACTAAAGACTAATAAATATGAGCATATTCCTGGTGATGATTTAGTTTTATTTGATGAATCAATAATTTCCTTTGAGGTTGAACCAACAAGTAAAGAATTTTTTTTAAAAGCTGTAACTCATGGTAGTGTATTATTTCATACAGAGCCTTATGTTTTTTCTAGAAATCTATAGACTCTTCACATGTTTCCTCTTCATAAGAAAATTGTAATGTGACAATAGTTCCAACATTTGATTCACTCTTTATTTCAAAAGTTCCACCCATTATTTCTACTAATTTTTTACTTAATGGCAATCCGATTCCTGTTCCCTCATTTCTACATCCAGATTCTGCTTGACCAAAAACAGACATCACTTTACATATATCTTGTTGCATTATTCCTACACCATTATCCTGAAATTCAATGGTTAATAAATTTTTCTGTATATCTTCTCTTGTTACCATTTTAATAAAACCACCTTTTGGTGTAAATTTGATAGCATTTGATAGTAAATTTATTATAATCTGCTTCATTCTATTAGGGTCTGCAGTAAGTAATAATTGTTTATCCGGAATTTCTTGTTTAAAGTCTATTCCTGTATCTTGCAATTTAGGCAACATCATCTTAACACATGAATCTATTATTCTGTTTAAGTTAAATTTAACTTTTTTTACCATTAAACTACTTGATTCAGCTTTTGAAAAATCTAAAATATCATTAATTAAGCTTAGTAGATGAGTTCCTGCATTATATATTTCATCAGCATATTCCTTACATAAAGAATCACTATCTGACATATGATTTTTAATTAATTCTGCAAATCCGATAACAGCATTGAGAGGTGTACGTAACTCATGCGTTATACTTGCAAAAAATTTTAACTTATTTACATTTTCCTGTTCTAGTACTTCCTTTATTTGTTGTAATTCAATATTAGTTTTGTGCTGATTCATTAAAACTTTACTGTTGGATATATTTAAATAATACATTATTAGTATTAGAAATATTAACAATATACTTATAAAAGAAAAAACTACAATATATATTGTAACATAAAAAGCATCATACTTTCTAAGAACCTTTAGAAAAAATGATGGCTTAACACTCTCATAAAAGATAGGAAAAATAGAAACTACTGTTCCTTTTCTGTTATAGGATATTTCTTGATGATCTAATAAATCATCAAATTCATCTATCAGTAGTTGGTCATCTTGAGTGTTTAGATTGCTGAATATTATTCTACCATTTTGATCATATAATATTAAATTAATGTCTTGTACTGCACTAATAAGTTGAAGCAATTCAGAGCGTAATTTTACCAGTTGATTTATATAATCAAAGTTTTTATATTTTATATGCTGTCTTCCTAATAATAAATCATTAGGCTTCTCCATAAGTAGATAATGATATTTTTTTATTACACCATTTTCTAGCATTTTTTTTAAACTCATATTTGCATTAATATTAGATGCAAGAAAGCTCTTTTTGAGTGAGTAGCTATAATACATAATACCAAAGACAAGAAAAAAAGTGAGTAAAAACAATAATATTGTTTTTAAATATTTATTTTTTCTAAGTACGGCAAATATTGAGCTAGTTTGTTTTAACATATGTCTTGATCTTGCATAGTATGTGCTTTTATGCTAGTGATAAGGAAATATAGCATATTTTTATGAGAACTCCTCCTATCTTACCAGTTTATTCTCCTATTAATATAAGTTTTTCTTATGGTAAAGGTGTTTATCTATTTGATCAGAATAATAAATGCTATATAGATTTTCATTCAGGTATAGGAGTTAATAGCCTTGGTCACGGCAATAAACAGTTGTTTAAAGCTTTAAAAACACAAGGGGAAAAATTGTGGCATGTTTCAAACACGTATAACATACCAGTTGCTAATGAATTTGCAGTAAAATTAGTAGCAAATAGTTTTGCTGACAGTGTATTTTTTACAAATTCTGGTTCTGAATCAATTGAATGTGGATTGAAGATAGCAAGATCATATCACGCAGGAAAAGGTAATTATAATCTTTCTAGAATTTTAACCTTTCATGGTGCATTTCATGGAAGAACTTTCTTGACTTCTGCTATTAGAGGAAAATTTCCAGATATTAATTACTGTGACAATGTAGAGCCTAATATTGAAAGTGTAAAGAGAGTAATATCAAATGAAATTGGTGTAGTACTAGTAGAGCCAATACAAGGTCAAGGTGGTGTGAAGGTAATGAATAGTAACTTTATTCAAGAATTGAGAAATCTCTGTTATGAGAAAGAGATTCTTTTGTTTTTTGATTGCATACAGTGTGGTGCAGGTAGAACAGGTAAGTTGTTTGCATATGAATATACAGAAGTTGAACCTGATATTTGTGCTCTTGCAAAGGGGATAGGAGGAGGATTTCCACTAGGAATTTGTCTTACAACTGAAAAAGCTGCACAATATATGGTAAATGGAATGCATGGTTCTACTTTTGGTGGGAATCCACTAGCAACTTCAGTTGGAAATGTTGTCTTAAATACATTGCTAAGTCAAGGATTTTTAGAAGACATTAGAGTTAAAGGAAAATATCTGCAAAATAGACTCCTAAATCTAGCTAGTAAGTTTGATGTAATAGAAGAGGTAAGGGGTAGGGGATTAATGCTTGGAATAAAAATAAAAATAGACAATAAAAAATTTGCCAATGAACTCAGTCATCGTGGATTATTAACTATGGGGTTTACATCAGATCAGGTGGTAAGAATATTACCTCCACTAACTATTACTAAAAAGGAAATTAATGAGGGAATAGAAATCTTACATCAATACCTTTTAGAAAAGTTTTGTGCTTAAGAAAAAATTCTATTCTATATAAATGCAAATTTTTTCAGAGACTATTCACACTATTTTTTCAATTGTAATAAAAAAGAAAAAGTCATTAATAGATGTGATCATATGAATATCTGATCTTATTCAGCTGATAAAATTGATTCATATATCATTTCTGATATAGTTGGATGAGGAAAAATTGTAGATCTTAAATCAAAATCTGTCCCTTCTAACTGCTTTCCTAAAACAATTGTGCTAATTAATTCAGTTACTTCTGCTCCTATCATATGAGCACCGAGCAATTCACCAGTTTTTCTATCTATAATTACCTTGACCAAGCCTTCAGTTTCACTTAGTGCTATTGATTTACCATTAAAATGATAATAGCATCTACCTATTTTTATATCATATCCATTATTTCTTGCCTGTTTTTCTGTGAGACCAATGCTTGCTATTTGTGGATGTGAATAGGTACAATTTGGTATACACTCTTTCTTTATAGAATAAGTAGATTTTTTAGCTATATTGTCTAAACAAACTATAGCTTCATGACTTGCTTTATGTGCTAAACATGGAGTACCTGCTACGTCACCAATAGCATAAACATTTGCTTCATTTGTCTCATAATATTTATTGGTTTCTATAAATCCTAAAGAATCTAATTTTATTTTTGTATGCTCTAGACCTAGATTATCAACATTTGGTTGAACGCCAACTGCAATGATTACTCTATCAAATTTCATAGTTTTTTTATCACTAAATTGTACTTCTACATGATCTTTATTTTTAATTAAGGTTTTAATACTTTCACTTGTGCGTATATTTATTCCTTGTTTAGTGAATATTTCTTTTGCTAAATTAGAAATCTCATGATCTTCTGATGGTAGAATTGTATCTCTTATCTCTACGATTGTTACATCAACTCCAAGTGTACTGTAAAAGCTTGCAAATTCAATACCAATCGCACCTGAGCCTACGATTAGAAGGGATTGAGGTAATTGATTAGGTAACATAGCATGCTTAGCATTCCATATTAATTTTCCATCTACCTCAAGATTAGGAAGATTTTTTGCTCTTACACCCGTTGCTAATATAATATACTTAGACGATATATTTTTTTCATCATCTATTCTTAAAATACCATTTCCTGCAAATTTTGCATATCCTTCATGAATTGTAATATTGTTTTTTTTCATCAAATATGTAATGCAATTTGATAATTTATCAACAACGCTTCTTGAATATTGTATTATTGATTTTATATCAAAGCTTACATCATTTACTTTTATACCAAATTCTTCTGATCTTTTTATTAATCTAAATACTTCAGATGATCTAAGTAGTGATTTTGTTGGTATGCATCCCCAATTTAAACATATACCACCCAAGTTTTTTTCTTTTTCGATAATTGAGGTTTTAAAACCAAGTTGTGCTGCTCTAATTGCTGCTATATATCCACCAGGTCCACTACCAATGACTGTCACATCGTATTTGTTCATCTTATATTACTTATTAGTATAGAAGCCATACATATCACAAACAAAGAACATTATCAATGACTACCACTCCTTAATTCTTTCTAGATGGGTATAGCCATTGAATCTGAGGAATTTATTTAAGTATGGTGATGCAGTAAATGGAGTGTTTTCATTTAAATAATCAAATAAAAAGATAGGTAAGGTATTTTGAAATTCAATTATTGTTTCCTTATAATCTTTTAAGGAAGTTATCTTTATTTGATCATAATCAAACTTCCAATAAGCAAGTTCTGTCACCTCTTTTTTTGTGATGCATTCTACTACTAATGCTTGTAAAATTAATTGTGGAAAAAATCCAGATATTACTTCATCAGAAGATGGAGGTGATCCAAATTTATAATCTATAATAGCCACTTGATTATTTGGTAAATGTTCAATCCTATCACACTTTACTGTTAGTAATGTTTCTTTTAGTATTGGCAGTATAAAACTTTTTTCTACTTCAACGTTTAAGCTTCTACCCTTTTCTATTTCAACAAAAGAATTGATAATTTTCTTTAATCTTATCCACCACATACTTGAAAAAGTATAATTACTGGAGAAAAATTCTCTTCTTGCAATATTTATACACTCATCATCATTATAACGTACATATTTTTCAAGAATATTGTGTACTAAAGTACCAAATTCTAATATTCCTGCTTTGGGATTTAGTTCTCTCAATTTCTTTAACTCAAGAATATATTCAGCATAAAATGAATAAGGACTCCGAATGAGCTTTTCTATTTTAGTACATGATATTCTTTGCATTTTCTGTTTTCTGACTGTAGTGCTAGGTTTAGGTTGCGGTTGTGAGCAGGGGGTTATACACTCAGGTTTGTTAAGCATTTTTAGCCATTCTCTGTAAGGTTGTTTGTTGGGGAAAAGTATTTCAATACGCTTTAATATTAGAGACTTTTTCTTATTCGATGAACTTGTTAAATATACTTTACGTGCACAGAATAAGTTACATAAAGTGTATAAAAAATAACCTTGGTCTTCTTGAAAGTTTTGAATAATAGAGCTTAAAAATGGATTTTGGAAATTAGGAGTTGTAGTGAAATCAGCAATGATAACAACTTTATTTTTATATAAACTAAAACTATTTTTTTGTGGAGTTTCAAGAAATAAAGAAAGTATTTTTCTATATAATTCCAGAGAACATCGTATATTGATGTTTTTGCATGCATAAGTAAAATTAGATATGAAACTATTTTTCTGATTATGTTGAGATAACATGTCAATACATTGCTTATGAGCTACAGCCATTTTATAAATTGTATCATCTACAGCATTAACTAAAAAACTAAGAGCAGTCTCTAAATTTCTGATAATATATAATATATCTTTTGTATATTGTATTTTATTATTTTTAATAATTGTATTTTTAAGATCACTGATA
The DNA here is from genome assembly GCA_019061405.1 of Wolbachia endosymbiont of Fragariocoptes setiger. Classification (GTDB taxonomy): domain Bacteria; phylum Pseudomonadota; class Alphaproteobacteria; order Rickettsiales; family Anaplasmataceae; genus Wolbachia. Next base: position 75,124 of record JAHRAF010000002.1, read on the forward strand.
TTAAAGTTACGTAGTATTTCTATTTCAAATTCTGATATAATTTTATTATATTCTTCTTTTGTATAATTAAAAGTTACTAAATTATGTTTTAAAAGCGAAAGTAGCTCTATACTATTCCAATTTGAAATCAATAAATCAATGCTATAAGTTAAAAGTGTTGTATAAAGATAACTTTCAGTATCATCATCCTTTATTAAGGATGATATACGAGTTTCAAGTAGTTTATTATTAACAAATAATGAAACATTTTCATATCCTTCGTTTTGTATAATCAATGAAATAACTTGAGCTTCTTCTTCAACAGATTCACAGGTAATTATTTCTATGTGATTTTGATTACTTTTTACTTCACGTAAGTCGAAAGTTGTATCAAAGATATAGTGCATTATATTGCAACTTGTATCATTTAGAGATCTGATCTGACTTCTATTTATATTAAGGTCATCAAGTAAACTTTTGAGGCAGTATTGATAGTGTTTTTTTTCAAAAAGTTGCCAGTCTCTTTCCTCTATTATTAAATTAAGATTAGGTAGAATTATTCTACTATTAGGTAATTTATATATTGCTTTAATTAAAGACCTGTAAATTTTATTTTTTTTATCAGTTCCTATAAAAATTATATTCTGATCATTTTGTAATGATAGTATCATATTATTTATGTAATTATTTTTGTGTTCAAGTATATCAATCACTCCTAAATCTTTTAAAGTATTGCTCCAGGTATTTAACAATAAGCTAATGAACTTTATTGTTTTATTTGAATAATAATTTAGTTCATTATTCTCTTGAATTGTATCAAGAGAAGACACAAGACTATATGATAAATCAATAGGAAAATTATCGTTATTGTCTTGATTCCATTTTAGTATAAATTGAATTAATAGAAGTATTCTCTTTACTGGGTGAATTACTTCGATTTTATCAAGACTTAATATTAAATCTTCTTCATCAATATTTTCTAGTGAAATAATTTCTGGTAGAATAAAGCACTCTGTTACATTACATTTTTTAAATGCATTTAATAATTCTATGCTATCTATTTTAGATGGTAGTATTATCTTAAGATTCTGTATTGTTCTTTTTCCATATGTAAGAAGTATATACTCTGCTAATACATCAAAAAAATATTCATTCGTAGTAATACAAAGAACTTCACCCATTGAAGTATTCTGATAGAATCAAGGACTATTGTATAGAAGTTTGTAACTATGCTATATTTTTATAAATACAGCATAGTTTAATTTCATGTTAGAAGAGTGTTATCTCTGAATTATCAGGTGTTACATAATAATGAGAATCTATATTTTCATTATTCCATGTATCAGAACTTCTATTATTGTATCCACCTTCTACAATTGAATAATGAACATTCTGTAATTCTTTGACAGTGTTTTCGTAACCCGTTACTTTGCTTAATTTATTGATACCATCATTAATAACTGCACTTGCTTTGTTTAGTCCTTCTGTGACATCAATACCACCAGTATTGTCTTTGACAAATTTATTTGCTTCATTAATAGCATCACCTAAGACGGATAAAATATCCATATGTAACTCCGTATGTGAATAATATTGAGATTATATGCTAAAAGCATAAATTTTATATTAAATATAGCATCTAATCAGTTTGATATACAATTAGACAAAAAGGTTTTATACCAAATTCACTTCATTACAATTGAAACCTATGTAGGTAATGTTTTTTACTTTTTAAATCAACTTACATGCTTTTATATACTTTACAAATCTTCAGCAAATCATCATAATAGACAGGTGAGTAATCATAGCTCCTTGCTTGAGATAACCTACTGATTATCTACTATTTTCTAACTATTTTTGTGTAATATATGAGGTTACTTAACACCAAATTTTCAGATCCTTCTCTTAATCAAATGATCACAGTTACCGATTATAATGTTATCTGGCAAAAAGTTCAGTCTTGTCTTAATAATCTTTATGGAGAAGCAACTTATAATAGTTGGCTAAGTCCTTTGAGTTTAATAGATAGTAAAAATGGAGAAGTTTTATTATCCGCGCCTACAAGATTTATAAAAGAATGGGTTCTTGTTCATTACATAGAAAAAATACTCTCTCTTCTACAGAATGAAGATGAACGTATACGTTGTGTTGATATTCAAGTAATTGAAGAAAAACCAAATATAATATTCAGAGATAAAGAAGAAGTTAATCATAAGCTTGGTTCTCCACTGGATACGAGATTCACATTTGATAATTTTGTTGTTGGTAAACCAAACGAATTAGCATTTACAGCAGCAAAACGTGTTGCAGAATCTGTAGATCCTATATCTGGTAGCAATCCCTTATTTCTATATGGAGGAGTGGGTTTAGGTAAGACACATTTGATGCATGCTATAGCATGGTATATAGTTAATTCTCCTTCTGTTAAAAGAAAAGTAGTATATCTATCAGCAGAGAAATTTATGTATCAATATATCACAGCTTTGCGCAGTAAGGACATTATGCTATTTAAGGAGCAGTTTAGGTCTGTTGATGTGCTCATGGTTGATGATGTTCAATTCATCAGTGGTAAAGAAAGTACACAGGAAGAATTTTTTCATACTTTTAATGCATTAATAGATCAAAATAAGCAGCTAGTTATTTCTGCAGATAGATCACCTAGCGATCTAGATGGAGTTGAAGAAAGAATAAAATCTCGTCTAGGTTGGGGATTAGTGGCGGATATTAATGAAACAACCTTTGAGTTAAGATTAGGTATATTACAATCTAAGGTTGAACAAATGAATATCTATATACCACAGGATGTACTTGAATTTTTAGCAAGAAATATAAAGTCTAATATTCGAGAACTTGAAGGAGCCTTAAATAAAGTAATTCATATTACATCACTAGGAAGAAATATGACAGTAGAATCCGTCAGTGAAACTTTAGCAGATCTTCTTAGATCAAATCATAAGTCGATTAGCATAGAAGAGATACAAAAAAGAGTATCTGAGTTTTTTAATATTAAAGTTACAGATATGCATTCTAATCGTAGATTACGTAGCCTTGCAAGGCCAAGACAAATAGCTATGTATTTTGCTAAAAAGCTTACACAAAAAAGCCTTCCTGATATAGGCAGAAGTTTTGGTGGTAGAGATCATGCAACTGTGATACATGCAGTGAGGCAAATAGAGAGTTTAATAAAAAATGACACAAAATTTGCTGATGAAATAGTTCTAATAAACAAGATATTAAGGTAGCAAAGTTAGGATTATATAGTCAAGTGATTCGCCAATAAACATAATTGTTCTATTGTTAAGTTTTCAGCTCTTTCCTCTCCGCTCAATTGAAGCTTCTGTAAGATATTTTTATTATCCTTCATAACACAATTTCGTAGCATTTTTCTTTTCTGAGCAAAAATAATATTCATTAACTTGCTTAAAACTTTCAAGTTCACAGGAAACCTCTGTTCAGTTAATGGATTTATTTTTATTACTGATGAATACACTTTGGGCCGTGGAAAGAATTCACTAGGACTCAGATCAAATTCTATTGTTACATCACATAATAATTGAGATAATACAGATAAATAACCATATTTCTTAGAATTTGGTTGTGCTACGAGACGTTCAGCTACCTCTTTTTGTAATACTAATATAAGGCAATCAAAAATTTTTATATTGTCATTTAACCATTTTAACAATAATGCAACTGAAATATTATAAGGTAAGCTAGCAATGATTTTTGCTGGAAGTTCTATCAGATTTTCTTCGGCTATATAAAGAGCATCTGTTTCTATGACTTTATACTTTCCTTTGTACTGATTTAGAAGTTGATCATGTTGTTTTACCAAATCCCTATCTTTTTCAATAGCAAGTAAAAACTTTGCATTATTTTTTAATATTTGTTCTGTTAACACTCCATATCCAGGACCAATTTCAATTATATTAAAATTTTCTAAACTCCCAGCTAAGCTAACTATTTTTTCAGCAGTTTTGTCTGATAAAATAAAATTTTGTCCTAGACTTTTTTTAGGCTTAAACAAAGTGTGCTTCATAATTTTTTATATAAATCTCACCGAAATTTATGTTCAATATTTGGTAAGTTATCCCATATTTCTACAACATCATCTTCTAAATCTATAATTTTCACTTTCTTAAACTTATAGCATTGATCGATTGATACTATTTCAAGATTTCCTATAAAAGGTTTAGCATCATTACCTAATATTTTACCACTTCGACATATTATTAATCTATCAATTAACTTTTTTTTTAATAACTCTGTAACTAATATTCCTCCTCCTTCAACAAGTACTCTTGTAATTTTCAAAATAGAAAATAATTTTGATGCCATATCCTTTAAAGAAACTTTTTCATTTTCACTTGAATCAACTATCAAATAGTTGATATGTTTAATTTCCTTACTAGCTTTTTTATTTGTAATAATCCAAGTTTCTATTTTATTTGCTGTTTTTGAAATGTTATGCTCTTTTGTTAATTTTTCTCTACTATCTATAATTAGTCTTTTTGGTGAATAACTTTCAATTCCAGAAAGACGGCAGTTAAGAATTGGATTATCATAAATTAAAGTATTACTTCCAATCAAAATTGAATCATATTGGGCTCTTAAGTAATGTACCCAATTTCTTGTTTTTTCATTTGTTATCCACTTACTTGCATTGGTAGACGTTGCAATTTTTCCATCAAGAGTTGAAGCTATTTTACATGTTATAAATGGTCTATATAGACTTTTGGTAATAAAAAAGCCTATATTTAATTGTTTTGCTTCTTCTTTCATTACTCCATATGTGACTTCTATTCCATGTTCCTTCAGCATTTTGATACCAAGTCCTGATACTCTTTTATCAGGATCAGAAATTGCGATTACTACTCTTTTTATTCCTGACTTTATTATTTCTACAGTACAGGGACCTGTTACTCCTTGATGACAACATGGTTCGAGAGTTACGTACATGGTTGCATCATATGTTTCACTTTTGGCGTTGTTTAAAGCAATCACTTCAGCATGAGGACGACCACCAAATCCTGTTCTACCCTCACTTATAATTATATTATTCTGTACTATAATACAACCAACAGAAGGGTTAGGATAAACCTTACCTAAACCTTGTTCTGCAAGTTTTAATGCTATTGACATAAAATAATTATCTTTCATTCAAAAAATAGTCATTTCATAAGAAGTATCAAATATTCTCCTATGTTCGTGTATGGCAAATCTATCTGTCATACCTGAAATATAATCACATATTGCAATTACACGTTGAGAATCAAGTGCAATTTGGTACCATTCGGTCGGCAATAATTCAGGATTTTCATAAAAACAATGAAATAATTCCTCTATTATCTTTTGGACTTTGTTCATGGTTCTCTTGAGTTTATAATGCTGATATATTTTTTGCATATTGAATTTTTTAATTTCTTGTATATTTTGTGACATTTGTGATGAAAATGTAACCAAAGGTTGATCTAATTTTCTTATATCATCAACACTTTCTATTCCATAATCTTTAATATTTTGTTGTGTTTGCAAGACGACATCATTAATCATGATACCTATAGTTTCACTGAGGGTTTTATGTATAATTTTACTTTGAGGAACATAAAAATATTTATTTTTCATCTCTTGAAGAACTTTTCCAATTAAAGGAACCTTTAATATATCTTCAAGAGTAATAAAGTTAGCTCTCAATGCATCATCAAGATCGTGAATACTATATGCAATATCATCAGAGATTGAAGCAATCTGTCCTTCTGCACTAGAAAACTCTTCAAGTTTTAAATTGTATTTCGTGTTATATTGTAGCAATAGTTTGTTTTCAGTACAACGTTCTGCATATCTACCACATAAAGGACCATTGTGTTTTGCAATTCCCTCAATTACTTCCCAACTTAAGTTCATACCATCAAAGTCTATATGTTTTTTCTCTAAATAGACTAGGATTCTTATAGTTTGAACATTGTGATCAAAATAATATAGCTCATTCACATTTTTTATTGATTTATTTAGTGCGTGCTCTCCAGCATGGCCAAAAGGGGTATGACCAAGATCATGTGCTAATGATATACATTCTGTTATGTCCTCATTTAAACCAAGTCTATAAGCAATTGATCTTGAAATTTGAGCAACTTCAAGACTGTGAGTCAAACGAGTACGATAATAATCATGTGCATAATTAATAAAAACTTGTGTTTTATATTCTAATTTTCTGAATGCATTGGAATGAATAATACGATCTCTGTCACGCTTAAAACAACAGCGGTATGTATCTTCAGTTTCTTTAAAATACCTTCCTTTGCTTTGGTTTGAGTGACATGCATAATTTAATAAAAAATTATTGTTTGACATGTAAAATCTGCACTATAATAAACTATCAATAATTAACGGTGCCTCATATGTCAACAAATTACAATATCAATTTAACTGACAGTGCATTAAAAAAAATCCACACTATTGTTCAGCAAGAAGAAACTCAAGGTTCTATTCTACGAATAGCAGTTTCAGGTGGAGGCTGTTCTGGTTTTAAGTATAATTTTCTCCTAGATAAGATTACAACTTCAAGTTATGAAGAAGATGATGATGATGAAGATTTTGATGATGAATTCGAAGAAGAAGATGATGAAGAGGAATATTCTAACTCCAACGAGAACAACAATGACGTATTGATTAATGACAAAAGTGGAAATCCTATATTAATGATAGATAATCGTTCAGTCAAATTTCTTGATGGAGCAGTAATAGATTACACCGAGGATTTGAGTGGTTCTGGATTTCAAATAAAAAATAAAATAGCGAAGTCACAATGTGGTTGTGGCAATAGTTTCTCAATTTAGTGCTTGAATTAATATCAATCACTAAAGCCTTTAAAGGCAAAACTGTCATACAAGATATAAATCTAAAACTGTACGCGGGTCAGGTAACTGCATTAGTTGGTAATTCAGGTTGTGGTAAAACAACCATATTACAGATTGCAGGGTTATTAGATAATCCTACATCAGGTAAAGTTTTAATTAACCAAATAGATTGTACAAAAACAAAGAATAAAGAAAGAACCAGAATTAGAAGAGAATTATTGAGCTTTGTTTATCAATTTCACCACCTCTTGCAGGAATTATCAGTTTTAGAAAATGTTATGCTTCCTCATCTTATTATTGGTAAGAGTAAATCAGAAGCAAAAAAAAATGCACAAAAGATTCTAGAGAAGTTCAATTTAGAAGATAAGTCAAATAATTCAATATCTAGAATTTCAGGTGGAGAGAGACAAAGAATTGCGATAGCAAGAAGTCTTATAAATTCTCCTAAAATTCTTCTCGCAGATGAGCCTACAGGAAATCTTGACCCTTTAAATGCCCTTAATGTGTTTCTTTTGTTATGTTCTTATGTGAAAGAGAATAATGCTTCTATGTTAATAGTTACACATAATCATTCTCTTGCAGAAAAAGCAGATTCTATTTTAGAATTAAAAAAATCTTTTCTATAAAAAAAGCTTTTCATGGACACTTACAAATGATAGATTTATCTTTAGTCAATCTATATTATGAAGCTCATGTGTTTTAATTTTCCTAACATAAACAAGGAAGGATATTTATTTATTGCTGTATTATTTATTATATCTTGTATAGCTTTTTCTATTTCTTGGGGATTTGGGGTTACATGTATCTTTCCAACCTTGTTATGTATTTATTTCTTTCGTGATCCGGCAAGAGTTATACAGGATAGAAAGGATCTTATATTGAGTCCTGCTGATGGTATAATCTCATCTATTGAAGAAGTAAGCTATACATTAACTAATGGCGAAAAAAAATTTACACGTGTTAGCATATTTCTTAATGTATTAAATGTTCATGTAAATCGCATACCTCTATCAGGTAAGGTAACAGAAATGAATTATACCAAAGGTAAATTTGTATCTGCTATGAGCAATAGATCAAATAATGAAAATGAAAAGCAATCTATTGTTATTGAATACCAAGAAGGTAAAGAAATTGTTGTTGAACAGATAGCTGGATTTATTGCAAGACGCATAGTCTGTAATTTAAAAGTTTCTCAAGATGTAAAATCAGGAGAAAGATTTGGTATCATAAGGTTTGGTAGCAGAGTGAATATTCTGATTCCTGCTACTATAAAAATTAATGTTTTACAGGGACAAACAGTAATTGGTGGTGAAACGGTTATAGCAGATCTAGCGAATCAAGATCATTCTCAAGAAACAATAACCTTTCAGGTTATATGATTAATGATGATAATCCTCTACCTATTACAAGGTTATTTCCAAATTTTATTACCTTACTAGGACTATGTTCAGGATTGACTTCATTTAAATTTATATTCAATGAACAGTGGGAGCTATCTGTAATATTTATTATTGTTGCAGCAATTATAGATGGTATGGATGGTAGAATAGCAAGACTTCTTAAATCAACTAGTGAATTTGGAGCTCAGCTCGACTCTTTTGCAGACTTTATTAATTTTGGTGCAGCTCCAGGATTTCTTTTATATTTCTGGAAACTTAAAGAAATTAAAGTAATAGGATGGATTTTAGTGATGATATATGTAATCTGCATGTCAATAAGACTTGCAAGATTTAATGTTCTATTACATACCAAGCAAAGTAATTGGGAACGTATGTTTTTTTCTGGTGTTCCAGCTCCTATCTGCGCCTTACTTTCTCTACTACCAGTAATGCTGACTTTTCAATCTGAAGATTTATGGTTTGTAGCACACCTTTTTAATACAAAAAGTACAGCCTGTTATTTTTTAATTATTTCTCTTCTATCAATAAGTCATATTCCAACATTTTCTGCAAAACATATTTATATTCCTCGAAACTTATCATATTTATTTGTATCATTTTTTGGTATATTTATTGTATTATTTATAAGTAAGCCATGGATAACACTACCTGTTTTATCTGTTATATATGTACTTACTATTCCAATTAGCACATCATTTTACTTCTATCTCTCATATAAACATCGTAAAAGTACATAGAATTTTACTTCGGTCTATTCTAGATAATGATTACAATCACTGTAGTAAATCTATATTAATATGAAAAATGAAAGAAAATTAGAAGAACTTTATAGTAGAATTGAGGAGATAACTACTACTCATCAGGATAATTTGTTAATGATATTGAAATCATTATTTACGATAATATACGAAAATTTCGCACATTACTAAATAAAGAATTAAATACCATATTCAAAAATATCAGTTCTCATAGTATGGATGTATTTCAATCTAATTGTCATCTACATTCAAATTTTAATAAAAAAGAGTTTGTGAGATCTCTTCTTACAATAGTAAAAAATCTATAAATTAATTATCCTCATTCAAAATAAAATTTATGAACAGTGTCATACTATTTTTAGTTTAGTATTACATATAAAAATGATATTGCTTATATTAAGATACAAAAAGGTAATTTATTATGTCAAATAGTTTTGTTTTATCAAGAAATCCCGCTGTTTATATAAGTCGTGAATCTAGAGCTAAATCATTTCCGATCTCTTTGAAAGAGATGAAGTTATTTTTACGTATTGAAGACAACTATAACAAAGATGATAAATTGATTTTAAACCTGATTGCTATGGCAACAGACTATGCTGAATGGCATATGGAAAAATCTCTTATAGAGCCAAAGATGGTGTATTTCTTATGAAGGTTATATACCTCGTAGGATTTACCTAAGTTATGGTCCTATAAAAAAGGTTATATCAGCAACAGCATTATATACAATGCAAGAGAGAATAGATCTTGAATATTCTTGTAATACCACAGGTGGATATATAGATCTTTATAATTACTTTACCGCACAAAGAGTTGATATAGCATATGATGCTGGCTATGATAATGTTCCAGAACAGATTAGATCTGGTATTATACAACATGTTGATATTCTGTATAAAAATCACACTCAGGAGATAAGTAGTCACTTGTCTGAAATAAAAAAAATATACTCATGTTTTCGTGATCTAAAAATGGTATTGTAATTATATGAAAAAGGTTAAAATTATACAAGATAGTATATATTCTATATTTCATTCAGATACTGTACTTATGCAATATGTTACAAGTATTTATGATTATTCACCTAAACAAGCAATCATTCCTTACTTAAAACTGTATATAACAGATATGAAAACACTCCAGATGTTATCCTATCATGCAATAAAAATAAAATTTTCGTGTGATATATACGCTTATTGTCAAAACAATATGTTCTCTATTTTAGAGAATGTTTATTCAATACTTAATAATATTAAAGATTATGACATTGTTGAAAAAGATTATGTACTAAAACAATATGGTGAAGTTATGCATACGGTAGTGAGTTTCTATATATTAATTAAGGGAAATAGCGATGAGTAAATTACAATTAAAGATTAAAGATACTAATAATCATTATGTTACGTTAAGGAATATAAAAAATCTAAGATTTACTTTACATAATTACAAAGAAGAGATAGAAGAAGTTTCTTCCTTTGGGTGGAAGAGAGCATTAAATTATTCTGGTAATCGCTATATTCTTGTTAAGATCAATGGCATTCTTGATTGTATGTTAGCGGATAAATTATTAAATGATTATGAAATGAATTGTAATGCAAGCGAAAAGATAAATTTAAGATGTTCAATTGAACTGTATGAACGATACTATGATTCTAGTACTTTTGATAGTTTTACTGTTATTTTAACTAGTGTTGGAGCTGTGAATATCCTCCATTAATATTAACTTAATTTTTTTATATATAATAATATTTAATTAAGGCATTAATACTATGAATTATGGAGATCTTTTCCACAATGATAGTAACAAGGAAGAAGAAAAATATTTACAAAAAATATACGAAAATAATCAATTCAAAGAAGAATTTGCACAAAAATACATAGAAGATTATTTATCAAATCTCTTGAGAGAATTTGAAGAAAAAATTAATAAATTAGATAGTTATGAAAGAGCGATAGAAATAAAACGTAGCATAGATAGGCTTATAGAAACTTTATATAGTAAAGCAGCACTTGAAGATATAGAGACAGAATTGGAAACCACAAAGCATACTAGTGAGAAATCAGATTCTATGAAAAGAATCAATGAAAAAAGAAGAAAAAGACTTTATGAACAAGTGCTTAGTCATATTTTATCTCAGGAAAGTACTAATAAAATAAAATCAACAAATGTAGATCATATAGAAATAGATCTACATGAAGTAAAAGAACAAGTAAAATTTTCAGTAAAAGAAGTATTATTTTCAGTAATTGCTCATAAAATGGATCCTAAGAGAAGAGCAGGTGAAACTGCAGATGATAACGAAAAAAATGCTCATATGTATGGTAGAGAAGCAAGAAGAGGGTTAATAAAGACTGTTTTTGCTGCAATTAGTGCCATATTAAACGAAGTTATTACTAAGCATGATAAAGATGATACGTCATTCGCTAAACAAGTGATTGATGGACGTAAAAATGCAGATTTGCATGAGAAAAACCGCTAATTTAAACATTATAAATTGCCAAAACAGCCTTTTGTGACCAACGAATTTTGAATGATAACAAAGGCAATAGCGTATTCTTTTTCGTCACTAATTGAGATATGTACTGTAGTATTATTAGGAATAAAGTCTTTATCTTCATTAATATAAGGTCTTCCTTTTGAATCATTGCATACTTCTATACTTTTTATTGGAATATTACCATTAAAGCCTGTTCCTAATGCTTTAACAAAAGCTTCTTTTACAGCAAAGCGTTTAGCAAAATACCTAGCTTGAATTTCGTAACTGTTGTATCTTCTTCCCATTTCTATTTCTCTTTCAGAGTATACTCGATGTAAAAATCTGCATCTATATTTTTGAAGAATTTTAAATATTCTGGGAATGTGAATTATATCTGTTCCAATACCATAAATCATTTTTTTTTGAAGAAATTAAGAGTTTCCTCTATTGTCATTTGTGTGACTATTCCAGTTGATCTGTTTTTTACTTCGATCAAACTATTATTGATAGTTTTTTTGCCAAGAATGATCTGCCATGGTAACCCTATTAGATCCATTCTCGAAAGTTTTACTCCTACACTTTCATTTGAATCATCATAAAATATTTGATGATCTTTTAAATTTTCATATATATATTCTGCGATTTTTTGACAGTCTTTTGGTTGCAAATTCACTAAGCCGATTTTAAAAGGAGCAACTTCTTCTGGCCAGATAATTCCTTTTTCATCATGAAAAGCTTCTATTATTGCTCCAATCAGTCTTGATACTCCTATCCCATATGAGCCCATATGAATATAGACGTTTGTATTATCCTTTAAGAGAATGTTTGCCTTCATAGGTTTTGAATACTTATCACCAAAATAAAAAATGTGTCCTATCTCTATACCTTTACTGATCTTCACCTGCTCTTTAGGTATAGGACATTCTGTAATTTTATGCATATCGTCTGCAACTGCATATATGCACTTTAAATTTTCTATATCCTCACTGTTGAGGTATTCTATAAATCTTTCATCATAGTATAATGTACTTTCACCAGTATTTGCTAATATATGAAATTCATGACTTAGATTTCCTCCAATAGGACCTGTTTCTGCTCTTACCCCTATCGGAGTTAGTCCCATACGTTTAAAGATTTTAATATAAGATTTATACATAGAATTATATGAATTTATTGCACTTTCATAATCCATATCAAAGCTATATGCGTCCTTCATTAAGAATTCTCTACCTCTCATAACTCCAAAACGTGGCCTGATTTCATCACGAAACTTCCATTGAATTTGATAAAGACAAAGTGGTAAACTCTTATAACTCTTGACTATATTTCTGATTAAGTCAGTTGCAACTTCCTCATGTGTTGGTCCAAAAAGCATCTCATCTTCATGTCTATCACGAATTCGCAACATTTCCTTGCCATAATAATCATAACGTCCTGATTCCTTCCAAAGACTTGCTGGTTGTATACATGGCATAAGCACTTCAATTGCACCAGATTTGTCCATTTCTTCTTTGATGATATTTTCAATATTCTTAAGTATGCGTAATCCAAGAGGTAACCATGTATATATTCCTGAAGATGTTTGTTTGATTAAGCCAGCACGTAATGAATATTGATGTGAGATAATTTGCGCTTGAGCAGGAGTTTCCTTTAAGGTTGGCAAGTAATATTGAGATAAACGCATTACAATATTTTATGTTAATATAAAGAATTTATAACATAAATGCTCCTAGGGATAAACTTGTTTTATAGATTTCTTTTTATAGACGAGTTATTTCTACTTCTTCAACTGTATTTTCCACTATTGTGTCTGATAAAGTATTATTAGGTTTATCATGAATATTTTCATCTGTTTCGCTTTTATTACTAGAATAACCACTCTCAATGGATTTGCTGTCTAGATTAGAAGTACCCAATATATTATTTTTGTTATTTCTTTTACTAGTATACTTACTTATTTTATCACCTATAAACTTTGTAAAGTCTGCTTGTGTAGGTTGACTTTGTGTTTCTAAGTAATATTGAATTTTTTCTGGTCTTAGAATGCATTGAGATGTATCTAATCCATTTTCTGTTAATAGTTTCATACAGGGATTTTCATCAAATTTTCTATATTTAACCGTTCTGAATTTGAATTTTTCTGGTCTATATTACTCTGTAAACTAGTATTATTTTCAATAATATGTTTAAATTGTGTATTGAGTAAAGCCTCTATAATACTCATATTATTATCTGGCGATAAGTAGTTAACGTTAGCTCCTAAGTCAATATATTTTTTCATTTCTTTTGAATCAGCTTTTTTTGCTGCAGAAAAAAGTCCTTCATTAAGTTTCTTTTTTCTCTATTGTCTTTTTATTCAATACATAATTAATAGTGTCTAATCTTTTCTCAAAAATAAATTCTCCCTTTTTTTCTAAGTTACTCACCAAATCAATAAGTTCCTTTATTGGCTTTTTATTTTCTACTAAATAACCAAGCTGTTCAACAGCTTTATAGTCACCTTTATTCATATTTAGAAACTCTTAATATAGCTGAAAAGAAGTTAGTAATGGTTTTACTTTTTAACTTGGCAACTTGTATTAAAACAAAATCTCTGATACCCATAATTAATTACACTAATAAATATACTGTATATTATAATATATTAATTAATTATACGTTAATATGAGCAAGTAAATACATGAAAATAATTATTAAGAATTTTATAAATTTTTTATAATTAATTTGATCTACTTATTAGCTGATTTAATTTAATTTGTTTTATATTAGGTTGGGATAAACCACTTCTTAGAGATATTTGAGGTAGTATATTTATCTTTTTCTCTTTTTTTTATTACCTCTTTTATTTTCGTAATCTTATAATTCATAACGTTGAGTATTTGTTTTTAGGTAAGGAGATTTGATTTATATAACCCATTTTCAATTAAAATAGTAACTACTATCTCTACAGTAGAAGCAAATGCTTCATTTAAATATGAATAAATCTTTAAGGTGATTGAATACAGTGAAAAGCAATTTTATATTATTATATTTTGCATCTTAATGAGTATACTAATAATAGTATTAATGATTTTTACTACTATTATTAGTATACTCTTAAGAGTTAGAATAGTAATAAAATTCCATGGGATTTATAGCACTCTCTATTTGCTTTATTTCATCACGTTTAATTTTTATATATTGATCTATTTGTTCATTAGTAAATACTTTACCTTGAAGTAAGAAGTCTCTATCTTCATTCAATGCATTAAGGGCTTCATTTAAAGATGTTGGCATTTTTACTTCATTTGAAGTAACTTTATTTTTTATACCATCTAGGCCTGCCATAAGTATTACAGCAAAACAAAGGTAAGAGTTCATAGCTGAATCAGGAAAAAACAGTGCTGTAAATTGAGTAGGTGAGGGTATTGTTTTTTTATAACTATTAGTGGTTGGATTAGAAAAAGCATTAATTGCTTTTATATGCTTCATAATTCCATTCATATAATAAAGTTCATTTTCATCATCACGTAAGTTTTCATTAGTTTTCTGTAAAGATTGATATATATGCAAACTGTTAGTTTCACTTTGAGCTAAAGGATTAGGCATAAAAGTTGCCGTTTTTCCATAAGAATGAGCAACATTACGTATAATATGTTTTGATTTTTGAATACTATCAACAATACTTAATAATCTGCTATTTTCAACTAATATTGAACCTTGTGAAGTTGAAATTTTTTTATGAGATAATGAACCTTTTATGTTACTTTCTCTCATCATTAATAATATTTCTGATCTTAAATCAAATAGTGGATCAACGGCTAAGGTAGAATCAATATCTTCATGAATATTCTTGTGCGTATTTAAGAAATGTTCTACAGGACTTAACCTTATATATGAATGATTTGACTTCACTACGAATTTTATCTCATCAAAAATAGAAAAATTCATTTCAAAGCCAAATAGAACTTCATTTTTTGTTGATAACATATAGTCTTGAGCTCTTTTTGCCAGTGAACGTGAGCCTTTATCACATAGAATAACAGCTGTGGATTGCACACAGAATGGATCTAGAAATATCGTCTGCTTATCGGGAATTAACTGTATTTCCTCTACAATCAATTTATCTGTATTATAAGTAATGCTGTTTGTTTTACCAATTAGATCTGTAAAACGAAAATCAACAAATTTTACTTCATTTTCTTTTAGAAATCTTGTAAGCTCTGTCATGTCAAATACAATTGAACTATAACTTATCTTATATGAATTTTAATTTGATAAAAACAAATAAAACCTTATGATCATATCATGATCCCGTAGCTCAGTCGGTAGAGCACCTGACTTTTAATCAGGTTGTCGCGCGTTCGATTCGCGCCGGGATCACACTTGATTCATCAACTAACAATGAAAGAAAAGGATAGAATATTCACTAATCTTAATGGAAAAGAAAGCCCTCTCTTAGATTCTGCAAGAAAACGTGGATCATGGATAGAAACTAAATCTTTATTATTAGATTCAGAAAAAATTATAGATGAAATAAAAAAATCTGGACTTAGAGGACGAGGAGGAGCAGGATTTTCAACTGGTTTAAAGTGGAGTTTTATGCCTAGAAATACCTCTCATCCATCATATCTAATAGTAAATGCAGATGAATCAGAACCTGGTACATGTAAGGACAGAGATATTTTACGCTATGAACCACACAAGCTACTTGAAGGAATATTGCTAGCTTGCAGTGCTATGACCATATCAACTGCATATATTTACATTAGAGGTGAATTTTATAATGAATATTTAATTCTCAAAAAAGCATTACAGGAAGCTTATGGTGCAGGTTTAATAGGGAGAAATGCTTGTGATTCAGGATATGACCTTGAAATCTTTATTCATAGGGGAGCTGGTGCATATATTTGCGGAGAAGAAACTGCGCAACTTGAATCAATTGAAGGTAAGAAAGGGTTGCCACGCATAAAGCCACCATTTCCGGCAAATCATGGACTTTTTGGCTATCCTACAACAATAAATAATGTTGAAACTATAGCAATGGTTCCAGATATTCTAAGACGTGGAAGTAAATGGTTTGCTTCTCTTGGTAAACAAAATAATACTGGTACTAAAATATTCTGTATCTCTGGCCATGTAAATAAACCTTGTAATGTTGAAGAGGAGCTTGGAATTCCGTTACGGGAATTGATCGAAAAACATGCAGGAGGAGTTCGTAATGGTTGGAATAATTTATTAGCAGTTATTCCAGGTGGATCTTCAGTGCCTTTAATTCCTAAATCAATATGTGATACCATAGAAATGGACTTTGACTCTCTGAGAGAAGTAAAATCAGGTCTTGGTACTGCAGCTGTAATAGTCATGGATAAATCAACAGATATTATACAGGCAGTAGAAAGGTTGGCTCACTTTTATATGCATGAATCCTGTGGACAGTGCACACCATGTCGAGAAGGCACCGGATGGATGTGGAGGATTATGAAGCGTATGGTCACAGGAAATATTGAGATTGATGAAATAGATAAATTACTTGATCTTACAACTCAAATAGAAGGACACACGATCTGTGCTCTTGGAGATGCTGCAACTTGGCCAATTCAAGGGTTAATCAGACATTTTCGTCCTCTCATTGAAGAAAGGACTTTATATGTTAGGAAATAATATTACTTATCTTATCATGATACTATCTGTAGCAGTTGCAGATATGGCAACTGATTTATATTCAGTAGCGTTATCAAATATAGCTGATTATTTTAAGGTTGAAGGAGGTATAGCACAACTTACAATTAGTTTTAACTTAGCTGGAATTGCTATCTCTGGATTAATTTATGGTCCACTATCGGATCATTATGGAAGGCGTCCTATCATGTTAATTGGTATGACAATCTTTACTATAGCAAGCATCGTATGCTGTATAGCCGATAATATAATATTTTTAATATTTGCCCGCTTTATTCAGGGAATGGGACCAGGTGCTGCTTGCGTTATAGCATATGCAGCTATACGAGATATGTATTCGGGTAGTGAATATTCAAGGGCTATCTCAAGATTAAACATGGTCGTTGCACTTTCACCTGCCGTAGCCCCAATGATTGGCAGTTATATAATAGCATGTGGTTATAACTGGCATTTTTTGTTTGTAATGATATCTACTGCAGCAACTATTATACTTTTTTTAGCTTATTTTAAATTGCAGGAAACTTTAACTGTTAACAAACACATTCCTAATATAGGCAACGTGATTGCTAATATTTTTATTCAATATGTGGAGTTATTTAAAAATTATCGTTTTCTTGGATTTTCAGCTATTCAAGGATTAACATTCATGTGGCTTTGGGCATATATTGCTAATTATCCTTTTATATTTAGTTCTATGGGAATTAAAATAGAATATTTCGGATACTGTATATCAATTGTCGTAGTATTTTATATGATAGGTGCTGCTCTTAACAGAAAGTATGTAACAAAATTCGGAATGAGTAAAATGCTAATCATAGGGCTAATATTACCTATAATATCTGATGGGTCATTGCTGTATCTTTACTTAAAAGAAATTGAATTAAATGTATACATTATCGAGACTGCTTGGATCCTAAGTAATGTAGGGCTTGCATTTATCATAAGTAATAATGTGACTTATGCTCTTGAGGTAATAAAAGACACAGGACTTGGCAGTGCTTTTATTTTTTTCTGCGATATGGCATTAGGAGCTGCCGGAATATATATAGTAGGAAAGTTTTTCCGTTATGGAATTCTCTCAAATTTACTTCTAACAATTTCATGTTCTATTACGGCACTGATAGTATATGCTTTGCTCAATAGATTTGAAAAATCTCATTATAGAAATTAATCAAGTTATGATGTATAGCAAATTAACCTATTTTTACTCCGTACTTACCATTTTTAGATAATAGTTTAACATTTTTTATTCCTTGAGTACGTAGTTTTGATGCTGTTGATTTAGCATCATTAATATCTTCAAAAAATGCTATGTATCCTTTACTTTCATGTATATTTTTTTTAGGATGATGAACTAGAATAGCTCTTTCATATTGCTTTTTATAGTGTGGATTTTTTTTTATTAATTGTTCTGACATTTTTTTAAGATATTTTATTCTAACTACTGTAATTCCATCTTTATAAAATCCTAATACTTTTGATGTTTCTTCAGAAAGATCTATTATTCTATTTTTTAGAAATGGTCCTCTATCATTCACTCTGACAATGATTTTTTTTCCATTCTTTAGGTTAGTAACAAGCGCAAAACATGGAAGGGGAAGTGTCTTATGTGCTGCTGTAATCAAATGACGATTAAATATTTCACCATTTGCTGTTAATTTACCATGGTTTTCGATACCGTACCAAGATGCCATACCTATCTCTTCATAGTGTTCATAATTTTTAGGGTGATAGGTTATACCATTAATAGTATAACTGCTACCAATTTTATAGTATCCCGTTTTTATGTGATGCTTATGATAAAAATTGCAATTACTAATTAAACTGCATGTTAAGCATAAAAGGAGTACTCTTCTGTACATGTAAAAAGATTAGCTGGTAGATGATTTTAAAGTATAATTAATGCAATAATCAAGTAAATTCCTGAATGAACATAATACATATTATTGGTATAGGTGGAGTGGGAATGAGTGCCATTGCCGAAATTTTACATCACCTTAACTATAAGGTACAAGGTAGTGATGCGCATGCAAGCAGTAACACAGACAGGATAAGTACTATTGGTATCAAAGTATACATAGGTCATAGTATTAATAATATTCAAGAGGCTCAAACTATTATATACTCTTCAGCTATAAAATCTGACAATATAGAGCTAATTGAAGCAAAAAAAAGTAATAAAGTTATTATTCATAGGTCTGAAGTTCTTGCTAATCTGACTAAAAACAAATATACAATAGCAGTTTCAGGGTCAAGTGGAAAGACAACGACAACAGCAATGATAGCTTCTATTTTTGATTATTCTAGCATTGACGCAAGTGTAATTGTAGGAGGGACTTTAAATTCTTATAAAAGAAATGGAAAGTTTGGAAATAGTAATATTTTCTTGCTTGAAGCAGATGAATCAGATGGAACAATGCTAAAAATTAAAGCTAATATTGCTGTGATTACAAGTGTTCATAATGACCATATAGATTATTATGGCACATTTGAAAACATAAGGCATGCATTTAAGCAGTTTGCGGATAAAGCAGATTATGCAATTTTTCCAGAACTTACTGGTATTAAATATAACTTACATAAGACAGTAACATTCGGATTTAACGATGTTAATGTTAGAGCGTTTAATATTAGACAAAATTCTAATGATTTGAAATTTGATGTATCAATTAGTGCTAATAAAAAGGAATATTATATCAATAATCTGTTATTATCAAAT
Organism: Wolbachia endosymbiont of Fragariocoptes setiger; assembly: GCA_019061405.1. Classification (GTDB taxonomy): domain Bacteria; phylum Pseudomonadota; class Alphaproteobacteria; order Rickettsiales; family Anaplasmataceae; genus Wolbachia. The sequence continues at coordinate 94,975 of JAHRAF010000002.1, forward strand.
TCTGTTGGTATTCACAAAGTGAATAATGCTCTTGCGGCAATATCAGTTGCTACAAAATTGGAGATTAGCGAAAAAAATATTAGAAAAGGTCTAAGTAATTTTTTAGGGGTAAAAAGAAGATTTACTACTATTGGAAATATAAACGGAATTAAATTTATTGAGGATTATGCTCATCATCCTAATGAAATACGTGCAACACTAAGAGCCGCACGTTCAGTTAGTCAAGGGAGGATCATAGGAGTTATTGAGTTACTTCGCTTCGCTCGCATTCAAAGTTTCTTTAATGATTTTATAGAAGTATTAATGATGTTCGACTATGTTATTCTTACTTCTGTGCATCCTCCAGGGGATAAACTTATTTTTGGATGTGAACTAAAAGATATAAAAGACTCTCTGAAAAATTGTGGTTTTAATTATGTGAGTATTTTTAATGATTCTATATTAATTTCACACTTTATTAATGACTTCACAAGTTCATTAGATATAGTATTATTTATTGGTGCAGGTAACAATATAACTAAGTTAGCACAAGAAACTGTAAGCCTTATATTAGACAAAAATAATGAAAAGAACAATTAAAAATGTATTTGCAAGGGAAATTTTAGATAGTAGGGGATATCCAACTGTTGAAGTAGAAATTGAACTCTTTGATGGGGCAATTGGTAGAGCATCAGTTCCCTCTGGTGCATCTACCGGTAAAATGGAAGCTTTAGAGATTAGGGATCAAGATGAAAAGAGATATTGCGGTAAAGGAGTATTAAAAACTATTAAAGCAATAAATGAAGTGCTATCAAAAGAAATCATAGGCATAAATGCAACTGATCAGAATCTGCTAGATAGCATTTTAATAGAAATTGATGGAACAGAAAATAAGTCTAAATTTGGAGCAAACTCAATATTAGGAATATCTCTTGCTACAGCGAAATCTGCTGCAAATAGTTTTAATATACCACTATATAAATATCTAAGCGGATTTAATGCAAAAATTATGCCAGTACCATTGGTTAATATTTTAAATGGTGGATTACATGCAGATAATAAATTAGATTTTCAGGAATTTATGATTATTCCTACAAAATCTCATAGTTATAATGATTCACTTCGAATGTCTGCAGAAGTATTTCATAATCTACGTATTATTTTAAAAAAAAGGGGTTATAACACAAATGTTGGTGATGAAGGAGGATTTGCCCCAAATGTGGAAAAAATTGAAGAAGCCATAGCTTTGATTATGAGTGCTATCGAGTTATCTGGTTACTCAGATAACTTTGGTATAGGACTTGATGTTGCTGCATCAACTTTTTATCAGGATAAAATTTACAAATTTGAGTGCAAGGAATTAACTTCAGAAGAATTAATAGAATATTATTGTAATTTAGTTAAAAAATACCCCTTAATTTCAATAGAAGATGCAATGGATGAAAATGACCATGATGGCTGGAAACTTGTTACTGAAAAACTGGGAAGTAAGATTCAACTAGTAGGAGACGATTTATTTGTTACAAATTGTAAATTAATAAATTATGGTATAAAACAAAAAATGGCTAATGCTGTACTAATTAAGCCAAATCAAATAGGAACATTAACAGAAACTTTTGATGCTATAGAAATGGCTAGGTCTAATGGATACAGAGCTATTATTTCTCATCGTTCTGGTGAGACTGAAGATACAACAATATCACATATAGCAGTGGCATCCAACTGTGGACAGATAAAAACAGGTTCTTTATCTCGTTCTGATAGGTTAGCAAAATATAATGAATTGATTAGAATAGAAAACTCACTTGGTAAAAATGCTCGTTATTGTTGTAAACTAAGATGACTTTCATTGATGAAACATATCTACATTTAAAAGCAGGTAACGGAGGTAACGGTTGTGTAAGCTTTCGTCGTGAGAAATTCGTTGAATTTGGTGGACCAGATGGAGGTAATGGAGGGAGAGGAGGCAGTATAATCTTTACTGCTGATCAAAATCTTAATACTTTACTTGATTTCCGTTACAGGCAATGCATCAAAGCAGAAAGTGGAAAATCTGGTTCTGGTAGAAATAGATCAGGTGCTGCAGGTAAAGATATAATTATTAAAGTTCCAGTTGGTACGCAAATAATTGATGCAGATACTGAAGATATAATCGTTGACTTGAATAAATCAGGTGTGGAATTCTTAGTAGTAAAGGGTGGTAGTGGTGGTATGGGAAATACTAATTTCAAATCTTCTACTAATAAAGCTCCCAGACATCATACACTCGGTTATAATGGTGAAACCAAGTATATATTATTAAAACTAAAGGTTTTATCTGACATTGGAATTATTGGTATGCCAAATGCAGGGAAATCAAAGTTTTTAACTCGTTGTTCAAATTCAGATTCGAAAGTAGGAAATTACCCCTTTACTACTTTAAGACCTCACCTTGGTATTGCACAAATAGATGATGTAGAAATTACTATTGCTGATATTCCAGGAATAATAACAAATGCTCATCTTGGAGCAGGTCTTGGACATAAATTTTTAAAGCATATAGAGAGATGTAAAGTGTTACTTCATCTCATTGATGTAACACATGAAGATATAATTCTCGCATATAATGCAACATACAATGAGCTAAAACTCTATAAGAACAACCTGATTAAAAAAAAAGAAATAGTAGTATTAAACAAATGTGATCTAATTAGTGCAGAAGAAATCTTGCAGAAAAAAAATCTTCTATCTCATTATTTAAAGAAGAATGTGATGCATCTGTCCCTAGACACTGACCTTACACCTATTTTACGACTATTAAATTCTCAATTAGAGAATGAAAAAAAATCAGATAGTTATGATCCCTTTAGCTTTTACGATACCAGAAGAAGTAAATAGGTAATCCACTTAAAGTAAATAAACTTGCCGTCAATAATGTTGTAATAGAAGTTTCAAAAACTACCCAGCAGCAGAACGACATTGCTATTACAGCAACTAAAAGTTTAACATAACTCTTCTCTTGTAAAATAAACTTTAAAAAAGAAATAATACATGCTAGGTAAACAAACAGAAAAGAGATAACAGAAAAATCAATAATTGATGTAATCTGTCTAGCAAAGTTATTGTTTGATGTTAGAATGAGTAAAAATGCAGTACCTAATGAACTAATGATCACACCATAAAAAGGAGCATTGTATTTATTTTCTCTTGTAAAGAATTTTGGCATAAGTCTATCTTTTGCAAGGCCTAAAGCAACTTGTCCACTGGCTAGTACCCATGCATTTAAACTTCCAATACAGACTATAAATGCCATAACAGAAACAATAAGATACCATTTACCAGGAAATATAATTTTAATTACATCAACATATGGAGCTTTTGATTGACACAATTCATTACCATTAATTAAACCCATAATTGATATGCTATTGATCAAGTATATCATAGCGACACAAATTGTTCCCAATAATATAGCTTTGGGAATTGTTTTACCTGGATTAATGACTGATTCAGCAGGGGCTGTCCCTGATTCAAGTCCAATAAAACACCATAAAGTGAGAAGTGTTGCACGGCCAAGAATTTGAGATGTTGTCAAATCTGATATTTCTTTACTGATAACAAAATTATTTTTATTGAAATAAAATAGTGCTGTTATTGGTATTATAAGCAGTGCTGTAACCTTAATAATCATTAATATAAATTCAACATATCCAACGGTAGTTACTCCTCTTAAATTAATTAATGTAATACTTAAGAGTAGCATAATTTCTAAAAGTAGGTGTATATGCCTAATATCACTGTGAAATAGGGGAGTAAGATACCCAATACTTGCAACTACTACAGCTGTTGTACTAACCCATGAGATTATCCAATATGTCCAACCCACAAAAAATCCTAATGTAGAACCAAAGGCATGCTTTACATAGACATGAGGTCCTCCTGTTTCTGGAAATTTTGCACAAAGTAAGGCAAAAACTAAAGCAATAGAAATTGCACCAAAACCTGAGATAAACCAACTTGTAATACTATATATACCATATGGTGCAAGACTAATCGGCAACATAAAGATTCCTGAGCCAATTTGACTGCTAATAACTAGTGCAAAGATTGCAAAAAAACCTATTTTTTTTGACATTGTATTTAAAATGTTACTGTATAGCATAGTTTAAGTTAAAAAAATGCAATTGTAGATAAATTATTTTTATAATTACAATTTTTTAGCTATATAGATTTTGATTTAATAACTTAGGTACTGGAACAACTGTTGCTCTTAAGAAAATAATAGTTTCCATATTTTTTACTTCACTTTTCTTATTGAATATTTTCCCCTTATTCTCTACTAATAGACTAATAGCTCTTGTTTCACCACTTTTTGTTTTTACTGTAGAGTTCATTTTTCTCACTTCAAGAAGAGGTATGTTACTATTTAATTTCATCTTACTTCGTTGTGCAAAATATTCTATACCTGGATCTCTAGTGTAACCGTTAATTCTTGATAGAGTTGGATTTAGATTTATCAATACTTCATTAGTATCAAAGTTTATACTTGGATACATTATTAATACAATGCCAACTTGAACATTATTTTTTTTTGTAGCTATAAAATCTTTATTATGTATTTCACTAGTAAAATAGACATTATCTTTAATAAACGAAACCATTGCTTGTTGGTTATTCACAACATCTACTTTTGTGCTTGATATTACTTTTGAACTACCAAATTTGCTCAAATTCTTTGTATTCAAGTTTTCTATACTACAACTTATGTTACATAAGTCATTTAGATCAACTCCATAAGGGTATTGATTATTTAGTTGAACTTCTACCACTTTTGCTTCTATCATTACTTGATAGGATGCTAACTTTTTGATTTGTAAAACATATTCCTCAACAGATTTATGCATATTTTTTCTTGCATTTAAAACAATTACACCAGCTTCTTTATTGAATAAAAAAAATTCATCATTGTTTATATCATTTACAATAGTGCTTAATCCTTTTTCAAATGAACTCCATAAGTCACTTCTCTCCTTAGATTGATTTGAAACCTTATTCATTTGATTATTGTCATCGATCATTAAGTAGCTAGAATTTTGAATATCTATAAAATCAATATAATAATTTTGTATATAGGGTAAATCTTGTTCAATTCTAATTATATCATTATCAATTGAATAACGGAGATTAGCACTATAAGCTATACTTTGAATAACTTCATTTATGCTCTTTTTTTTAAGTTTTAAGATAATATTACCGGATATATTTGGGTCTATGCTTAAATTAATATCAGATAACTTTCCTATTTCTACTAATAAATCTTTTACTGGTGTTTCATTACTAACATTAATTGAAATAAGTTTACTATCGTTTAAATAAGAACTAGGAGGTTGTGAAGTGAGTAAGTTAACGTTTCGTCTATCTTGATTATAAGCTGTATCATTATGTTGCATTATCTTATAATCTTTTATATAGTTTTTTTTAGATATAGTCAGATATAAACAAGAAATAGAGAACAAAAGCACTAAAAATCTTCTGATAAACATTAGAATAGCATACAAGAACTATTTCCTACTAAAATATACTTCATCTTATTAGAGTAGCTTAACAATAATAAATATACTGTATTTAGGTTACAATTGTATTTAATATGATAATTAATATAGAAACTGCTATACGGAAGAACCTATTGGTGTGTTTTCCTACAGAAACAGTATATGCACTTGCTTGTAATGCTTGTGATGATGAAATTATAAAAAAAGTATATCAGGTAAAAAAACGCCCTCATAATAAGCTTCTATCAATATTTGTGAATAATATCAATAATTTGATGAAAGTCGCAAGAGTTAAAGATAAACACATCAATCTAATAGATCGCTTATCTCCTGGACCAATAACATATATTCTACCACTTCGTGATCATCACACATTATCAAATACGTTTTTCAAAAACACTATAGGAATTAGAATTCCTAATCATTCGATAACAATTGAAATATTAAATAAATTAGAAATGCCTATAATTGCAACCAGCATAAATATTTCAGGAGAAAAAAGTGCTTCTCGTGTAAGAGATATACCAAAATCTATAAAACAACACATATCTTCTATAATAGAAGACGACAAATCAGTTTCAGGTATAGAATCAACTATACTTGATTTAACCACAGATGAGATTAAAGTTATAAGGAAAGGATTACAATCTATATGATAAAGATAATAGGTCATGATCAGGCTAAAAAGAAATTAATAAACAATCTATGTATACAATCTTGGCTTGTCTGTGGTCAAAAAGGTATAGGAAAGGCAACACTAATAAAAAATTTTGCTTATTGGTTGTTAAAAGAAAGGGAAGCACTAGACCTGCATATAGTTGATGACAATCACTCAATAGGAATAGAGCAGGTGAGAGAAATGAAAAATTTCTTGTATTTAAGTCCTATTCAATCGTCATATAAAGTAGTCATCATAGATAGTCTAGAAGCGATGACTGAAAATGCAAAAAATGCAATGCTGAAAATTCTTGAAGAACCGCCAAAAAATTCAAAAATATTCGTTATTTGTCATAGGCCGTGGGATATACAAATTACTATTAAAAGCAGATGTTTCTTACTGAACCTATTTCCACTCACTTATGAAGAAACAAGGAAAATTGTCCTATTCAAATCTCAATTGGATGATAAAATTTTCGATATAGCAATGACTTTTTTTCCTGGTTCTCCAGGAATGATACTGAATAGTGATATGTGTGGGTTATATGAGTCTTTTCACATGCTATTTGATAATCCAGATGTAATAAAAAAAATCATTAACAGTAATATTGAGTTAGAACTTATATCTCATATAATTCAAACTCTGCTAAAAAGAACTACAATCTCATTTGATAAGTGGAGAAAAATAGACGAGCTTTTTATAGCTGCAAAGAAACTACATCTAGATAAAACACATGTATTAACATGTGTAATGGATATAGTAGCGTCATCATATATAAATTTACCAAACAATCTATAAATGAATAATGTAAATTATTTGATTTTCTACGTAATAGTTTATTCTCAGTACTTGGCTCTAGCCATTCTCTCTTTACATGTTTATATCTCTGATAATGAGAATGATTTTTGCTAGGAAAAATCTGATTAGGTGAGGTGAATCGATTAGGAATGGACTTATAGAATCGAGTAAATCTGGATCTCTAAGAGATATCAATAGAACAACAGCATTCTTTTCATTGGCAAGCAAGAAAAAATCTTATTAGGAGTACCTATTAACTCGGCTATAGGTTCATCAAATCTTGATATAGGAGTGATGTTTCTCACACTAGCGTATAATAAATGACAGCACCTCTGTAAGTTACTCTGTGTAGATTGAAACTTTCTATCATGAAATAAATCAACAATCAGACTTGGTAATGATTCTAATAACTCAATTATGGATAATGATAGTAACATACAACTTTGTAAAACCTTTATAGGTAAAAGAAAATTTACAAAAAAAGATGATTCTCTTTCTTTGATCAGTGAATGAGAGGCTTAGCGCAGATAACCATGCTCTCTGCCATGCTACTCATCAAGAAAAAGCAAACAGTGGGAATAATAGTAATCATTTCAAAAAAGGGAATAACATTTCTTCTAATTGCGAAAGCAGGTTCGTTTGTATTACGTCTATATGAGTTTGTTTTCTGTATTTTTTTACTACAATGTTTCATAATTTAGTGTAACATCACTGTTGATTATAGAATTGTAGATTACACATTGCTAGTTAAAAATAGCTTTTATAAAAAAAAATCTCCAATACAATAAAATTAAATAAATCTTATTATAAAAATGACAACTGAAAGAACACTTTCCATACTAAAACCTGATACATTGAGAATGAATATAACAGGAAAAGCAAATTCATATATTGAAGGTATTGGATTAAAAATTATTTCACAGAAGATGATGTTACTTACTAAAAAGCAGGCAGAGTTATTTTATGGTGTTCACAAAGGTAGGCCTTTCTTTCATGAGTTGATTGAATTTATGACTTCTGGACCTGTAATTGTCCAAGTATTGTCCGGGGAAAATGCTGTCAGCCAATATAGATCCATTATGGGGCATACAGATCCAACTCAAGCAAATAAAGGCACAATTCGTGGTGATCTCGCAAGGGATATTAGTGAAAACAGAGTACATGGTTCTGATAGTATAGAAAATGCCTATAAAGAGATTGCTTTTTTCTTTGCAGAATATGAGTTAGTTTAACATATCATAACTATGGATTGAGTAAATTCCTATTGCTGCTGCATTTGAAACATTTAGACTATTTATAGCATTTGAGATTGGTATTTTTAGTAACTCATCACAATTTTCCTTAACTAATCTACGTAATCCTTTTTCTTCTGATCCAAATATGATTGCTCTTTTTTCTGGAAGTTTATGTATTTTTTTACCAGATTCACAATCAAAACCGTAACACCAATAGCCAAAATTTTTTAGAATTTTCATCGTACTGACTATATTTGTTACGTATATTAGTGGAACAATTTCTAGAGCACCACTTGCAGCTTTTGCAATAGATGCATTTTCACTTGGAGAATGATCATAAGGTAGAATTAATGCATCAACGTTAAAACAGGCTGATGTTCTTAAAATTGATCCAATATTATAGGTATCGGTTACTCTATCTAGAATTACAATTGTTGATTGATTGTTGATTACTTGCTCAAGACTTAAGTAGTTAGAAATAGGAAAAACTTTTAATGCAATTCCCTGATGATTTACTCCTTTAGGTAAAAGGTTGTCAAAGATTTTGTTTGTGACCACCCTGACCTTTAAGTCTCTGTATTGAGTAAGTTCTATTTGTTGTTTCTCTGTTATCAACAACTCTATGCATTTTCGATTTTTATTTCTTAATGCTGACATGCAAGTATGTTTTCCGTATAACCAGTAAGTATTCATTTTATTTCTCTTCAATATTTTAATATACTTGATAGTGCTACAAAAGCATCTAATATGTTGAATGATGATTGGCAAAAAAATGTTAAGCCTATAAAGAGTAAAAAGAACGCTTTGAATAATAATGTTGATTTTAAGATAAAAATAAAACAAAAGGATTTCACTTCTGATTGCTCAAATAAACAATTAAAAATCAATAGAGGAAAGTATTTTATCAATGATACATTAGATCTCCATGGCTATAACATAGAAGATGCTTATAATAAGCTAATAGATTTTATTATAAAAAGCTATAAGGTAGGCAATAGGTGTATACTAGTTATTACAGGTTATGGCAATGCTAAAAATAAAATAGGAATGATACGAGATCATTTATATGAATGGCTAGATAATATAAGAATTAAAAATATAATCCTTCATTATCAACAAGCTAAAAGAGAAGATGGAGGAAGGGGAGCCTTTTACATTTTATTGAGAAGAAATAGATCTATCAGTTTACAAGATAATATCTTGATTAAAAGTATTTAGTCTACAATATAGTTATTGAGATATAAAAAAATCAGCAAATTTCATCATATTTAGTTGTATAAAATATTCTACACACTTTTCTCACTATATATTTTACAATACGCATGAGATAAGTTTTTAATTTTTATTTTAGGAAATGGCATTGTTGGTCTTTTAATTTCATAGATTTTTCTTTTTCCCCAAGTTTCTAAAGTTATATTAGGGCGTTTTTGAATTATATCAATAAATTGTCTTGTAACTTGAATTTGCAATTTAACTGCTTTTTTAAATGATGATGATAAATTATCTCCATTTCTGTTGATAAATTCTCTTTGAGTATTGTTATAAGAGAAATGACCTAGACAACCTATGTGAAATTGCAAATTTTTATTCAATACTTTGTTTAATAAATCAAATTTTCCTAGTTTAATAAATCAAATTTTCCTAATAAAGTGATCTAATACTGATTGAAATCTTTTCCACTCAAAAGATGGTGCTATTTTATAAAATACGTCAAACCAGCAATCTAACCGTCCTAAGAAATTATGGTAATCCTTGTTATAGCACCCTGACATTGACAATCCATGGTCAATTTTTTTAATTTTATTACCTTTTTTTCTTCTTCATGTTCATGATTTACTTTACAATCAAAAGTATCCATATTTACATCTTCTTCTCCTAGTAATAATAAGGCTGCTAATATCTCTTCAAAATTTTTTATTTTATATCCTTCTAAATCATGAGAATTAAACCTAGAAAAATTATGTATAAGTTCTGATAATGTGAATTGAGTCAAATAATGCAAAATCTCTAGAAATTAAATCAGAATTTTACATAATGTATATTATGTAATTTTTATTTCTTATCACTAAGATTGGAGTGTATATAGTTGAATATCTTATATGCTATAGAAAAGTCTCGGCGTGGAGATTGTCCGTATTCGAGAAATACAGATATTGCATAACCTGATGAATCATAGGATATAAATAGTTTGTGATTTCTACCCTGATATCCTATTTCTGGAGTACCTGTTTTACCTGAAATTTTATCAGGTAATTGTTTATTGTATGCTGTACCAATGCGAGAATTAACTGTGTTAAACATAGCATCTCTAATTATATTTAAATGTTCATAGTTGACATTAAGTTTTGTAAAATTTTGTACTGTTTCGTCAGTTGTAATATAAGGATAAACTTCTTTACCTGTTGCAATTCTTGCTGCAAGTATAGCAAGTTGTAAGGGGGTTATAAGTATATAACCCTGCCCTATAACTAAATTAATAGTATCACCAACCTGCCATTCTGAGTAGAGATTTTGTTCACGCCACTTTTTGTTAGGTAAGAGTCCTGAAGCTTCTTCCTTAAATTTTTTAATTAATGGTCCACTGCCAAGACCAAATTTACTAGCCATCTCTAATAAAGAATCTACATCTATATATTTTCCTATGTTATAGAAATAAGTGTTACACGAAGAAGCAATTGCTTCATTTAGATTAACATATCCATGCCCATAATGTTTCCAGCAGCGAAATTTTCTGTTTCCTATTATCAATTCTCCTTTACATAAGAATTTTTTTTCAGGAGTGATGATATTATCCTTTAATGCTGTAAGTGCAACTATTATCTTAAAAATAGATCCCAGAGGAATTTGATATGACAATGCACGATTTACTAATGGCAAAGAATGAGAATTCAAATTTTTCCAAGTTTCATTTGAGAGTGAACTAGTAAAAATATTATTATCATATGAAGGTGAATTATATAATGCTAAAATCTCTCCATTTTTTGAGTTAATTACTATCACTGAACCAATATAGTTCTGAAACATTTCATCAATCTTTTTATGTAAATGGATATCAATTGTTAATTGTACATCTTGCCCATTTTTAGGTGGTATATTAGATAATTCTCTTATAATATTTTTTCTTGAGTCTACCTCATGTTCAATTTTTCCTGGTACACCCTTTAATATTTTATCGTATATATATTCAATACCACTAAAACCTTCCTGTTTTTTCGTATATCCTAATATATGGGAGCAAATGTGTCCAAATGGATAATAACGCTTATAGAAGGCAGACTTCGATGAATTATGATCAATCCCTTGTAATATATTCTCTTGATAAGAATTTTCAAATAAAATTTTGTTAATTGCAAGTTCGATGCCAGTTCTATCTAGAATTCTACCTCTTTGAGGGATAATAGAACCGACCCTTATTCTATTGTTATCAGATAAAATTTTGTATTTTTTTTTATCCCTTATCTGCAAAAAGTACAACCTATAACCAAAAATTATGGAGATGGTTAATTGTATTATTCCAAGTATAAATGTCCTGCGATTAAAGACTTTATTTTTTATTCTTCTTTTCACTTAGTATTCAACTAATTTTTCTTTAAGAAAAGAAACCTTTTACTCCATCATAAATATATAATTTTTCCATCTTAATCACATCAAAGTTGTTTTCCTCAAGTATAGTAAGAATATTGTTAATATCACTATTGCTCACATGCTGATTCTCACTGTTAACAATAAATCTATAAGTTATCTGGTCACTAGTATTCTTCACATTTCCTGGCCAAACCAAAAGACCCTTTACGTATATTGACTCAACAGACATGTTATGTGACTGAAATAAATTAATTACTTGATTAAAATCATTCCATGTGGTTGTTATGTCACTTCCTACTAATTTTTTAACTTTATAATCAGTTTGATAATTTTCTTGTAAATTATAGATGAGTGTCTTATTTTGTACTTTAAGTTCATTTAGTGTATGTGGTTTTTGATTTAAATTATTTACTATCGCTTTTGCAAATTCAGAAGTACTAACTTTTCTACTACTTGTTTTTTCTTTGTATAAATCTGCGGTATGTATACCATCTTCTAAAGTTTTTAGCCATGCATCGTAAATTAATTTTGCGGAGTTAACTTCTCCTATATGTATTAACATTTGTACTGCGGCATTTAAAAGTCCAGAAGGATTAGCAATATTTTGCCCTGCAATATCGGGAGCAGAACCATGTACTGCCTCAAACATTGCATACTCATTACCTATGTTACTACTACCAGCTAATCCAATTGATCCTGAGGTTTGTGCTACAATATCTGAGAGTATATCTCCATATAAATTTTCTGTAACGATTACATCAAAGTTTTCAGGTTCTGTGGCAACTTTTGCCATACCAATATCAACTATGTAGTGTTCAGTTTGTATCTCTGGATAATCTTCTGATATACGGTCAAATGCTGTATGAAAAGTACCATCGGTCATTTTCATTATATTATCTTTGGTTAAACAGGTAACTTTTTTTCTATTATATAGTTTTGCATATTCAAAAGCGTATCTACATATTTTTTCTGAACTAGACCTAGTAATGATTTTTGTACATTGGTAAGAATCTCCACTCAATCTATGCTCTATACCTGTATATACGTCCTCTTCATTTTCGCGTATTATAACAATATCAAATTTGCCAAATTTATTTTCTATTATGGGTGAATAAGATACACATGGCCGTATATTTGCATACAATCCTAGTTTTTTTCTAAGAGCTACATTTAAACTCTTGTGCCCCTTACCTTGAGGAGTAGTAGTTGGAGACTTGAGGAGTAATTTTGTCCTTTCAATTGATTCCCATCCGCTATCATAAATACCGTGTGACCATTGTTTGTTGTATACAGTCTCACCTATTTCTATAACTTCAATCGATATTTTTGCTTCTACTTCACGTAGTATTGATAACACCGCCTCCATGATTTCTGGACCAATGCCATCACCATACGCAACTGTAATAGGTATGGACATAAACATATTTTTTTGTAATATTCTATTATTTTATTTCAAATAACATAATAAGTCAATTTAAGGTTTGGTTGTTTTTATTTTACTCTAGGTAAATTATGATATAGTACAAAAATGTGTATTTAATTTTCACATATTATCAATTAATTAAGAATAAGTTGTATTGTGCTTTAGTTATTAGTAAACTGCTTTACTAGTAAAACAGTAGTCTTATAAATTATTTTTATATTCGATATGTTCATTATGGAGTAAATGATATGATAACTCAATGGTTTTATGATAATATTTATCAACCAGTAAAAAGTCTTTTTTCGAGCAATAGCAAAATAGGAAACGATATAGCACAAGTTACTACGAATGAAACGGGTCATATAAGTGTACCTGTTGATGACAATCATATAGATTTCTTGATGCAATCGCATGACGATATAATTTAATGAGAATTACACCACTTAAAATAAACAGCTTTCTAAAAAAACCGAATGTTTTGAGTGGTGTATTAATTTACGGCAGTGATAGTAATAGAATTGATCTCTATACTAGGGAAGTAACTATTAATCTACCTGAATATTCAGTTCAGATTATGGATTTTACAGTAGTAAACAAATCTCCTGTAATACTCTTATCAGAGCTAGCAAACATCTCTATGTTTTGTGGTAAAAAGCTAATAAAACTAATTAACGCACAAGGTAATATATCAAATGAGCTCAAGAATATATTAGAGCATTATACTAAAGATCATTATATACTTATATCATCAAGTGACAATTCTTCTCTCAAAAGTTATATGGAAACTTCAAAGTTTTTTGGTGTCATTTTATGCTATAAAGATAATAATGATGATATTTATCATCATATATCAAATAATCTTAAGCAAAATGGTATAAATTGTACAAATGAGATGATACAATACCTTAAGTCTCATTTTGAGAATAATAAAGTTTCTATACATCTAGAATTTGAGAAGTTATCTCTATATCTTGGTAAAAGAAAAGATATTACATTTGATGATATAGAATCATGCTTATCATCTTCTAATAGTAATTATACGACACTTGATAGTTTGTGTTCTGCAGTTATCAATAAAAACATTGATCAATTTATGAGAATTTCAGATATGATGATATCATATGAAAATTTTTCACCAATAGGACTTATTCGAGTTATCTCGAATTATTTTCTCAAGCTTGAAAGTGTGCTTATGTCAATACATCATGGAATGGATGAACAGGAAGCTATAAATCAACTCAATCCTGCATTATTTTTTAAACAATTACAGAATTTTAAATCTCATTTAAAAAAACTAAGCCTCTGTGAAGTCAGAAAAACTTTAAAAAAATTAATAAATTGTGAGGTAGCATGTAAAACTATTGATTTAGATAATAAAATGCTCTTTCAACAGATGCTTATTCAATAGGATTTAAACTATCATAGGCATTTATATTTGAGTTATTTTTCCTATAAACTCAATTTGTTCTTTGAAATGTTCTTTAAATACTTGAAGATTTTTAGGGGATATAATCAAAGCCATACCTATTCCACAATTGAAGGTTTTTAGCATCTCATTCTGACTTACCTTACCTTCTTCCTTAAGCCAACAAAATATCTCCGGCCATTTCCAAGAGTTAATATCAATATCTGCAAAAAGATCTTTAGGAAGAATACGTAATATGTTTTCTTTTAATCCACCACCTGTTATATGTGCAATGCCTTTTACTAGTGACATTATTGGTAACAAAGAATCCATGTATATTTTTGTCGGTTCAAGTAATATTTCACTCCAGATCTTATTATTCCATGGAGATGGTTCACTGTAATGTATTCCGAGGTTTTTAAATATGTGACGTATCAGGGAAAATCCATTTGAATGAACACCTGTTGATCTTAAGCCTAATATGTAGTCGCCTTCTCTCATAGAATTGCAATTTGGAAGTATTTTATCTTTATTGACTATTCCAACAACAAAACCTGCGAGATCGTAATGATCATTATTATACATGCCAGGCATTTCAGCAGTTTCTCCTCCAACTAAAGCTATTTTAGCTTGTTTGCATCCCTCTGCAATACCATTCATCACAGATGTTAATGTGTCTTCACACAATGTACCAGATGCAAAATAATCAAGAAAAAATAGAGGGGTTGCACCTTGAGCAAGTAGATCATTTACACACATTGCAACTAAGTCTATACCTATAGTATCATGTTTATTAGCTTCTTGAGCTACTAATAATTTTGTACCTACTCCATCAGTTGATGAAACTAATACAGGATGATCATATTTTTTACTTAAATTAGCAAAATCAAACAACGCGGAAAATGAACCTATTTCACTAATTACTTCTTCTCTAGTAGTGCTATTAGCAATAGGTTTAATCTTTTTTATCAGTTTATTGTATGATTTTAGGTTTACACCTGATTTGGCGTAAGTGTTCATGAGCGTTAGTTAATTGTTAAAACTATATTAACTCTCAATACAAAAAATTCAAAGAAACTTTCTTAGTATTGATTAAAATATCAAAATCAATTCAAGATAAACTAAATTTAATTCTTAATATTGATGAGTAAAAAAACATTATTGATGATGGAATTAATCTCAGGACGATTACTTCATGATTTTGCCAACTCTATGAACGGTATTATGTTTGGCTTGGAAGAACTTGAAACTGGAGATCAAAATGAAGCATTGTCTCTTATAAAAGAGAGCTTTAATGATTTACTAACAAAGTATAAAGTGATTAAACAAGCATATTCTGTTTCAGGTCATAATTTAAGTTTTACTCAAACCAAGATGAATATAAATGACTATCTGTTAAAAAAAAAATAGAATTAATATGGTCAGTTGATAATTTAAATGTTCCAACAAATATAACTGAAAAAATAAATAAAGTTATATCTCAAATGATACTTTGTATTTCTAGTGCAGTGGCTGACGTTGAACAGATATTGATCTCTTTAGATAAGATTGAGGACAAGGTACTACTTAATATAAAAATCTCTAATAATTTGAAGATTCTTAGTGGTAGCCTGATTGATAAATTCACTAGTAAAAGTAAACTTGACTTAAGTACAAAAAATATCAATACTCACCTTATACTATTACTATTAAAGTACTATAATACAGAAACTAAATTTACCCATGAAGGTAACTCCATAGCAGTGAAAATAATTTTTTATCTATATAAATGACAACGCGTTTCCTTCAAGGTAAGAAGGGATTAATAACAGGAATAATAAATAAGCGATCAATAGGATACGGTATAGCCAAAGTTCTATTTGAGCATGGGGCAGAATTTGCGATCACTTATCAAAATGAAGATATAAGAAAAAAACTATCTCCTATTATTGAAGAATTTAATCTTACCGAAGATTTACTTTTAAAGTGTGACGTTACCAATGAAGAAACAATAGATACTACTTTTTACTCGATACAAAAAAAGTGGAATACTATAGATTTCTTAGTACATGCAATAGCATTTTCCGATAAGAATGAATTAAAAGGGAAGTATATTAACACTTCCCTAAATAACTTTTTAAATGCAATGCATGTATCATGCTACTCTTTTACTGCTATGGCAAAAAGAGCTGAAAATATAATAAGAAATGGCGGTAGCTTACTTACCCTTTCCTACTATGGAGCTGAAAAGGTTATGCCAAATTACAATGTTATGGGTTTGTGTAAAGCTGCACTTGAAGCAAGTGTTAAATACCTAGCATGTGACTTAGGTCCACAAAATATTAGAGTCAATGCTATTTCTGCTGGTGTGATCAGAACTTTAGCATCTTCAGGAATAGGAGAGTTTCACTTCATTTCGGAATGGAATAGAGAAAATTCACCTTTAAGGCGTAATACTACAATTGAAGATGTGGGAAAAGCAGCCTTATATTTATTAAGTGACATGGGAAGTGGAACTACTGGGGAAGTTTTACATGTTGATTCAGGTTATCACATAGTGGGAATGAAAACTCTATCATCTTGATGAAGTAGCATTTTACCTGTGACTTAATAAGTATCTAGTACAAAAGTTAGCTATCTATATCAATAATTTTTTAACTACAAACTCTCTATCATATACAATTGTTCTTATCAAAATTTTATTAAAGTATAGAATTTTTATTTACATTCTTATAAATAAATTAATTTTTAAACTAGTTATATACATCAGTATACAGTTCATTCACATCAGGTTGTTTACTGTTTTTTGCAAATCCCTCTGATTCTTTGATTAAATTTCTTATATTTTTATCAAAACTTTTACATTCTTCTTCTGAAGAAAACTTTTCATTTATCATATATTTTTTGAAATTTTCAATAGGATCATGATTCTGTTTTATATTCTCAACTTCCTCTTTTAACCTATAATTTGCAGGATCAGACATTGAATGGCCACGGTATCTATAAGTTTTCATTTCAAGAATCATAGGTCCATTACCTTTGCGACAGTAATCAGTTGCTTCATTTGTCGCTTTATAAACAGAGAAAAAATCCATACCATCTACTTCTATTCCTGGTATACCAAAGCTTTCTCCTCTTTTATGCAATTTTGTCATAAGAGTTGATCTCTGAACAGAAGTTCCCATAGCATACTTGTTATTTTCTATAATATAAATTACAGGTAATTTCCATAAAGATGCCATATTAAAAGCCTCATATACTTGCCCTTGATTTGCAGCTCCATCTCCAAAATATGTAAAGACAACATTGTTTTCTCTTCTATATTTATTTGCAAAAGCTATACCTGTTCCAATTGGGACCTGTACTCCAACGATTCCATGCCCACCGAAAAACTTTTTTTGAACATCAAAGATATGCATCGACCCTCCTTTACCTTTTGAACAACCTGTTTCTTTACCTACAAGTTCTGCCATAACAACTCTTGGATCTGATTCACATGCAAGCATTAATCCATGATCTCTATAACTTGTAATAAAGGCATCGTCAGGTTGAGACGCTGCATAAGTTCCAACAGCTACAGCTTCTTGTCCTATTGATAAATGACAAAAACCACCTATCAGACCCATTCCATATAATTGACCAGCTTTTTCTTCAAATCTACGTATAAGTAACATTTTCTCATAGAATTTAATGATTTGTTCTTTTGTAAAAATTTTTGCTTTCATATGTATGTTCTTTTTTATTAGAATAACATTATATTGAAACTTTGAATATTTTTATAACAAATGAATTATTATCACTGGTTTGAAGCACTTCATGTTATATCAGTTATTATGTGGATGGCAGGTATGCTCTATTTACCAAGGCTTTATGTCTATCATGCAAATACAAAGCATGGTTCAGAAAGTGATAGTCTTTTACAAATAATGGAAAGAAGATTACTAAGGTATATAATAAACCCTACTATGTGCTTTGCTCTGACTTTTGGCGTAATATTGATGATCATAAGAGAAGCCTACCGTGAAGGGTGGTTTCATGTAAAAGCACTAGCAATATTTTTAATGCTAATTATTCACATGTTACTTGCAAAATATAGAAAAGACTTCATTTCCGGATCAAATAAGAAAACTCATCTTTATTTTCGTATCTTAAATGAAGTAGTAACCGTACTAATAGTAATCATAGTAATTATGGTAATAGTAAAACCTTTCTAACCCTTTAAAGGTACAATATGAATCTATTTTGTTTTGGTTATGGTTATGTGGCTCAATTTTTACGCAAGAAATTATCGGGTCATAAAATTAGTGGAACTTCGTGTAATCTACACACAGATAATGTTCAAATATTTGACTACAATCAAGTTGATGAAAGTATACTAAAAGCTGCAACTCATGTACTAATTTCTATTCCACCAAATGGTGATAATATTCTTGAGAAATATGGTCATCACCTTCAAAATATTCAGTGGCTAGGTTATTTATCCGCAACTAGCGTTTATGGGGATTATAAAGGTAACTGGGTGAATGAAAACTCTCAAACAAGACCATCACAAAATAGAGGAAAAGATCGTCTGAAAATTGAAAAGAAGTGGCTAGCTAGTAAATTACCTGTACATATATTTCGATTAGCAGGAATATACGGTCCTGGTAGAAACCTACTAGTTGATTTGAAGATCGGTAAAGCGAAAAATGTAGAAAAAAAAAATCACTACTTTTCTCGTATTCATGTTGAAGATATAGCCAATATCTTGTTGTCTTCTATGCAAAATATTAATTCTGGTGAAATCTATAATTGTGCAGATGATTTACCTTCATCACATTTTGAAGTACTTAAATATGCAACACAACTTCTAAACATCGAATTACCAACTCAAGTCGATATTTCTTCTTTATCAAGCTTTTCACAAAGTTTTTATGCAGAATCAAGGAAAGTTAGTAATAGAAAGATCAAGCAGGATCTTTCTATTACTCTTGTTTATCCTAATTACAGAATAGGATTAAATGCTTTATTTAAAGAAGGGATTTTTTAAAACCACGTAAGATTTTAATCTCTAAGTATATCATTTATAGATGTTTTTAATCTTGTACTTTGATCAACCTTTTTTACAATTACTGCACAGCTAATAGAGATATCATTCTTGGATGTAGTAAAACCTGGTACTACTACTGAATAAGGTGGAACCTCTCCATAAAATATTTTTCCTGTTTCTCTATCAACTATTTTCGTTGATGCAGAAATAA
Source organism: Wolbachia endosymbiont of Fragariocoptes setiger (assembly GCA_019061405.1). Taxonomy (GTDB): domain Bacteria; phylum Pseudomonadota; class Alphaproteobacteria; order Rickettsiales; family Anaplasmataceae; genus Wolbachia. Next base: position 114,808 of record JAHRAF010000002.1, read on the forward strand.
ATACCCCCATTCCTAAAACGGATCCTTCTCTAATAATAACACCCTCAGCTACTTCACTGCGAGCACCAATAAAACAATTGTCTTCTATGATAACTGGTGAAGATTGCATAGGTTCAAGTACTCCACCTATTCCTACTCCTCCAGAAATATGACAATTTTTTCCTATCTGTGCACAACTTCCAATAGTTGACCAAGTATCTACCATTGTACCTGATTCAATACGTACAGCAACATTAACAAAACTTGGCATTAATATTACATTTGTTCCTATATATGCAGACTTACGTACAAAACATCCTGGCACTGCTCTGATTTTTGCTTGAGTAAACTTCTCTTCATTCCATCCATTAAATTTAATATCGATCTTATCGAACCAATAGTCACCAAAAAATTTATTTTTTTCCAAAAGGAAAAACATTAATATGGCCTGCTTTAACCATTGATTTACTAACCATTCTCCATTAGTAGTTCTTTCTGCTACTCTAACTATTCCTCTATCTAAAAGTTCTATAACTTTTTCGATTGTGATTTTTGCTTTCTCTTTTAAATTTTTTTCATTATTAAGTTTATCCTTTTCTTTCCACAATCTTTCTACTTCTTTTTTTAGTTGCAAATTTTCCACCGTATTGATATTAGACTGATTATTACTTATACGTAAGCACTATGAAAATACAATGCAAAAATTGCAAAAAAACTTACCTAGTACCAGAAAGTCAAATTGGTCAATATGGAAAAAAGGTTAAGTGTACAAATTGCAATCATGTATGGTATGAAAGCCCTATTAACAAATCTCTTAACAAAGAAAAAAAAAGTAAACTTTTTGAAAGTAAGTTTTTAATTTTATTATGTGGAATATTTATAGGGTTATGTTTTACTTCAAAAGAAGCAAGAAAAATATATATTACGTATAAAGACTATATATACAATAAATTGTCAGAAGATAAAAAAAGTAGTTTATACATTGGAAAACTTAATGCAAATGAGTTTTATCAAGATTATTTATTTTTATCTAATAGTTGATAGTTTTTACAAACTAAACTTTTATTTTGTTGAAAAATAAGTTTTCTAATGTATAAATCTCTAGCATCATTTTATTATGAATAATGAAATATAGTTTAAGTGTAAGAATCATACATTGGTTAATGGCATTGTTAGTTATTAGTATGATATCTTCAGGTTTCTATATGAAAAACCTTTCAACTAGTAACGAATTTAAATTTACTCTTTATACAGCTCATAAAGCTTGTGGCATTACAATACTAATATTAGTGGTAATACGCCTGATTTTTCGAATTTTTACTTATGTACCACCCTTCCCTGTAAATTTCTCTAAATTTATAGTATATACGAGTAAAACTGTACATTTCTGTTTATACTCTCTAATGGCAGCGATACCACTATCAGGATATGTTATGTCATCTGCTTCCAATAAAGAAATAAAGTACTTATTTCATATTCCTTTATTGATAAAGCAAAACAAAGAACTAGCTAGTACAACTCATGAAATTCATTCATTGCTTGCATATTTTATAATATTCTTTATATGTTTACACATAGTTGGTGTGATAAAACACATATTTATAGACAAGCAAAATATTCTGAAGCGCATTATATGAAAAGATTAAATAATCTGTGGAAAAAAGGAACTGATTTTCTTGGTAGCAAATTTTCAATAATGGGTGGTGCAATGAGCTGGGTTTCCGAAAGGAAGTTAGTGTCAGCAATATCAAATGCTGGTGGATTTGGCGTAGTTGCATGTGGTGCTATGTCACCAGAGCTATTAGACAATGAAATTACAGAAACACAAAGGTTAACCAGTAAACCATTTGGTGTAAATTTAATTACCATGCATCCACAATTAAGTGAATTAATACAAGTATGTGTCAAAAAGAGAGTGACTCACATAGTACTTGCAGGAGGATTACCAAAAAAATCTAATATAGAAGCGATCAAGAATGTGGGAATAAAAATAATTTGTTTTACATCTACATTAAGCCTAGCTAAAAGATTAGTAAAAATGGGAGTTGACGCTTTAATAATAGAAGGAATGGAAGCAGGTGGACATATAGGTCCAGTAAGCACCTCTGTTCTTGCTCAGGAGATACTACCTTATTTTCAGAATAAACAAGTTCCTGTATTTGTTGCAGGTGGAATAGGTAGAGGTGAAATAATAGTAAATTATCTTGAAATGGGAGCAAGTGGTTGTCAGATAGGGACACTATTTGTGTGCACTGATGAATCTATAGCACATAAAAATTTCAAGGAAATTTTTATTCAATCCAGTGCTCGAGATGCAGTTCCCTCAATTCAAATAAGTCCAGAATTTCCTGTAATTCCTGTACGAGCTATTAAGAATAAGGCAAGTGAAGAATTCATCAGACGTCAAAAGGAAATAATTGATGAATACCATCTCAATAAGATATCAAAGGTAAATGGACAGCTTGAAATAGAAAAATTTTGGGCAGGTGCTCTGAAAAAAGCAGTTATAGATGGAGACGTTGAAACAGGATCTCTCATGGCTGGTCAAAGTGTTGGTATGGTAAATGAGCAAAAATCTGTAAAGGAAGTAATAGACTTATTAGTGTCTCAAGCAATAAAAAAAGACAGTTTGTAAATTAGCTAAAATATAAAAATAGCTAATAAATTTAGAACACTTTAAAAATCTTTAAATACCTCTTTAATGAATAAGTACTCTTTTTTATATACAAAAGGAAAGTTGGACATGTAGAATTATAAATAGATCATTTCTTATTTTTGTGTTTTTAAATCTTGTCTTTCTTTCTATTCTCCCATTTTTATTGATATATATTTTTGTTAAAAATAAGAAATTTAATGAAGAAAAACTAAAATTGGAAAGTAATTTCTACAAATTAGAAAGAGAATTGAAGGAAGAGATATCTCTAAAAAGTGAAGAAATAATAAATCTAAAAATCAGAAGAGCAGAACTTGAAATCATTGTAGACAAGGAACGTGATGAAAAGAAAAAGGAAATTGAGTTGTTAACCAAAGCAGAAGAAAGATTGACAAATACTTTCAAAGCTATCTCTCTTGATGCATTACAAATCAATAATAACAACTTCCTAAATCTAGCAAAAGAAGTAATAGATGGTCGATTAAAGGAGACGGAAAATGATTTTAAAGAAAAACATTTCGCAATCAATGAAGTTATCACACCTATAAGAGAAAAATTAGAAAAATTTGATCATGAAATACGTGTGTTGGAAAAAGAGAGAGTAGGAGCATATGAGGGCTTAAGAGAACAAATAGGAGCGCTGATGAATCAGACTTCTAACCTTGCAAATGCATTGAGAAAGCCTCATATAAGAGGAAAATGGGGAGAAATGCAATTAAAAAGAGTAATAGAAATGACAGGTATGATAGAATATTGTGATTTCCTTATACAATCTTCAGTTATTGATAAGAATAATGATAATATATTACGTCCTGATTTAATTATCAAAATGCCATCTGGGAAACAAATAATAGTAGATGCAAAAGTACCTTTGGATTCTTATCTAGATGCTATTTCACAGAGTGATCCACTAATACAAAAAGAGAAGTTAAAAGCACATGCTTTGTCTGTAAAGAAACATGTATATGATCTTGCTAAAAAAGAGTACTGGAATCAATTTGAAAATACTCCAGAGCTTGTTGTATTGTTTTTAACAGGAGAAGGAGTTTTTAGTGCAGCACTTGAATTTGAGCCAAACCTAATAGAGATAGGTGTGGAAAAAAAAGTTATCATAGCAACTCCTATCACCTTGATTGCACTTTTAAGAGCTATCGCATATGGATGGAAGCAAGAAGTTATAGCTGAAAATGCAAAAAAGATCAGTAATTTAGGACACATATTATATGAGCGCATCTGTAATATGGGAGAGAACTTTGATAATTTACGAAAAAGTTTAAAAAGTGCCGTAGATAATTACAATAAAACTGTTGGTTCGCTTGAAGCAAGAATTTTTCCAGCTGCTCGTGAATTTAATAAACTTGGAATACATTCAAGAAACAAAGAATTAAATAGTGCTAAGGAATTAGAATCCCTACCACGTAATTTACATATTGAAGAATTACAAGACAATGAGAGTTCATCTACATGATAAACTCAACAACCATCACCTACAAGGTGTATGAAGTGGCTCTCCTTCCTCGATAGACTTGTATCATCATCTGTTGATAGTACCAGAACTTACTGCTAAATATCCACGTGCCTACCCCAAAATTGCTTCCTTATACTTGTAAAGTCTTAAATCAGTAACCTCGAACTTGTTCCTTTCAAAAGTTGTACAATTTTACTAACACTGTGCTGTGGTTTATATGATATAAATATATGAATATGATCTACTGCAACTTTACCTGATATAATTTGGATGTCATTTTCCATGGCAACCTGCCTTAGCAACTCTAACAGCAATTTGCCCTATTAGAACCCTTTTGCGATACTTTGGAATCCATACTCAAGTGTACTTTAATCGTACTTAGAATGTGCATTGTATCACAACGTCGCATACGCGACTATTATAACTTTTCCTTCGCCTCAAGGCGAGGGATTTTTTTAATCCCTGAAGGGGACATTAAGTAGTACTGCTATAAAGGTAATAGAAATATATTCAGCTGTGAATACATATTAACCTGTTATTACAATAACAAATTCTACCCTACCCTTTGTTATCAAGATATTCTTTTATTTTTTTTAAGTCTTCCCAAGCTAAACGCTTTTGTTGAGGTTGGCGTAATAAATATGCAGGATGAAATATCGCAGCCGTTACAACTGAATTAGACATATACTCATTAATATACGTATGAAATTTGCCACGTAAATGCGAAATAGTTTTTGTATTATCAAGTAGGTTATAGCACGCTACGCCTCCTACTAAGATTAAGATTTTTGGTTTAGCAAGAGCAATGTGCTTTTCTACAAATGGCCTGCATATATCAAGTTCTAAATCTGTAGGTCTTCTATTACCTGGTGGACGCCAAAATACGCTATTGCTTATGTATACTCTTGTACGATCGAGGTCAATGGCTTTGAGCATCTTATCAAGTAACATTCCACTTGCACCACAAAATGGTATACCATGAATATCCTCATTTGCACCTGGAGCTTCTCCTATCAGCATAACCTCTGCATTGTCATTACCGTCAGAAAAAACAGTATTAATAGCAGTTTTTTTTATTTCACATCCATCAAATGACTTAACTACCTTTTTTAACTCATCAATACTAGTACAATCATTTGCTAATCTTCTTGCTTCAATTACCCAGTCGCTTGGAAAGAAAGCTTGGTTCTTTTGAAGGTTATTCTCATGTACTTCATCTTCTTTGACTATGTAATCAACACCCATTTCATGATAAAACTTTAATAAACTCTTGATCACTTTTGTTCATATTGCACCTTAATTTTTTGTGCTTTCTTCATGGCTAAATCATATTTTAATTTAGATATATGTCTAATATATAAGACACCATTTAGATGATCAAGTTCATGCTGAATACACCTTGCTAACCAACCGTTAGCTTTAAGTATTTTCTCTGAATAGTCTAAATCCCTGTATTTTATAGTCAGATACTGTGGACGAGAAATTTTATGGCTTTGATAGGGAAGTGAAAGACATCCCTCTTTTAAATCTACTTGTTCAGTTGATAAGTTTATAATCTCTGGATTAATCATACAGAAAGAGCCAACAGACTGATATCCCACCTGTTTCTCTAGATATTCATTAGATATACACGTAATAAACACTCTCTTAAGTATACCAACTTGGACTGCAGCAAGACCAAAACCATTAGCCTGCTTAAGAGTTTCAAACATATTATTTGCAAGATCCTTTATCTCACTATTTACTTCCATTACTTCACAAGATCGCTGAAGTAATACTTCATCTGGAGCAATTACTATTGGTAACCTTGGCATATGTGATAAATTCTGTATTTCACTTTTCTCTTCATCTATAGTATATTAAAATATTGTTGTACTTGTACAATAAAAAGTATTAAGGAAATTAAACGACACTACATATTAAGGTTGGTTGATGTACTCTGGAGTAATAGTAAAGCCTAGAAGAAATATTTTCGCTGTTTTAGATATAGGTACAACAAAGATTATATGTTTAACTGTTAAGGTAACCAATAATTCTAAGTGGAGAGTAATTGGTGCAGGGTATAAAATTGCAGAAGGTATAAGTGGTGGATCAATAATTGATGCAAAACAAGCAAGCTATTCGATTTCATCAACTGTTAATTTAGCTGAACAAGTATCAGAGGAAACTATAGATCAAGTGTATATTAATATTGCAGGATGCAATATTTCATCTTTTAATGTCCATAATGAAATCATCTCTGCTAACCATCAAATTTCTAATCGCGATATAAAGCATGTAATTTTTCAAACATTTGAGAAGTATATTGAAGACAATGTTATTATTCATAATATACCATTAAAATATCATCTAGATAATATGAATGATATAAAGGAAGTTTGTGGATTATATGGGAAAAGGCTTTCTGCAGATATCAATGTTGTTCATGCTTCACGTCCTGCATTAACTAATGTTGAAAACTGCATAACTAGCAGTGTTGGATTAAATATGGCTGGTTGTATTTCGTCTTCATATTCTTCTGGACTCGCCTGTTTAAACGAAGATGAAAAGGAACTTGGTACTGCAATTGTTGATATAGGCGGAGGACATACTGCTATTGGAATCTTTGCAAAAGGAAAACTTGTATATGCAAATAGTATTCCTATTGGTGGTATTTACATAACAAGAGATGTTGCTTATGGGTTATGTACGAGTATCGAAAAAGCAGAGCGTATAAAAATATTATATGGAAGTACTATTATTACTTCCATAGATGAAAATGAACTCATATCAGTTAAAAATAATGAAAGTGGTGATAAACCAATAGAAGTAGCAAGATCAGATCTTATCAATATAATAAGGCCAAGAGTTGAAGAAATACTTGAAATGGTAAAAAATCAACTTGATTTACAAAAAGATCCTGTAAACAAAATTGTTATTACAGGTGGTACAAGTCAGTTAGCAAGCATGAAAGAAATTGCTTGCTACATATTTGACAGACAAGTACGCATTAGTTTTCCACCGTCTATCCATGGTATAGACGGTGAATATGATAAAAATCCTATATTCTCTGCTGCTATAGGATCCGTAAAGTTAATAGTTGATACTTTCTATAGGAGTGACAGTAATGTGTTAATGCAAGGTAGTAAGATAAGTAAACTATATAATTGGATTAGATCAAAGGTAACAGTTTAACTTTTATAGTGAAGATGTTTCATAAAAATTTAATTTATATTCATAAAGTTCATCTTGATTCGTAAAAGGAATAGAAGGCACCTATAAAAAGCAAGTGTATTTTATGACAAACTTGAGTATAATTATAATTTAAAGTATAAAGAAAACATTCTAATTTTAACATCACAATCTCATGAAAATCACTATACATTCACAAGAAGATTTTGAGTTTATGCGTAATGCAGGGAAACTTGCAGCTGAGACTCTTGATTTCATTGTACCATATGTTAAAATAGGAGTAACAACTAACGAATTAAACGAACTGTGTCATAATTTTATAGTTAATGCAGGTGCAGTTCCAGCACCTTTAAATTATAGAGGTTATCCTAAATCGATCTGCACATCTAAAAATGCTGTAGTATGCCATGGCATTCCTGATGACATACCACTTAAAGATGGGGACATTCTTAATATTGATGTAACAGTTATTTTAAACGGTTGGTATGGTGACACCAGTCGTATGTTTTGGGTTGGAAATCCCTCAGTAAAAGCAAAACGTTTATGCCATGCAACTTATAATGCATTAATGAAAGCAATAGAACATATTGGACCTAACAGTAAACTAAATGAAGTAGGACTTATAATAGAAAAATATATTGGTAATTTTAACTATTCTATAGTACGTGAGTATTGCGGACATGGTATAGGAAAAGTATTTCACGCACCACCTAGTGTAGTACATTTCTATAATCAGAATGAAGATCTTGTTTTAACAGAGGGAATGTTTTTTACTATAGAGCCAATGATTAATACAGGAAGACATGAGACTTTATTAAGCAAGCTTGATGGTTGGACAGTTACAACCCGTGATTTATCACTTTCTGCTCAATTTGAACATACAATAGGAATAACAAAAGAAGGTACTGAAATATTTACGTTATCACCCAAAAATTGGCATTTTCCACCTTATCTTTGAGAATTTAATAAGCATAATATTTAAATATTATTTATTGAGGTCAACTCTCTAATAACTTTATTCTTATGAAGCATATTTATAGAGTAATTTACTCGATACTTATATATATACGTTAATAAAAAATTCAAAATAACCTTTATAGAATTGTTGAATTTTAATTTTGTTGTATGTATAAATAATGTTAAGTAAAAGCGATGGAGAAGCAACTATATTACTTTAAATTAAAAAGATTAGCTAACTTTTATACCTATTCAATATTATGGGGTGTAGCCAAGTGGTAAGGCAGCGGTTTTTGATACCGCCATTCGAAGGTTCGAGTCCTTCCACCCCAGCCATTGAACTAATAAAATGATATTATTTCTTTATAAACTAAAAATTTTACGCTATGTCTTAGGTGATCTAAAATACATAGTAGTAAGGTTATTTTTCTTTATGATATCTCTCTACTCCTCTAGTATTACATTTCTGTTTCTTACTTATGGACCAGAACATATCACAGAATTTATACCTCCTAGTAAAACGTTTTCACAATTATACTTATATTCTAAGTGGTATTATACTAACAAAAGTAATCTAGGTTATGGAATATATTTTAGAGTACTATTAGCACTTTCTACACCGTACCTATTACGGAAGTTCCTTCTAAAGTCCAATAAACAGCGTACTTTTAAAAGTATAAAATCAAAGATTATGAGCTTTTTCAATGGAAGAAACAATAATGTTGCGTCTTTAAATCACAGTAAAATTGATCTACAATCTATAAACCTTATTAAACAACTCCTGGTTCAAGATATAGAGCAAGTTATAGATACAAGATTAAATGACATTTTTCTTAGTAGTCAAAAAAATGAAACTAATCTACAGTCCATAAACTTTATAAAACAACTTCTAGTACAAGAGATAGAGCAAGCGATAGATCAAAAACTAAAGGATATCTTTCTTAATAGAGAAAAAAAAGATTAAGAAAGCTTTCTTGTGTAATTCAATAAAGTTGGTTTTATTTTATTGTATACATACATTGGATCATAATTTGCTAATATGCATGTGTCTCTAAAATCTTGATTTTTTTTGACAACCAAGAAATTGCCTTACGCTTTGCTACTAAATTCTCTGTTTTTTTGCAATTACTCACAGCATCAATAAAAAATGCTTGAGATATTACAGATTTCCATAATAAATGATATTTTTGATGTAGTTTTAAATTAATGTTGAAAAAAATTTTGTTATGTTTATGAGAATCACAGCTTGTGCAAAAAAGATTATTTTTTAAAGAGTAATAAGATTTTATCTGATCAATTCAAAATAGAATACTTTCTACTAAATTTTTAAAAGTTTTTTCTATATTAGAAAATAATCTTCAATATCAAGTGCTTTTTTGTAGTTTGTTTTTAATAGACATTGATTGTTTATAACAAGTGGTTGAAATGCTATATTAAAATTGAATTCACAAATCCTTTGGTTTTTACTACCTTATTCTCCCCTCACCTTTTTAACTAAAATATTTTGTTGAATCTTTCTTTATTATACTATTTAAAGTTATGAAATTTTCTCTATTTATAACCTATCTTAGTGTTTTAAGATATATTATTCTAATAAGAGGTGAACTCGTATCTCCTAGAGGGATATATAAGATGAATCTAATGATTTGTCTGAGAATTATCGCGAACCTTACTGTAAGATTAATAAGGTCACATCAATGTGTCAAGTAAAAAATTCATTTGGGTTCTATAAACAAAAATTTAGCAAGTTTAATTTTAATCTTTTATGATTAATCTTTGGATTTAAATCCATACTTCTTCCACTTTTCTGTAACCTTTTGTATAATTCTTTCATCCATTTCTATTCTCCTACCCCACTCACGTTGTGTTTCTGGAGAAATTTTATTGGTAGCATCAAACCCTATCTTACCTCCAAGACCACTTTCAGGAGAAGCAAAGTCTAAATAGTCAATAGGAGCATTTTCTATCATCATTATATCACGTACTGGATCCATTCTTGTTGATATTGCCCACATTACTTCTTTCCAGTCTCGTATATTTATGTCTTCATCTACAACTATTATAAATTTTGTATATAAAAATTGTTTCAAAGATGAGAATATACCCATGACTATTCTTCTTGCATGCCCAGGATAGGATTTTTTTATTGAAACAATCGCTATTCTATAGGAACAACCCTCTGGTGGTAAGTAAAAATCTATTATTTCTGGAAATAGATTCACTAGAATAGGAACAAAAATTTCGTTTAATGCTTCACCTAGAACAGATGGTTCATCCGGTGGCTTACCAGTAAAAGTACTTAGATAGATGGGATTTTTACGCATAGTTATTGCAGTAATATTAAATTCAGGAAATTTCTCAACAGAGTTATAATATCCTGTATGATCACCATAAGGTCCTTCATCACGATACTTACTTAAACTTACATAACCCTCCAAAATAATTTCAGCCTGAGCTGGAACTTGTAGAGGTACTGTTTTGCAATCAACTAGTTCAAGAGTTTTTCTTCGTAATAAACCGGCAAATTGATATTCTGAAAGAGTTTCAGGTACTGGCGTTACAGCAGCAATAAGCGTTGCAGGATCTATCCCTATAACAACTGCTGCAGGAAATTTTGCTTCTTTTTTTTGTTCGCACCAACGCTTATGGTGACTTGCCCCACCTCTATGTGCTAACCAACGCATCAGGGTTGTTTTTTGATCTACTACCTGCATACGGTATATTCCAAGATTAAAATTATCTTGTTTTTCATCTGTAGGCCCTTTAGTGACTACTAATGGCCAAGTTATTAATGGTGCAGGTTCGTTAGGCCAACAAGTTTGAATAGGCAAAATACTTAGGTCTACCTTATCTTGAGTGAATATTATTTCTTGACATGGGGCATGCTTAACAACTTTACTCCTCATCGAGAATACAGTCTTCAAAAGAGGAAGCATTTTTATTGCTTCTTTAAAATTTTTTGGTGGTTCAGGAGATCTTAAAAATGCTAGAAGTTTACCAAATTCTCTTAATTGTGATGAATCTATACCTAACCCTAAAGCTACTCTATCCACAGTACCAAATAGATTTACTAAGACAGGAATAGAATTTTTTCCGTTTTCTGTAATAACATTTTCAAAAAGAATAGCAGGTCCTTTTTCTGACAATACTCTACGATGAATCTCTGTGATTTCCATTATTGTGGATACTTCTTCTTTAATTCTTATCAGTTCTTTCTTTTCTTCCAATACTGTAATGAAATCTCGTAAAGTATTATATTTGGACATTTATATTTTATCTTATATGATAATGTATATTGTGAATCTATTATTACAAACCATTTTTCCATTTATATTTTATTACAAAAAGAAAGAATAGTTCTTCTGATGAGTTATAACATAGAACTAGTCACCTAGAGACATTCCATGATTAGAATCATTACCAACGCTCGGTGAAGGGCCTGGGTCAAATGACCTCCCATGATAATAACCCTCATCGTTAGCACCTTGACTGAAATCATTAAAATCATTTCCCATTTTTTCATTAAAGTGAGGATAATTATCTGAATCACCATAGTCAGGACTAGGTCCACCTCCATCATCTTGCGGTGCGGCTCCAGCCTCTCCTCCATCTGAGAAATGGTTTATCAGGTCATCTAATATTTTTATTCCAAGCATATTTCCTTGCTTTCCAAGTGAGGTTATAAGACTCCCACCGCTTATCCAGCCCTCTAAAACATTATTATAAGAACCAATTATACCTTCATGCCAATTGAAAGACCATTTCATTCCATCCATAACTGTAGCAAAAGAGTCTCCAAAACCCATACCACAGCCACTTTTTTCTCCTGAAGATTCTTGATGATCACGCGAAGACTGCAACGCAGCAATGTTCGAGCCCATTCCTTCACTCATAAGTATTCTCTATATATCCAACATTAATTATAACGTAAATGCTTAAATATATCAAATCTCTCGAGAAATTTTAAGATTTATAACTTTTTGTATAATCTCATTAAAATGATTGAAATCTAGGCTTGCACTTCCAACTAATATTCCAGATAAATCATCAATACTAAATAAAGTTTCTATATTAACTGAATTTACTGATCCTCCATATAGTACGGGCATGCCGCCAGTACACAATTTAATAGTTCTAATTATTTCAGCAATCGATTTATTATCTGGTATATAACCTGTGCCTATGGCCCATATAGGCTCATATGCTACAGTATATTTACCATCTGTTGGTAAACGATCTCTACATAAACGCTCTATTACTTCTTTTGTATTTTCATTTCTTAAGTTTTCACCTATGCAAACAATAGGGTGTAGTCCTGTATCTAGCGCTATCTTTACTTTAAGTTTCACTTCACTATCAGTTTCATTTTTTCTCTCAGAATGACCAAGTATCACATAAGTACATCCTAATTCTTTAATCATTCTCGCACTAACCTCACCCGTATAGGAACCATCTACTTGAAAGTGACAGTTCTGTGCACCCAAGCTAATATTATGATTTGTCTTTATATTATCTGAAAATGATGTAAATGGTGGACAAATAACCAACTTTATGTTGTCCGAAATACGATTTTTATTAATTTTTGCCATAAAATGTGCAAATGAAGAACGTGTACCGTTCATCTTCCAATTAGCTACGATTAAAAAGGACATATGTGAATGATTTGGTTAATTATTATCAGGAATGCCGGCTGTCGGACTTGAACTGACAACCTACTGATTACAAGTCAGTTGCTCTACCAATTGAGCTAAGCCGGCATAATAATAAATATATAACTGTTAATAAATGACAGTCAACTAATTTCTACATAAGTGCAATGTCACATTTTTTAAATACCTTTACTAAGGACTCTGTTAAATGATTAATCATTTCATCAGTATGGTAAGGAGTTGGAGTGATGCGAAAACGTTCAGTTCCCTTTTTAACCGTTGGATAATTTATATGTTGTACATAGATTCCATGCTCATCAAATAACATTTTTGATGCCTTTTTAGATAATTCTGGATTGCCGATTATAATGGGGATTATATGGGTTTTTGTGGAAATAAAATTAATACCTGCATGTTTTAATGAGAATTTTACCTTTTCAACTACAACTTTATGTTCTGCTCTCTCAAAAGAGCTTGATTTTAAATGCTCAATACTAGCTTTTGCTGCTGAAGCAAGAATGGGAGACATAGCAGTAGTAAATATAAATCCAGGTGCAGAACTCCTTATTACATCTATAAGATTTTTTGAAGAGGCAATATACCCACCCATTACTCCAAAGGCTTTAGATAATGTACCCTGAATAACTGTTATTTCTTGCATTAAATCATATTCTTCTGCAATTCCACCTCCACGTGGACCGTATAGCCCTACTGCATGTACTTCATCTAGATATGTAAGAGCTTTATATCGATGAGCAAGGTTACATATCTCCTTAACAGGTGCAATATCACCATCCATTGAATATACTGATTCAAAAGCTATGATTTTTGGTATATCTACACCTATAGATTTTAATAATTGTTCCAAGTGTTCTACATTGTTATGTTTAAATATATATTTTGGTCTTCTTCCTGACTTTATACCCTCTATCATTGAGGAATGATTTTTTTCATCTGAAAGAATTACTACATCAGGAATAATAGAGGACAAAGTACTAAGCGACGTTTGATTAGCTAAATATCCACAGGGAAACGTTAAGGCAGCTTCTTTATGGTGTAGATCAGCTAATGACTTTTCAAGTTCAACTACTTCTTTTGTTGTTCCCGATATATTTCTTGTTCCACCTGCACCTACTTGAGAAAATGAATTTTTCAGAGTCGAAACAACACTTTCATTCTGAACCATTCCCAGATAATTGTTGCTACACCAAACCACCACTTCTCTGTTTCTTTCATAATCCATAATGTAAGGAAGTCTACCAGGTAAGGAGGCAAAATGAGTAAACTCACGATAACGTCCCTCATCTTTTATGCTCTGTATTTTATTTATAAATATTTCTTCGTAATTTACCAAGTTTTCTTCTAACAACAGTTAATAACATAATCATAATAAATTATTAATCTGTAAGCTGCAATACCTAAGTACCTTTTATGTTTCATTATAAGATTATCTGACTAAAGACAATGTTTTTATATTAAGCTTTTTATTAAATTTTTATGAAAATCATTGACACACTAAAATCTTATACGATACCCTTTAAGAGATAATTTATTGTAAGTTCAATTATGAGGGGATCTAATCTTTCTGAAAAAAATCGTTTTATCATTTTAAAGCATTATTCTCTAATATGCAATAATAACTATACCTATTGCTTCGATAGTCAGCACTTGTTTCATTATTCAGCATATCAATCTTATAAAAATAAGTAAATTTATACCTCGATCTATACAATTTATTTAAATGAACGGACTAAAACACTTTTCACCTCAAATGAATGCAATATTTTATATAACTTGCGTTTGCGTGCTTACTGCAAGTATTGTAGATTATTTTATCCTTGATAAACTATATGAGAATTTTAATATTATAAACAGACAGAAAATTTCTGAAGAACTTATTAAGAAAGCTTTTTATCAAGAGAAAGATGTAAATGTAATTTATAATAACGAAATTACCTATCAACAAAAAATATATGATCAAGTAATTGTATCAAGCACTAAAAACAAAAAAGTAGTTTACAGAGAAGAAAGTTATATTATAACTGACCCTTTTAAGAAAAAAATAATTTCACTAAAATACAAAAGTGATAATAAATATTTAGTTGCTGGTTATATCAATTTGCAAAATAAAAATATAGGTTTAAAAGATTTCAAAACGGATTTCTTTTCAAAGAAGAAAAAAGGCTACATGTATAATGTCCTATACTACAATTGAAAATATGACAGAATTTTTTATAAAATTCTTTAAATAAAGTATTGCCTTTTAATCTGACAAGATATTTATTAAAAACTATTTACTTGGTTTCAATCTTATAAAACAAGTAAGAATGAGATACAAAGCTGAAACTAGTATAATTGCTGGTCCAGTAAAAAGGTCAAAGCTTGCAGATAATACTAATCCAGATACTCCAGATATCAAGGAAAAAAAAGTAGCAGTAATTATCATCTGTAAAGGAGTTTTGGAAATTAGCCTAGCAGATGCAGCAGGTATCAGTAAAAATGCAGCTATAAGGAGTATACCTATTAACTGAGCAGCAATCGCAATAAATATCGCTAAAACAATTAAAAACTCTAATCTTACTAAAGGAATATTGATTTTTTCTACTATTGCTAAATTCTGGCTAATTGAAATCATTAACCAATGATTCCATCTGAATATTAAAACAAAAGCTACTATAGATGAAATCAAAAAAATTAATGCTATATCATAGTAATTTAGGGTTAATATATCACCAAAAAGAGAACTAAGAATATTATTACTTTTTGATGATAAAAAAGACATAATTATTAGGCTAAGCGATAAAATTACATTAGTCACAATATTCAACACTGTGTCAGCGGAATATAATTTATTGAAATTTAAAGATAAAAATATAGCAAAAGTAACAGCAATAAGCATTATACTGATTGATGGGCTGATTTTAAAAATGAAGGCTAGCGCAATTCCTAGTAATGATGAATGAGATAAACTATCTCCAAGGTATGACAATCTCTGCCATATCATAAACGATCCTAACGCACCAGTTACAGAGCTAATTATAATTATAACAATTAGACTATTAATAAAAAAATTCTGTGTAAATATTTCAACCATCATTATATAATCAAAAGATAAGTCACAACAAATCTATCTTCAGATATTAAAATGTTGTGAGTTCTACACGCAGCATCGCTTGCCATAAATTCAAAGCTTAAGTTTGTTTCTGACACAAGATAGGACATTAGTAATTGATTCAGACTATTTCTAGTTTTTCCAGTACCTATTAATAACATTTCGACTTCATTGGTCAAAAACTGTTTTAAATATTCTACATCATTTAAGTTATTATCTTTTAATTCTACTATTTTGTCAGGTAAAATAACTATGGATGTAAAATATTCTTGCTCGTTAACGAAAAACTTGCCTGTTTCATAACTGTTTATAAAGTTTTTGTTTTTTGAGACTAAAGATATTATATCCATAAAGTTATAATATTAGCTTAGTGTTTATCACTAGCCAATTAGAATTTTCCGTTTCTATAGTAATTTTTGCAGTTTTTGCATTTTCTTCATTATCAAATAATCCAAAACATGCTACACCACTCCCTGACATACGTGCAACTACGCAACCTTTTTGAAGTTCTAGAGTTGATACTACATTTTTAATTTCAGGAATAAAATGAATAGCTGTTTCTTGTAGATCATTTCTTGTGTTCTTAACAAGCTGTAATAGATTCATATCATTACTCCATTCGATGGGTTGAGAAAATTCTCCTGAAAATTTGGAATATACTTCTGGTGTGCTAAGAAACTTTTTTTTAAGTTTGACTATTACTATATCCTTTGGTAAAGAGTGAGTGTTTCTAATGTAGGATAACTCTTCACCAAAACCTCTAACAAGAACTGCTCTACTATCTATACTTGCCGGAACATCAGAACCAATATTAAGTGCTATTTCATTAAGAATTGACCTTTCAACATTCCATACCTTGCCCATCGTACGTATTATCGCTCCAGCATCTGAGGATCCACTTCCTAAACCTGATGCACTTGGAACATTTTTTATAACTTTTACAAAAACTTTTGTATAACTGGGGGCATACCTGATAAGCATATTTATTGCTTTAATAATGGTGTTGTATCTACTGTCAATTTTAGACTTAGAGTTTATAAACACAACTTCAGATTTGTCATATCTATACTTTTTATAGTCTATTTTTATCTCTAAAAAATTTGCAAAATTTGTAAAAACAAACAAGCTTTCTATTTCATGGTAACCTGTTTCTTTTCTAGCAATGATATGTAAAAACAGGTTAATTTTTGCGTATGCCTTAACAGAAAAAACATTCATTTATATCTTTGCTAGAACTAGTGATCAATTATATATATAATGTTGCCTTGGTCAACTTTTACAAACTGAGTGAGAAAAAGTGCTATCGATCCAAATTTTTCTGTATGGGTAAATGCATCTGCAGGAACCGGAAAAACAAAAATATTAATAGACAGAGTATTAAAGTTACTATTGGAAAATAAAAAAAACATTCTTTGTTTGACTTTTTCTAATGCTGCAGCAAATGAAATGGAAACTAGAATTTATAATATGCTTGGTAGATGGGCAACATGTTCAGATTATGAATTAAAATCAGATCTTAAACAATTGTTTATCACCACTAACGTTCAGGCAAGAAAGCTCTTCTATGAGCTGGAAAATATTAATCTTACTATACAAACTATACATGCTTTTTGTTATAAATTAATCTCAAATTTTCCTATAGAGGCTGGGATTACTCCAAATTGTACATTGAGTGAATGTAAAGAATTACATTTCGCAGTATTTAATAAAGTATTAAATCACAAAACTCTACAAAATCATATTCATGTTCTTGCAGAAGAAATCGATGAAAATGAGCTCAAAACTTTACTTTATACTTTGTGCATAAAGAGACCTATGCAAGATTTAGAATATATTAGAAATAAAATAAATGCTCCGAAAGAAGTTTGTGAAATACCTAGTATAATACTTCAAAGATTAACTACACTAGCGGAAATATTAAATCATGGAAGCAAGCGCGACAAAAATTATAGCACCATTATTAATAATTTACCAAAATCACATATCAAACAGCTAACCGAAAATTTCATTAAAATATTTATAAAACTAGATTCATACGAAAAAAAGAATATTTCGTCTATTATTACCAAAAGCACATTGGAAAAATTTCCTGAAGCAGAACAACTAATAGAATATATTCAGAATACTGTACTACTTTATGTGAAAGAAGTGTCTTCTTACAAAATCTTTCAGAAAACTAGTAACTTAGTACATATATTGAAAGTATATATTGAACTTTATAATTATGAGAAACTGAAATATGCTTTACTTGACTACAATGATGTTATCATTTTAACAGTAAAACTTCTTAATAATCACGATTGCAAAGATTGGATATTGTATAATCTAGACCAAAAAATAGATCATATACTTGTTGATGAAGCACAAGATAATAGTATTGATCAATGGAAAATTATCTCCAGCCTATGCGATGAATTTTTTGTTGGTAACGACGAAAAAAGAACTTTATTCGTTGTAGGTGATGTAAAACAATCTATCTATAGGTTTCAAGGTGCTGACCCTATTCTATTTAATTATATGCAGAAATATTTTTATAATAAAACTGAAGGGAGAAATTGGCTATCATGTCAACTTGAAAGATCGTATCGTGCTACTCCAGAAATCTTAACTTTTGTTGATAGAATATTTAATACTTTTTGTGAAGAAGTATCTGTCAGTAATAATATTCTAAAGCATGTACCTAATAGAAGTGACAGAGGCTATGTAGAAATTTGGCCATTAATACCTAAGGAACAAAACAAAAGGCAACAAGCATTTAAAGTACAATTAACAAATGAAGAAAACTACATAATAGATAAATCACTTGCTCAGACAATAGCTAATAAAATTCATAGTTGGTTAAGTAATGGTCGTATTTTAGAAACTAAAGGTCGGCACATAGAACCCAGAGATATAATAATTCTTATACGACAACGTAATGTTCTAGTTGACTATATTATAAGCGAATTGAAAAAAGCAAATATACCAGTGATAGGTAGAGACTATTTTAGAATTATGGATCATATAGTAACGCAGGATTTAGTAGCATTAGCTGAATTTTTGCTCCTACAAGTAAATGATCTTGCTCTTGCAAATACTTTAAAATCACCATTATTTAATTTTAGTGAAGAAGATCTATTTAACATTGCATATGATCGCAAAAAAGAGTCTATGTGGGAAAGATTAAAATGTTATTCTGAAAGTACTTACAGTGAACTCAATAATTTAATAGATTTATCTAAAAAAGAATCACCTCTGTCGCTATTCACTCATATACTGCGTGCAGGTAAAAAAAAATTTGCAGCAAGATTAGGACTTGAATGTTTTGAAATTATAGATGAATTTATGACCTTATTACTTAACTTTAATTCTTTATCTTTGCAGGCATTTATTCAGTTGATCAAAGAAACCAATCCAGAAATCAAGATCAATGTACAATCTGAATGTAATGCTATAAAAATAATGACAATTCATAAATCAAAAGGTTTGCAGGCTCCTATAGTATTTCTAGTTGATACAAATACAGTTCCAAGAAATAGCGACCGTATTATTTTTGATAGAATGAATGCACCTTTTTGGTGTAGTAAACACCGCAATTTTTATTGCGACCAAGTAAAAAAGGAAAAAAAAATTGAATATTATAATGAATACCTATGTTTGCTATATGTAGCATTAACACGAGCTGAAGATGAATTGTATATTTTTGGTAAAGAACCTGTACAAAATGGCTCATGGTATGATCTTATTACTTCACATGGAGGACCGTATGAAAAAAAGCTCCTAAAAGAGGGGATAGAAGTGTTATGTATTAACTCAAGTTATCCTTATATTTATAAAAAACACGACTATTTTGATGTTCCAGCTATTTCTTTACCAAAAAATCTTACTAATTTAAAAACATTTAAAATAAGGAGTGAGAAAAATAAAAATTGTACACGTGGAAAAGTAATTCATAGTATATTACAATACATACCTAAAATAGAAAAACAGAGAAGAAAAATTTGGGTAAAAAAATATCTTGAAAATACTGATGATAAGGATGAAATTTATGAAAAAATCATAGCATTTGATGAAAAGTATGGTCATCTTGAAGGTCAATCAGAAGTGACTCTAGGCGGTATGATTGATAACAAGTCAATTATAGTGCGTTTAGATAGATTATGTGTTGTGAAAGATAAAGTAATTATAATAGATTATAAATCACATCGTAATATCTCCCCTTCCTTACTAGAAGAAATAAAAATCCAAATGCACACTTATAAAGTTTTAGTACAAAAAATATATCCTAATAAGCCAGTTGAATGCTTAGTGATATGGATAGAGGATTTAGAAACAACAACCTATTAAGAGTTTGTCCATAAATCATGTAGTTAGCAGATAACCTTTTTCTAAAAATTATGTTAGTGATATTTACAATTTTGAGAGTTTTGTTATTATATCTTCTACCTTTTTAGGAGTAAGGTTTTCATAATAATCATTATTAATTTGTACAACAGGAGCATTAACACATGCACCCAGGCACTCTACTTCTTTTATAGTAAATAATTTATCTTGAGTTGTTTCACCAACATCAATACCTAGCTTCTCTTTGATAGTATTTAAAATACCTTCGCTATTACATAGCCAACAAGGAGTTGTTCTACAGATTTGTATCAAATATTTACCAACAGGTCTAAGGTTATACATAGTATAAAAATTTGCTACCTCATATACACGAATATAAGAAACATTGAGAAAATCTGCTATATAACACATAGCAGATTCTGATATCCAACCCACTTGCTCTTGCACTAGATACAGCAAAGACATAACAGCACTACCTTCTCTACCCTTTGGATACATACTTATTAATTCTTTTGCTTTTTCAAGGTTTTTGTCTGTAAAATAAAACTGCTCTGACATTTTATGTATTTCTGTAAACTTAAAGAAATTATACTGCTAGAGCTAATCTTAGCAAACTGAATTGTTTTCTACATGTTCATAACTATAAAATCAGATAACTGGTCATCGATTTTATGTCCTGTGATAATGACTATACCATTTTGATTGGCACGTACTGAAATAAGATTGAGAACTGTCTCATATACTACATTGTCAAGATTACAAAATGGTTCATCTATTAACCAAACATCAGCATTTGAAATCAGAAGACGAGCAAGTGCTGTTCTTCTTTTCCAACCTGCAGAAAGTTCACCATACCTTATATTTAATACTGGTTGTAATTGTAAACAACACACTGCTGCCATTATTAACTCACTAGTATTACGTATTTTTGCCCAAAATTCTAAATTCTCCAGAATAGTTAAGTGTTCATAATAGGCATTTTTATGTCCTATATATACCATAGAAGAAACGTAAGAGCTTTTATTGTCATATATATCTCTGCCTTTATATTGCACACTACCTGATGCAGGTGGCAATAATCCACATAAAGTTCTTAATAAACTACTCTTTCCACTACCATTTCTTCCCATAATGAAAATTTTTGATTGTGGTTCAGCTTTGAAGTTTAGGTTATCAAACACTAGTTTACTACCACGAATACAAGACAAATCTTTACATTCAAGCATATTTATCTACCTCTTCCTTTGTATTTACCTTGAGTAGAAGCTTGGGATTTTATAAACAATTGCCAAAATCCCTTCTTATTGTCCTTATTTCTTATCAATTGTGCTAATAGATTAAGACTACTATTCTGCATAACCATCTTTGTCCACTTACCTAGTGGTTTTGCAATATCAACTATTTCTAGATCTTCTTCATATACCTGTTTTACATTGTCTTTTTGATTCTCACGAAGTATTTCCTGAAACTTTTCTAATTCTTTGCGCTTTTTCTCTTTATATAATTCATCCTCTTTTTTTCTTTCTTTTTCTTCAATAATTTCATTATACTGACTATATGCTCTTCTTATGAGAAAGGTAAATATTATGACTAGGAGTACTACGCCACAAATAAATACTTTTTCTAACAACATCATTTTGGTAACAAATGCCCTTTATTATACCATATTTAGAGAATTTTTGCAAAATTTGCTTTAGCTAAGAGACAATCTCTCTATGCATTTATTTAAACTTATTTCCCATTTTCAACCTTCAGGAGATCAACCACAAGCAATTAATAAATTAGTGGAAGGTCTAAATTATGGTTTCAATGATCAGGTACTACTTGGCGTTACTGGTTCAGGAAAAACATTCGCTATGGCAAATGTTATACAGAAAACTGACCGCCCTGCTCTTATTATTGCTCATAATAAAACCTTAGCAGCTCAACTTTATGAAGAAATGAGAGCGTTTTTTCCATATAACGCCGTTGAGTATTTTGTTTCATACTACGATTATTATCAACCAGAAGCATATATTCCTCAAACAGATACTTATATTGAAAAAGATTCAGCTATTAATGAAAGAATAGATACATTAAGACATTCTGCAACTCGCTCTCTTTTAGAAAGGAAAGACGTAATTGTTATAGCTAGCGTATCTTGTATCTATGGTCTTGGTGCACCAGAAAGTTATATAAACATGACTAATAAATTAGAGGTGGGTGATAAAATAGAAATTCAGGAACTTTTTAATAATTTAGTTGAATTACAATATAAAAGATCTAATAACGAATTTACGCGTGGAACTTTCAGAGCTCGTGGAGATGTAATAGATATTTCTCCTTCTCACCATGATAATAGAGCATGGCGAATTTCTTTATTTGGTAATGAAATAGAAGAAATTATGGAAATGGACCCACTCACTGGAAACATTATTACAGAACTTAAAAAGATAGTAATCTTTGCAAATAGCCACTATGTAACTCCTAGACCAACACTTTTACAAGCAATAGATCTCATCAAAGAGGAACTGCATGAACACTTAAAGTATTTACGCTCTAATAATAAAATCGTTGAAGCAGAACGTCTAGCTAAGAGAACAAATTTTGATTTGGAAATGATAAGAGAAACAGGTACTTGCAAGGGTATAGAGAATTATTCCCGTTATCTATCAGGTAAACAAGTAGGAGAACCCCCTCCTACTCTCTTTCAGTATCTACCAAAAGACGCAATATTATTTGTTGATGAAAGTCACGTAACAATTCCACAGTTAGGAGCAATGTATGGAGGTGATAGATCACGTAAATCAAATCTCGTGCACTATGGATTTAGATTACCATCTGCACTTGATAACAGACCATTAAATTTTCAAGAATGGGAGACAATGCGTCCACAGACAATTCATATTTCAGCAACACCAGGAAAATACGAATTAGAAAAAACAGGAGGTATATTTATCGAGCAGGTTATTCGTCCAACCGGACTGCTAGATCCTCTATGTTTTATAAGACCAACGAAATACCAAGTGGATGAGGTTATCTCTGAAGTACAAAAAGTAATAAAAAAAGGATTGCGTGCATTAGTAACTACATTAACGAAAAAAATGGCGGAAGATTTAGCTGAATACATGTGTGAAGTGGGAATTAAAACGAATTACCTTCATGCAAATGTTCATACATTGAATAGAGTAGATACTTTATATGACTTACGTGCAGGTAATATTGATGTTTTAGTTGGAGTCAATCTTTTAAGAGAAGGATTAGATATACCTGAATGCGGTCTCGTTGCAATTTTAGATGCAGACAAAGAAGGGTTTTTACGTTCTGAAACATCGTTAGTTCAAACAATAGGACGTGCTGCTAGAAATAGTGAAGGTATTGTTATACTATATGCCGATAAAGTGACAAGATCTCTTGAACGTGCATTAAATGAAACAAATCGTAGAAGAGCAAAACAAGAGGAATACAATGAAAAGCATGGAATTATACCTAAAACAATATTAAAACCTATTACGAGTTTTCTTCAAGAAAAAACATTAACAGATTACGATAAGGATCTTGATGTTCAACAATTACGCAAAGAAATGCTGAAGCATGCGAAGAATTTAGAGTTTGAAAAAGCAGCTTATTTAAAAAGTATTCTTGAAAAGAAGCAATCTAATTAAGAACTCTTAAATCATATACTTATATGTATTATAAAATACTGAAAAAGATAGGCAAAGTTAGTAGCAGAATTTACTTAGTAAATTCAAATACCTTGATAATATAAATACATTCTACTTATCTTCTCAATAAACAAAAGCTCCTACTATATTAAGTATAAGTTAGTATTTTTTATATAAGATATATAGCAATGATAATGAATAGGAGCAACTTTATGACTATCTTTGAAGCTAGTTTTTGGGAAAATGCATGGAAGGATGTGAATGAATGGGGGAAAATAATGAAATTGCCTTTAATCAGTTTATAGACTTCATTAAACCATTGGGAAAATATGATGAAAATAAATTAAAACAGGCTTGGGATAAAAGTTGGGATAAAATGAATGAACAGAATACTGAAGAGTTGCTTAGTAAAATAACTGAAGTAGTTGAGAATAAAATAAAATCTTCTGAGATTAAGAATAAAGAAGATTTCAAACAAACTATGGATGAACTTATGAAAAGTAGTATTGAAAAGATGATGCAAGGAAATTTGAAGAAAGTTATGGTAGAAGCTTTTCAAGAAGTTATGGAGGAAAATTCAATAAATGAGTATCAACCACCCGATTCATACGAAGATGTGCAAGAAAATACAGAAGCTACTTCAATACATAAAAGTTCAGTACAGCAGAGAATTTTTGATATTAATAATTTCGAAGATATAAACAACTATAATAATTATGAAGTTAATCTCTAGTTATTAGTAACTTCATACTATTAAATCAAGGTATAAAAAATACTGATATTCGCCATTTAAATAGTATACACTATAATAAAAGCATAACATTTCATGAGTATCAAAATGGCTGATAATAATAATAAATCTTCAGATCATGAGCAGCATACAAATTCTATATGGGGCACTAAGCATTATATAGACAGTCTTGGTAATAATCTAAGAACACTAATACATGATAGCTTCAATAAGCTAGATAAGGCACTCACAACACATCTTAAAAATTTTGAAGATTTTACAACTGAATTTAAAGAGTTTACATCAAATGTAACGAGTGATGCACTTTGGGAATAAATTTGGGAATAAAAAAGAACTTTTCTAATTAAGAGATAGTTAAAGCCTAATTAAAGAGTGTTCAGAAGAAAAATCTAGTGCTAGTTTATGATAGTCTCTTTTAAAAAAAATCAGAAACCAAAGCATTTGTAAATACAGCATCAGTATTTCGGCTTCTTTACTTTCTCACAAAGTTTTGTAACTTGATAATCTATTGATGCACCAATAATAGCAGATCCTACTAGTACAGCTATAGCAACATATAAGGTATTAATGAGTATCTACTGCAAAGTAAGCTGCTAGTATTGCACTAATAACAGTCAATATATTTTCTTTATTATCCCAAATTTGGGAGAAAAACCTTGGAGTTGAAGTCCAGCTCTTCAAGAATATAATGTTATGATGGTAAGAAAGGTAGAGTATGATAGAAAAAATAGTCACTCCGTTTACGACAGCACATAGTATGGATATAGATGTTCAGTCCTAATAAGGGAAAAAATTAAAAGTAGAGAGGTAAGGTAGCGTCTAATCACGTTCACATATATACCTAAGTGTGAGCAGGCTTGTGCAAAGGAAAAAGCTTTAGAAAAATACACAGAGTTTTCCGAAAAAGATATTAGAGTAAGCACTTATGGTCTATAGGATACTTTGACTGACTGACCGAAAGATTATATTGAAAATCATCCTAAAAGGAATGACAAGTTTGGCAACTTTCAATTAGCTGTACTAAACAAGATTTAATCTGACATTTTAAAAAAATAAGTTATAAATAACATA
>JAHRAF010000023.1 GCA_019061405.1 Wolbachia endosymbiont of Fragariocoptes setiger
GAGTTATGAATGTTTATAAAGATGATAATATTCTTGCTCATAAACTCGATATCGCCAAAAACGAAGGTATTCAAATTGGTGAAAAGAAAGGTAAAGCTGAGGGTGAGAAACAAGCTAAGATCGAGGTAGCAAAAAATTTACTTAAAGCTGATATTCCAATTAGTATTATCTCAGAATCAACAGGTCTCACTACATCTGAGATAGAAAAACTAAGATAAAACAGATATTAAAAAAGTGTCTACTCTCTTAACCGTTATGTTTCTTGGGAATTCTTCCTCTCATATTTGATTTCGTAGCTTTAGTGTAAAAAAGGTACCAGAACCTAGAGCTCTGGCACATATTAGTGGGTTATGCTATCAACCTTCTCTGACTCATAGATTGTATATCAACTTGATTAACTAATGATGAAGGTTGATCTTTTCTTAAAGCGTCCATTCTCATTATTTTAGAATCTTGAGGAGTAAGCATATTTTTAATTTCTATATCTACAAATCTCATAAATTTTTTGTTATTTTTAGGACAGATATTTTTCGCAAAAGAGTATAGTATTCCTTCTGTTTCAGAATAATTTCCTTGAATCAAGGACTTTTTCACATCAGAGAATACATTACTAAACAACAGATATCCTAGATCCTTAGATATTTTACACTTAGAATCCTTAGCCGCTTTTCTTATCCCCCTTTCAAATTCATGAGTAATACTCATCGCACAACCTGTAGCTTCTTCTGGAGAGATTGAATGAGAACAAGAAACAAAACCTTTACCTGTAACTTTTCTTACAAGTACATTGAGTAAAAGTAAATTACCATTAACATCTATATTTTCTGTTATACTTACTGGTTCCGTATCTATTCTAGTAGACCCAGGAACATAGTTTTTAACTTCTATAGGTTTAGGACTTTCTTCACTAGAATAATCAAAGAATCCACTGATTGAGCGTTTTACTCTACTTACAAAGTTTCCTATTATAGAACTAGATCTACCTTCTTCACATGTATTCTCGTTATCTGATTCGATACCACTATCTGAATCTGAGTACGTTGAAACACTTCCTCCACCACTTCTTTTAACTCTTCTTAGTGATTTTGTTTCATCTTGTTGTCTCAAGAATCTTATTATTTCTATGTTAGCTTGTCCTCCAGATACTACAAGATCTATAATAGTCTCACCACTTCTAGTTTTAGCATTAGAATCAGCACCATTTCTTATAGCCATTTTGACCTTAGCGATATCATTATTTTCCACTGCACTAATCAATGTTTTGTTTAGTCCAAACTGCCTTATGATTCCTTTCACCTCATGACCATTTGCTTTAAGTATATCAATAGGAGTTTGTTTATCAACATTCTTCTCATATATATCAGCGCCATTCTTTATAAGGTAATGCACCATATCAATATTATTCTTTATTGCAGCGTGATGAAGAGGAGTATTGCCATTAATATCAAAAGCATTAACGTCAGTTCTACCCTTTGTTATTAGGTGTTTAGCTATTTCATCTCTGCCATAGAGAACAGCAAGATGTAATGGAGTTTGACCAGCATCATCCACACTATTTACTTCAGCACCTTGACTTATCAGATATTCAGCTATTTTTGCTTTACCTTCAAGAACTGCGAAGTGTAGAGGAGTTTCTTGATTAGTATCTCTATGAGAGATATTAGATCGACATTCTTCTACCAAGTATCTAACCACTTCTAGCTGATCATTAAAGATTGCAGAGTATAGAGGAGTTTGATCAACTTTATCTGTCGCATTTATACTTCAGCACCGGCAAGTTTCTACTAGGTACTTTGCAACAACCATGTAACCTTTTGAAGCCGCAGCATGAAGTAGTGTTCTACCAGCATGATCTTGCATTTTAGAGATATCGTTTTTATCGATAAATAAACTGTTATCTTTTCTTATAATAGAATCAAAAAGGTTTTCTACTAACTCATCTAAACTTATAGGTTCACCAGTACTTAGAACTTGAGGTAATCCTTTTTTCTTCACTATATCTCTAGCTTTTTCTCCTTGTTTATTTTTGATATTAATGTCAGCACCACTTTCTCTAAGGTATCTTATTAGATCAAGATTTCCTTTCAAAGCTGCAGAGTGTAGTGGAGTATTACCAAGATAGTTTTGAATATTGATATCAATACCTTGTTCTAAAATATAAGAGACTATCTCCACTTCTCCTCTTTCAGCAGCATAGTGAAGCACTGTATTACCAAAGCTTGATTTAGCATTAACATCTGCACCATGAGCTATCAGATACTTGATCACCTCTAAACTTCCTTTTTGAACACCATAGTGAAGAGGCGTTCTGCCACGATGAGTAGCAGCATTGGTATCAAATCCTTGACTAAGTAGATACTCTATCACCTCAACACTATTACCTTCAGCTGCATAATGCAGAGTTGTAACTTGATCTCGATTTGTAGTATGTAAATCAGCTCCTTGACTGATAAGATATATCATAGCAGGTAAATTCCCAGCACTTGCCGCTGACTGCAGAGGAGTCCTTCCATCCTTAGACTTAGTATCAATCTCAACATCTTTATCTATTAGGTATTTTATAACCTTAATACTTCCTCCACGAGATGCGTAGTGCATTACTGTCATGCCAGAGTCGTCTTTAGCATTAAGGTTAGCAGCACGTTTACCCACAAGATACTCAACTACCTCTAAATATCCTTTTAATGCAGCTATGCGGAGTAATTCTTCTCCGTTACTACCTGTAATGTTTATGTTTAGTCTAGATTCATGATCAATTAACCACCTTTTATCATTATTCCTGATCGCATTGAGTAGATTCTTCGCAATAAGCTCTGCTCTATTCATTTCTTTTGTAGCTCTTTGAATTTGGTTATAATCTCCACTACAGTATTTCAATCTCTCTGTTCTATTATTAAACTTATTTAATAAATGTAGGGATTGAGTAACGCAAGCTTTATACATCTTTTCATCTTAAATTTTAGATTTAAGATATTGAATTACACGTATATCAGTAGCGAGTTTTATTGCACTATTACCTCCCTCCTTTGTTCCACCATGAACAGATAGATAGGGCCAATTAGGATACTGGATAGGACGCATGCCTAATGAATTGTAACCAATAGAATTCAAACAGTCCTGCACAAGTAATTTTACTACAGAAAGATGTCCGTTTTTAGCAGCATAATGCAGTGGTACCATCTGATTACTATCTAATTTGTTGTAATAGTTATCGAAGTAATCACTATATTTAGTATGCACGACATATGAGTACGAGCCACCACATCCGTACTTTTCCTTTGATTTTGTGATAATATTCATTACTTTATGGTATAAACCACCTTCAGCAGCAAAACTCAATATTGTTCTACGATTGTTATTTTCACTATAGTAGTAATCATAATTTTTTGGTATTTTCCTACCTATAAGATCATATATATCATCTAAGCCTAACTTAGCAGCGTAATGGATAGGTTTTGTATTGTCAACATCTCCAATATTAATATTAGCACTCTTGTTATCAATAAGGTATTCTACAATATCAGAGTATTTCATCTTAATAGCCAAGTGTAATGCAGTAATTTGATCTTTTCCGGCTTTAACATCAACATTATCAACTATTTTTTTATCTATGATAAAGTATCTAGTAAAACATGGAGCTAATGTTACTACTAAAGCAAGCTTTGG
>JAHRAF010000024.1 GCA_019061405.1 Wolbachia endosymbiont of Fragariocoptes setiger
GACAAGGGCTTGTTGTAATATAAATTTACTTCTCTTAAACTTATTTCTCTATAAGATTGATTTGCCTATATAGATTAAAATGAACCGTATACAACTAGGAGAGAAAATAAAGCAGTTGAGGCTAGCTAATAATCTATCACAAGCTGAACTGGGAAAAAGAGTGGGTTGTTTCCTATACACAGATACAAAAGTATGAAAATGGATCAAACTGTATTTTAGCTAGCAGACTATATGACCTAGCCAAAGCCCTGTCTGTCTAGTTTTTTTACTTGTAGTCAGACGGAAACATTTGATGAAGATATATAAAGCTAGTTAACGAATACAATAGAATCAAAAGTAAAAAATTTCGTAATATAGTATACTTATTAGTAAAGTCCTATAATGAAGCCTAAATGAAAAAACATATAATTGACAAGCAAATAGGGGAAAGAATAAGAAAAAGAAGATTAGTATGTGGTTTGAGTCAAAGAGAATTAGCAGAACGTATAGGAGTTTCATTTCAGCTAATACAAAGATACGAAAGTACATGTACTCGAATTACAATAGATAGGTTGCAAGAATTAGCACAAGCATTATCAGTTGAGATAGCATATTTCTTCATTGAGATAAATGATAATTTACATGTGAACTATGAAAGTGAAATAGGAAGTAAAGAGATATCGCAATTAGTAAAAGAATATAAGAAAATAAAGGATCAAACGTTGTGTAGTCTTATTCATTCAGTAATTAAGTTACTTGCCGACAAGTCTAGACAGAACTTAAAAGAATTGAGGTAGTCAAAACTAATCTTTTTTGATGCTACTACTGCAAAGCAATGTATTTGCTATCAAAAAAATGTTAGTACAAGTAAGGTTTTTTCTCCTTCCCATTGCAAGAAAAGTATAACCTAAAGAAATTAAGAACGTATTATAGAAGTAGTCTTATTATTCTTTGTTCTATCAACCTAAGACACAGACTCACTACTTTGATGAAGCCTAGCTTTTTCAGAGAATCTCATAAAACCACCAGCTTCTATTGCAGATTATACCACCAAATAAGCAGCCATGGCCGACTATTTCACCTCTTTCTTGCAATTGGCTCCATAAATTTTTATCTTCTACATCGATATAAACTTGATTAGGATTTTTTACATCGTGCCATATTTTTATATTGATCTATCCAGCACTAGAAGGAAAAGTTACCATAAAGGCAGCATTATCAGAAATGTCTATATAATTTCTCTCGCCATTTTCTCCTGTTCTGACTTTAATCTGATCTTTTCCTATTTTGATAATATTACTATACATTACCTTTACTGAAACCTAAATTTCTTGCACCACTTAAAACTTTAGCAATATCTACCTTGCTACTATGTGAAAATTCTAGATGAAAAGTCTAGTTATCGAATGATACCTCTGTTACCGTTCTTCCTATAGTAGCACTTTCTCCTATTTCACGAAGCTTTTTAAGCCGATCAAGAATTTGTAGTTCAACTTCCTTTTTTACCTTATTGCAAACTTCAGTAGTTTTTTCGTCAAATTGAAAATCAAATTCAGCACCATCCATTTAGTGCCAACTTTTTAATTATGTCTTTTGGCTTATTTCCTCCAAACTTATCATGGTACATTTTTAATATTATGAGATTGGCAAAGCTCACTTCATTGTCTTTGTTGGGAGCATTTATTTTGATACCTAAATTCAACGCTTGCTTCACAACCTTACTTAAGTCATCTATATTTTTAGCTAAAATAGCTTGTTCAAGAAACTTATTTAGCTGAATGTTCTCCTCTTCATCAATTGTAATTAAAGGAGATTGAAAGGGATTTAGTGCAACAGGATATGCTTCTTTCATCAAGCTAGTAGAGAAAAGACCATCCTTAGCTATAAGCTCTATAGTGTTTCTAGAAAGTTTGTTATCAATCATAATAGCCTCCAAGTATAAATTGTTGAATGTTATAGCGATAAAAACTATTGACGTTATACATTCTTAGATTTAGTATATACTGTTAAGACTAACATAGCGAGTGTATTTGTGTTAAGAAAATACTAATGAACTTACAAACTGTATGTTAAGGTATAATCTCAAAGATAATAAAATTAGAATATAAATGCCAATCATACTGTTAAATACAAAAACTATAAATCGCATAGCAGCTGGAGAAGTAATAGAGAGACCTGCGAGCGTAGTTAAAGAACTAGTTGAGAATTCGATTGATGCTCAGAGTACAAAGATAGAAATAAAAATAGAAGCTGGTGGACGTAACTTTATTTCTGTTGCTGATGATGGAGTTGGTATCGAAAAAGAAGAAATAGAACTTGCGTTTCTACGTCATGCAACTTCTAAATTAAACAGCAATGATGATTTGATAGAGATAAAGCACCTAGGGTTTAGAGGAGAAGCCCTTCCATCTATTGCAGCAGTAAGCAGAATTAGACTTTCTCATCTAAGTCAAATGGAGCTATGGTTAATAAATTATGAGGGTGGAGAAAAAACTGAAGAACTTTTCCCTTGTTCCCTGGTATGTGGTACTCAATTTGAAGTACGCGATCTATTCTTTGCCACTCCAAATAGATTAAAATCTCTTAAGACAGAAAGAGCTGAAACACAACATATAGTTGAATAATTTAGCAATGATTAACTATAATATAAGCTTTACTCTCACATCTGGAAAAAAAAAGCTTTTAGAATATACTCAGCAGCCTTCTTTATTAAATAGATTATATTAAATAGATTATATTAAATAGAAAAAGAATTTAAGGAAAATTCACTTGAAGTATACGAGCAGGACGAAAGCATAAAACTTACAGGTCACATATGCAAAGCTACTGTAAATCGCGGTAGATCTGATATGATCTATACATTTGTTAACAAGAGGCCAATAAAAGATAGTTTACTTATTGGTGCAGTGAAATATGCATACCATGACTTAATACCAAGTGGTAGGTATCCTTTAGCGGTACTACATCTCGAAATACCTTATGATCAGGTAGATGTGAATGTACATCCCAACAAAACAGAAGTGAGATTTCAGAATAAAAGGTTAATATATGAGTTAGTAAGAAGGGGCCTAATAAAAGCGTTGTCAGCAAGAATAACGGTTAAGCAAGATTTAGACCCTTTTACTGCAGGCTCATCTCCTGAAAAGAAGGAAACTCATGAATTCATAAATGTAAACAATAAAAGAGAATACTATGATAGAAGACCGAGCGCATACGAGAATTCAGTTATAAGAGAGTTTGCTGCTCCAACGCAAGAAACTTGTAAAAGAAGCATTAACTAAAGACGACAAAATATCACATTTACGGATTTTGTGCTAATTTTTCTATTTCTCTGACTGATAGTCCAGTAAATTTAGCAATAGTATTAATCTCCATGTTTTCAGCAAGCATTGCCTTTGCTACCTCAATCT
Source organism: Wolbachia endosymbiont of Fragariocoptes setiger (assembly GCA_019061405.1). Taxonomy (GTDB): domain Bacteria; phylum Pseudomonadota; class Alphaproteobacteria; order Rickettsiales; family Anaplasmataceae; genus Wolbachia. The sequence continues at coordinate 3,390 of JAHRAF010000024.1, forward strand.
TAGCTTGTTTCTCACCCTCAGCTTTACCTCTCTCCTCACCAATTTGAGTAGCGATATCGAGTTTAAGAGCAAGAATATTATCATCTTTATAA